>JANPGJ010000606.1:0-17255 GCA_031423955.1 Burkholderiales bacterium
GCGAGAGCCAGGCATCGAGGGACAGCACCGCCGACGTGATCGTTAATTCCGCACCGGGTGCGGACTTATGGCGCCATCGTCGCGGCCTGGTGGCAACTCTGGGGGCAACCATCATCCGAAATGGCGATTTCCCCTCTGAAATATGGTTCCTGTCGGCACCAAAAAAAGAATGACAGCGCTTGCGGAGGGCTTCGACAGCCTCCCGTTCAACCGCGTGCGTTTGTCTTTGCACGCTACCAAACATCAGCGCTTTGAAGCATGAACATTCGATTTTGCGCGGAATCGCCCCATCGGTGCCGGTCGAACCGGCATTGGCGGCTAGCGACGATTGCAAATGTGGTTGACCAATCCTTCTGAAAAATGATCAAACCAACCACTTGAAGCTCAACCCCGACGCCTTTCGCGTTGTCGGCGTCGAAACACATTGTCAGCGATTGTTAAATTCCATCAAGTGCGTGCCAAAAATCACGCGCGGACCAATTCTGTAAGCAAAACTTCACAAAAAGCGAACAAACTTACTGTCCGTTACGTCGTGGCGCATTTGAACAATTTTCAGGCGCCTCAAGTTTGCTTCAAAGATGCCGTTGTCATCCGGACGCAATGTTCCCGTCATTCACAAAAAATGACCTTGGCATTGCAGCCGCGAGCGCAGCAACGCGATCCGAATATGTCAACAAACGTTGCGTTTTCCCGATGTGTGTTCTGTGTCACATGATTCCGTTCAAAAGTTGACATGTTGTGACATTTCGGGGATAGGAATCGCAATTGAACCCGGTTACCTTTGCTTACATGCCGCACAAACTGAACAAGACTACTTTTCCTGAGACTTGCTGGCTCGGCAAGGCTATGAAAAGGGAGCACCAAACATGATCAGGCTATTCAATCATTGGCTGCGCTTGAGAACGGTGCTGGAAATTCTCACTGACTTCTCGTTTGTGATCGTTGGCGTACTTGCCGCCGTGATGTGGGTCGGCTCCTACCTTTCAATTGACGTGCCGGTCGTTGTGGCCTGTTCGCTCGCCCTCGCTGTCACCACGCTTTCATTCAATGCGTGGCTCGGCTTTTACCAAAGTGCACATTCGCGCACGATCTTGCAGTCGGCGTTACGCGCGGGCTTCTCACTTGGTATTGCGGCTCTTTGCGCCTACGCCATCTTTTCCTGGGCCCCGCTTTCCGGCAATGGGCGAGAACTGTTGGCGTTGCCAGCCATGACCGCAGTCTTCGGCATGGTTGTTCATCGGCTCGGCATGTCGCATTCCGGCTCCTCACCGATGCTGGTGCGGCGGGTATTGGTGTTCGGAGCCGGTGAGCAGGCCCTCGCAGTGCGGCGCGCTCTCGACAAGTCCGACCCGAATGTGCAGATCGTCGGGTTTTACCCGAGCCCGACCGAAGAGATGATCAGCGTACCGGCTGATCGCCTGCTGCCAAATACCAAATCGCTGACCGACACGGCGCGCGCCTTGAAAGTCGACGAGATCGTGGTGGCATTGAGCGAGCGGCGCGGCGGGGCAATGCCGCTGCGTGAACTGCTGGATTGCAAACTGTACGGCGTCAAGGTTCTCGACCTTGCCAGCCATTTCGAGCAAACCCTGGGGCAGATCCGCCTGGACGCCCTGCGCGCCGGCTGGTTGATATTCGGCGACGGATTCCGTCAGGGGATGTTCCGTACGACAGTCAAGCGGCTGTTTGACATCGCGTTCGCGGCATTGTTGCTGATCCTCGCGCTGCCGATCATGCTTCTGACCGCGATCCTGATCGCACTTGAAGGTGGTTTCCCCATTTTTTATCGCCAGGAACGGGTCGGCATCAACGGCCGCCTGTTCAACGTCATCAAGTTTCGCAGCATGGGGACAGATGCCGAACAGGATGGCAAGCCGCGCTGGGCAACCGGCAACGACTGCCGCGTGACACGCGTCGGCCGCTTTATCCGCAAGACGCGGATTGACGAGCTGCCGCAGCTGATCAATGTGCTCAAGGGCGACATGAGCCTGGTAGGACCGCGTCCGGAGCGCCCGTACTTTGTAGACCAGCTCACGCGTGAAATTCCGTTCTACGCCGTGCGGCACAGTGTGAAGCCGGGTGTGACCGGTTGGGCGCAGGTTCGCTACCACTACGGCGCATCGGTTGAAGATTCGGCGGAAAAGCTGCAATACGATCTCTATTACGTAAAGAACCACACGCTTTTTCTCGACCTTGTCGTGCTGTTCGAGACCGTTGGTGTGGTCCTGACCGGCAAAGGCGCGCAGTAGGCGTCGCGCGGGAGTGCCGATCTCGGCACCAGGCACTGTGCTTGTGTACCTAGCTGATTCGTGCGCGGCCGGCTTGAAGCGGCCGGCTGCATGCGGCCCCGATCATCGTACGCCGCTCTTCCAGACGGCACGCCGGCCGGCGCAAGGGTAAACTCGGTAAAACGCCTGCGACTTGGTCCCGTCGTCGTTCGCCTCGCCGGCAATCAGTGAATCTGACCAATCCCGGGCGCATGCGGCCCAATCTCGGCGGCCTGCGCCGAGCCCGCAACCCCCCGACTACCACCACCGAAAAGCCAATCCTTGGATAGCCGCTCCCTGACCATCATTGCCTGGAGCTACGGCTTGGCCGGCGTCGGTTACGCCGCGTACGCATTGCGCTTGTGGGCGCTCGGTCAGCCTTGGCGTCAGGGCCGGGCGGCCCTCTACATTCTTGCTGCGGTGATCATCACCTCGGCATGGGGCATCACCGGGCTCGCCTTCACCTTCACCGAATCAAATGTCGCCATCGTGCTGGGACTCGGTTTCGACATGCTGCGTTACGCGGCGTGGTCGGGCTTCCTGCTGACCCTGATCAAACCGCGCACCGCGCCTGCGGCGAACGACGGGGCCTCGACCAACGCGCTGACGCCCATCGCCGTGCTGCTCGTCGTGTTTGGTGTGCTGATTCATCTCGGCATGTTTGCCGGCTTGCAGGCCCTCGGCAATCTGGCGCAAATCGCCTCGCTGCACATGCTGGCGATGATCGTGTTCGTGCTGGTGCTGCTCGAACAATTGTTCCGCAACGTCACCACCGATTCCCGCTGGAGCGCAAAACCGCTGTGTCTTGGCCTGGCGGCCGCCCTGCTTTACGACCTTTTCCTGTTCGCCGACACGGTGCTGTTCAAGCAATTCGATACCGACGCGTACAGCATTCGCGGTTTTGTACATGCGTCGATCATTCCCCTGCTCGCGGTTTCGAGCGCGCGCGCGCGCGACTGGCTGGCCAAGATGCGCTTGTCGCAAAAGGCCGTATTCCACTCCGCCAGCCTGATGATGGTGGGCGGATACCTGCTGTTCATGGCCGCGGTTGGCTACTACGTGCGCAGCTTCGGCGGCGACTGGGGCCGCGCCCTGCAACTGGCGCTCCTGTTCATCGCCGCGCTCGGGTTGGGCATACTGGTGCTGTCGGGGTCGATGCGCGCCAAGCTTCGGGTATTGGTCGGCAAGCATTTCTTCAGCTATCGTTACGACTATCGCGAGGAATGGTTGCGCTTCACCCAGACGCTGTCGACGCAAAGCTCGCCGGCGGCGATGGGTGAACAGGTCATTCGCGGCCTGGCGGACCTGGTCGAGAGTCCGTCGGGCGTCCTCTGGCTGCGCGACCCGTCGCAGCCCGTCTACAGCCAGGCGTCGCGCTGGAACATGCCGGCGACCAGCGACACGGAACGGGCCGATTCCATCCTGTGCAGATTCATGGTGAGCAGCGGATGGGTGGTCAACCTGGAGGAGTTCCGCAGCTTCCCGAGGCGCTACGACGAACTCCGCTTGCCCGAATGGCTGGCGCAGATTCCAAACGCCTGGCTGATCGTGCCGCTGATGAGCGGCGGTGCGATGACCGGGTTCGTGATTCTCGGCAGCGCGCGCACGACCATGGATGTCAATTGGGAAGTCAACGACCTGCTGCGCACCGCCGGCCGCCAGGCGGCGAGCTTTCTGGCGCAGATGCAGGCCACCGAAGCATTGCTCGAAGTGCGAAAATTCGATGCGTTCAACCGCATGTCCGCCTTCGTGGTGCACGACCTCAAGAACATCGTGACACAGCTTTCCCTGATGCTCAAGAATGCCGAGCGGCACAGCGAAAAACCGCAGTTCCGCCAGGACATGCTGATGACCGTCGAGCATTCGGTTGAGCGGATGCGCCAACTCATGCTGCAATTGCGCGAGGGCGCCACGCCACCCGGGACGCCGATCGGCGTCGATCTGGCCGGCATCATCGAACGCATCCGCGTCGCCAAGACCGCGCAGGGCCGCCAGGTCGACATCCAGGCGGCGGAGCGGCTGATGACCCGCGGCCACGAGGAGCGCATCGAGCGCGTGATTGGACATCTGGTGCAGAATGCGCTGGACGCAAGCAATGCCGACGGCCGGACCTGGGTCAAGCTGGAACGTCAGGGCGGACAGGCGAAAATCGAAGTCGGCGACAATGGCCATGGCATGTCGCCAGAATTTCTGCGCGAGCGCCTGTTCAAGCCGTTCCAGACCACCAAGCAGGCCGGCATGGGCATCGGCGCATATGAGAGTTTCCAGTACGTGCACGAATTGGGAGGAAAAATCACGGTGGACAGCGAAATCGATGTCGGTACCAGAATCACCGTGCTGCTGCCCTTGTTCGAAATCAGCGCGCAGTCCGATCTTCACCGTCAGGCTGCGGCATGAGTGCGGAAAAATTGCGTCCGTTGCTGATCGTCGAGGACGATCCGGCGCTGCAGACCCAGTTGCGCTGGTCGTTCGACAAGTTCGAGACGTTGACAGCCGGCGATGCCGAGTCCGCATTGACGCAAATACGGCGCCATGCGCCGGCGGTTGTTACCATGGACCTCGGGCTGCCACCCGACCCCGATTCGGTATCGGAAGGTTTCCGTTTGCTTGAGCAGATTCTGACCCTCGCGCCGGAGACCAAGGTGATCGTGCTGACCGGCCAGAATGACCAGGCCAATGCGTTGCGCGCGATCGCCCTGGGCGCATACGATTTTTTCGCCAAGCCGTTCGAGCCTGAACTGCTCAACCTCACCATTGAGCGCGCCTACCGGCTCCATGATCTGCAGCAAGAGAACCGGCGCTTGCAGGCGATGCATCAGCCCGACGTGATGGCCGGGCTGATCACGCGTGATCCGGAAATGCTGCGCATTTGTCGCACCATCGAAAAAGTGGCCAACAGCAATGCCACCGTGCTGCTGCTGGGCGAATCGGGTACCGGCAAGGAGTTGCTCGCGCGCGGGCTGCACGAAGCCTCGCAGCGGCGCGGTGAACGCTTTGTGGCGATCAACTGCGCCGCAATTCCGGAAAACCTGCTCGAAAGCGAGCTTTTCGGCTATGAAAAAGGCGCCTTCACCGGCGCCTCGAAAACCACCCCCGGAAAGATCGAAACCGCGCACCGCGGCACGCTGATGCTTGACGAGATCGGCGACTTGCCGCTGCCGCTGCAGGCCAAGCTGCTGCGTTTCCTGCAGGAACGGGTGATTGAACGGGTCGGCGGGCGCGCCGAAATCCCGGTCGACGTGCGGATCGTTTGCGCCACCCACCAGGACCTCATGGGTCTGGCCAAACTGGGCCGCTATCGCGAGGACTTGTATTACCGGCTCGCTGAAATCGTGATCAGCATTCCCGCGCTGCGGGCGCGCACCGGCGACGCCGCCATGCTCGCCCACGCCTTCGTCAACCGTTTTTCCAGCGAGCAGAAACGTGCCGGCCTGGCGCTCAGCGATGACGCGGTCCGCGCGATCGAGGCCCACCCCTGGCCTGGCAACGTGCGCGAGCTGGAAAATTGCATCAAGCGCGCGGTGATCATGGCCGACGGCCAACAGATCGTTCCTGACGATATCGGCCTGGCAGCGCCCGGCGCGCCGGATGGCGACGACCTGAACCTGCGCAAGGTGCGCGACGAGGCGGAACGGCGCGCCGTGATCGCCGCGCTGGCGCGCCTGAACGGCAATGTGGCCAAGGCCGCCGATGCGCTCGGCGTCAGCCGTCCGACCCTGTACGACCTGATGCATCGATTCGGCCTCAAATGACAGCCGCATACCAACAGCCGGAAGGTGTTGCATTCAAGGGGTCAATCGCCGGCGGCTGCCGGCCATCGACCGCAAAACCGCGAAATTAGTGTCGAAAATTTTTACATCAACCAAATTTCATCAAGACGGAAAAATCATAACCTATTGTATTTATTGATTTTTTAATTTCTGGCACAGCGTATGCTTTATAGAACTCATCTCCGGCAAGTTGACGACGGAGTTCCGAGAAGCAAAGTCGCTGACTGTTGAATTCAGGTTTTACTTTTAAAAGGAAATCATCATGAAACTCTTCAAATCCCTCCTGGCCTCGGTTGCCACGGCGGGCGCACTTTTGTCCGCTGCACCGGCATCAGCGACCATCCAGATGAATTTTTTCGATGGCTCTGGTCTCGGTCCGCTCATGACTGTGACCTACCCGTTCAGCGCTACCGTTCCGGAAAATGTGGTTTTCACCGGTATGGTCAACGGCTGGCGGGTTGAAACAGAAACCGCCAATTCGACTACCGCCCCGGTTGCGCTGTCAGTAACCTCAAATATCTATCGGGAGTCGCTTGTTCGGTCATCCGACCCGTTTCCGCTCTCCATCGGCTTTTGCCTGAGCGGTGGTTGCGGTCCCGGCGGTTTGGCATCGGTCGTGTTGAACAACATTGGGTTTGGTGCCGGCGTAGGTGCTCCGGGGTTCGAGAACATCCTCAAAGTGCGGATCTTTGAGAACGCATACGTCGTGCCGGCCTCTTCGCCCATGCTGCTGCAGGACAACCTGTCGACCTCGACGCAGTTCAAGAGCTGCACGATTGCCGCCAATTGCCCGGGCAACGACGGCAGCCCGCGCCCTGGACAGTTGACCACGGTACAACTGCAAACCAACGGCACCAGTGTTGCAGTCGGTGGCCCAGGCACCCCGGCGTTGCCGCCAGGCAGCTGTGTCGGTGATCAATGCCAGTTCGGTCCCTACAACATGAGCGGCACGGCCGGCAATGCGGCCGGTGCAATCGCCGCCTCCAACAACTTCTACGCTCTTGATACCCCGGCCTCCGGCATCCTGACCATCAATGCGGGCTTCGACCTCACGGTCCCGGCCGGCACGATCCAGGGAGGTTCGGGTTCCGACGGGTTCGCCTTCACCAACTCGATCGTCGCAGTCGCCCGGGTTCCGGAGCCAGGTTCGCTGGCCCTGCTTGGCCTCGGCCTGATCGGTGTCGCCGCCATGCGTCGCCAGCGCAAGGCAGTGACCGCGTAAACCAGTCCGCTGGAATGAAAAGCCCGCTTCGGCGGGCTTTTTTTTCTTTTTCCGGGTCGCAGTGGGTAGCGCAATGTTGCGCTCTGGCGGCCGGCGCCGGCGGTCGCGCGAGTTTTTTTGTTGGTGCGCAATCTCCGCAATGCGGGAAGTCCAAGTAGCAGTGATTGGCGCGCTTGGCCCCGCCCCAAACACAGGTAAAATCCGGATCTTTCGTGCGCTTCGAGCACATGTCTGGCGTCGTGCAGTCCACGCGCAACCAATTTGCAATCGCCCGCTCAATCGTTGACCAAAGCGACAAATCGACGGGCGAAGCGATACGGCGTTTGACCCAGTCCTGAAAGTTCCATGCAGTCGTTCCCGCCAACCCCGGTCGAAATGGGCGCAAGCCTGTGGCGCAACCGCGCGCTGATTCTGGATCTGGTCCGTCGTGACGTGGTCGGCCGCTACCGCGGCTCGATGATGGGTATCCTGTGGTCGCTGTTTCATCCGATCCTGATGCTAACCGTCTACACCTTCGTGTTCAGCGTGGTACTGAACATGCGCTGGAGCGACCGTGTGGATTCGCGACCCGAGTTCGCTCTTGTTCTATTCGCCGGCCTGATGGTGTTCAACCTGTTTGCCGAATGCGTGAACCGCGCACCCGGGCTGATCCTCGGCAATGTCAATTACGTCAAGAAAGTGGTCTTCCCTCTGGAGATCCTGCCGGTGGTGGCGCTCGGGTCGGCGCTGTTCCACCTGCTGATCAGCATCGTGGTCTGGCTTGCCTTCCATTCGATTTTTTTCGGCTGGCCCGCGTTGACCCAACTGTGGCTGCCGATCCTGCTCATTCCCGTGATCCTCATCACCGTGGGCGCGGCGTGGATCCTGGCGTCGCTGGGCGTCTATTTGCGCGATGTCGGCCAGGTCACCGGGGTCGCCACCACGGCGATGATGTTCCTGTCGCCGATCTTCTATCCGCTGGCGGCGGTGCCCGAAAGCTTTCGCGGCATCTATCGCCTCAATCCGCTGTCGCCGGCGATCGAGCAGATACGCGACGCGATGATCTGGGGGCGCGCGCCGGTGCTTTTCGACCTGTGCCTGCACCTGGCGCTGGCGGCGGCGTTCGCCTGCTTCGGCTTTGCCTGGTTCCAGAAAACACGCAAGGGCTTCGCCGATGTCCTCTGACAGCGCGGTCCGCGTCGACAACCTGGGCAAATGTTTTCACATCTACGACAAGCCGCATGAACGCCTGTTGCAGATGCTGCGCGGCGGCCGACACCGCTACTATCGCGAGTTCTGGGCCCTGCGCGGCACCTCCTTCGAGGTCGCGCGCGGCGAAGCGGTGGGCATCATCGGCAGGAACGGCAGCGGCAAGTCGACCCTGCTGCAATTGATCTGCGGCACCCAGAATCCGACCGAAGGAACGATCACCATCCATGGCCGCGTCGCCGCGCTGCTCGAACTCGGGTCCGGCTTCAATCCGGAATTCACCGGCCGGGAAAACGTCTATTTGAACGCCGTGGTGCTGGGCCTTGCGCGCGCCGAGATCGAGCAGCGTTTCGACGCCATCGCTGCGTTCGCCGATATCGGCGACTTCATCGACCAACCGCTCAAGACCTTTTCGAGCGGCATGGTGGTCAGGCTGGCCTTCGCAGTGGCGATCAATGTCGATCCCGACATCATCGTGATCGATGAGGCCCTGTCGGTGGGCGACGAGCTGTTCCAGCGCAAATGCTTCGCGCGCCTCGAAGCGATCCGCAGGCTGGGCGCGACCTTGCTGTTTGTTTCGCATTCCGGGTCGACCGTCATCGAGTTGTGCGATCGCTGCGTCCTGCTCGACGGCGGCGAGCAACTCGCGATCGGTGCGCCCAAGGCGATGGTCGCCAGGTATCAGCGACTGCTGTTCGCGCCGGCCGACAAGCGTGCGGCGATTCGTGACGCCATCAAGCTTGCAAATGGTCCGTCGGACACGGCCGGCGCCGACCCGATCAAGGTGACTGGCGAAACCGAAGCGCCGTTGGCCGAAGTCGTGGAAGGCGAGGAGTACCTCGACCCGCATCTGGTGGTGCAAAGCACCGTCGGCTATGAGTCGCGCGGTGCGATCATCGAACGGCCGCGCATCGTCAATCTCGCCGGCGTCGCGGTCAATTGCCTGATCCGCGGGCGTTCCTACCGCTATCTGTACGATGTGCGATTCGAGCAGGGCGCCGTCGGAGTGCGCTTCGGAATGTTGATCAAGACCATGACCGGCGTCGAACTCGGCGGCGGCGTCAGTGCGCCATCGATCGACACCGGCAACCAGTACGTGGCGGCGGGCACGGTGGCGCAGGCGGAGTTCCGCTTCCGTGCGGACCTCAATCCAGGCAGCTATTTCATGAATGCGGGCGTCACCGGCATGGTCGACCAGGACGAGCAATACCTGCACCGCCTGCTCGACGCGTATGTATTCCGCATCATGCCGGTGCAGCAAAATACCGCGACCGCGCTGATCGATTTTCATTGCGTTCCGCATGTCACCATGCCCGCGTCGGAGATGCAATCTTGATTCGCATGGTCCCCGGTGCAGTTGCGCCGCTGTCGAACAACGGGCAAGAGGGCGCGGTTGTGATGCCGGCGCAACCCGCCGACGGCCGTTCCGGCACGCTCCTCGGCGGCGTTCGTGCCGACCCTGCCAACCTGAAGTTGATGATCCTGTCGACGCCGAAAACCGGCAACACCTGGCTGCGCTGGCTGCTCCACTACGCCTATGGAACGCCGATCGTCGAGTTGCCCAACCAGTGGGATGAGCAGTTCGCGGCGACGTTGCCGGCAAGCTTCGTCACCCATCAGCATCTGCCGCCGAGCGAGAGCCTGGTGCGCTGGCTGGTACAGAATCAGGTCGCCGTGCTGACCACCATTCGCCATCCGGGCGACACCTTCATCTCCCTGTTTCACTTCATCAAGTGGAGCGACGACGGCGCCGATCCCGCGCTCAGCAGTCTCAAGGGCGACGGCGAAAGTCCGGGTCGGAACGCGCAGCGCTACCTGCAGTATTCCTTTCCGCAAGCCTACGCCCTGTCATTGTCGTGGGCACGCCTGGGCGCCCTCACGGTTCGCTACGAGGATTTGCTCGCCAACCCTCTCGAGGAATTGCGCCGCATTACCACGGCCATCGCGCCGGTTCATGATGACAAGATCAGGGCAGCGGCATTCCTGTGCAAACCGGAGCAACTGACGCGCCCCGGGCTGGTTGATCCGCGGCATCTGCGGGTGGCTACCGCGCGCCGCTGGACGGTCGAACTTGGCGGCGAGCACCTCGAACTGTTGCACCGCCTGCAGCCGTACCACAGCGCCTGCGAGCGTTATGGCTACGACTGGAATCGCGATGCAGCGCCAAGCGCAGCGTTCAACTATGACACGATCGATCCGTTTCACGGACTGATTTGCTTTGACAACGGCGAGCCGATTGGCCCGACGTTGGCGAAAATCTATTTTCACGATATCGGCAATGCCTTCCGGCGCTGGCCCGAACCGGCGACCACGGCAGGCGACAGCTTCTGGAAATGGCTGATCGAGCCGCTCGAAGCCGCACGCGGCATCGAGCGCTTCCCGCACGCCACGCTAACCAACCTGATGTGGTCGATTTACCGCATGCGGACCGACCTGCAAGAGGCATATCCGGATCCCCTGCACGGCGACCGCATCCGCTTCGCCAATTGGTTCATTGGCCAGGCACATACCGAATTCGCGCTAGCGTGGGGGCTGGTGAGTCCGGTCGCCGATGCCTATTGCGATTTCCTGCAGCTCGATACACCCACCGAGGCACCGACGGCCGGACTGATCACCGATGTCGTGGTCTGCGACGCGTCCGGAATCAAGGCGCGCGCCTTCGCTTGTGGCGACCAGTTAAGCGTAATCATCGAGTTCGAGCTTTTTGAGCGTATTGAACGGCCGATCCTCGAGTATTCCCTGCGCAGCCACGCCGGGGTCACCACCTTCGGCACCAACACGACACTGCTGGGCTCGCCGCTGCCGGCGCTGGATGCCGGTGCCCATCGCTGCCGCATCGACACACGGCTGACCGTACCGCCGCAACTGGCGTACCTGTCAATCGGCCTTGCCTGCAGCCATCCCGATGGCAGGCTGCTGCCAATCCATCGCATGGCCAATCACACTCGACTTGATATTTCCGGGCGCGCCACCGCCGGCTCGGCATGGTGCGCGACGACCATTACACGTACCCCGGCGCCCGCCAGATCCCGTCCATGAACTGCATCCCCGCAGGGTCGACCGCACCGGCGCCGTCTGGTGGCCGCCGGTTGACGCCCGACTATCTTCAAGCATTCGCATGAGTGATTCCTCTCCACGCATCGTCGTCGTGCTCGGCATGCACCGCAGCGGCACCAGCGCCATTACCCGCGGCCTCGAGGTGCTTGGCGTCGACCTCGGTTCCAGCCTGATGCAGGGCATTCCGGGCAACAACGAAAAAGGCTTCTTCGAAGACCTCGACATCTACAACCTGAACAACGAGATCCTGCAGGCACTAGGACACACCTGGCATACCTGGTCGCCGATCAGCGTCGACGAGCTTACCGGTGCGGCAACTGATCAGTTCCGGCTGCGGGCGGTGGAACTGCTGCGTGCCAAGACGGCCGGAATCGCCACCTTCGGACTCAAGGACCCGCGCATTTCGCGCCTGCTGCCGTTCTGGAAAACCGTATTCGAGCACCTCAATGCGGAAGTCCGCTATGTCATTGCGATCCGCAACCCCTTGAGCGTTGCGCAGTCGCTGGCCAAGCGGGACGCGATCGCGCCGACGCAATCGCACTATCTCTGGCTCGAGCACGCGCTGACCGCGCTCACCTTTTCCGACGGCTGTGGCCGGGTGGTGGTGGATTTTGATCAACTGATGGCCGACCCTGGCCTCGCGCTTGCACGCATCGGCCGCTGCATCGGCCACGCGCTCGACGTCAGCGATGCGCGCTTTAAGGAATATGCGACGCATTTTCTGGAAGCCAGCCTGCGGCACAGCCACTTCAAGCCGCGCGACCTCGACCTCGAGGCCGCCCTGCCGCCGGCGGTCGCGGAGTTCTACCGGGCGCTGCTGGCGATCGCCAGCGGCCAGAACCACCTCGAAGACGCGGGCTTTTCGGCGCTGCTCCGGAAACTGGGCGAACATGCGCAGTTGCTGCATCCGGCACTGCGCGCATGGCAGGCCGCCGAGCAGAGGGCGGATGCAGTGTCGGCGAGTCTCCGCCAGATCGAGGCGCGCCTTACCCGGGCCGACGATGCGCAGGTTCTGCCGGTTGCATCGGCGGCATCAGCGCAGACGCCCGTGACTGAACCGGCATCCGGCGGCCAGGCCCGAGTCCCGCAGCACCGTGATTCGGACGGCGCGCCCGCGCCGGACGGAGCCCGGGTGGCGCGATTGCTTGCGCTCGAAAAAAGCCACGCCAAACTGGACAACCGGGTGCTGGAATTGCATCGTGAACTTGCTACCCGCGACGGACAGCTCGCCGAACTGCGCAGCGTGCTGGCATTGCGCAACGCCGAGTACACGCAGCAGATTGACGCGGCGGCGGCGCTCATGGAATCGACCGCCAATGCGCTGGGCGCCGCGCAATCGCAACATGAGCGGCGGGTTGGCGAGCTCGCTGCGACACTCGCAGAGCGTGAATCGGCCGCCTCTTTCCATGCCGCTCAGGCCGCTGCCCTGGCCGAACAAATGGCCGTGGCGCGCCGCGACAACGCGTTGGGCGAAGCCCGCCAAATCCAGCTTGCGCAGGAAATCGAGCAACTCAAGGCCGCGCTCCTGCGGATTGAAAGCGAACGCGCGCACCAGCAACATGCACATCAGTGCCACGCCCTTGAATTGGAAATCGCGGTTGGCAACCAGGAGCAAGGCCGCCTCGCCAAAGCGGCGGAGGTCGAGGCCTTGCGCGGCAGGCTCGCCGCGGTCGAAAATTCACGGCTCTGGCGCTGGCTGGGGCCGCTGCGCCGGGTGCATCGCGCGGTTCTTGCGGCGCAGCCGGCAATGATGGAACGAACAATCCGCGCGTATCGCCAACTGCCCGTGAGTCCGATCGCCAAGCAGCGCATCAAGGGCGGGGTATTTCGCCTCACCGGTTCGCTGTTTGCCGAACATGACTCCTATCGACGCTGGCGGGCATTCCGGCACGACAAGTTCGAATCGGCAGACCGGGCGACAGCGGGTACATCCGCGCTTCCGCCAGCACCGCTGGCGGCGCGATCGATGCCATCGGAGGGTCGCCGACCGGTCGTTCCGGCGAATCTTCCTGTCGCCGACGGCCACTGGGAATGGTCCGACTATGCGCCCGTCAAGGCGCGCATCCAGCGCATCAGGGCCGAACGCCTGGCGCGGGTGGTGCCGCCGCGCCCGTCGCTGCTTGACATCGGCGACCAGGCCCTTGAGGTCGCCGCAGCGAACGTGCGGCTACCCGCAACAGTTGAACGACCTGAAGTTTCGGTCATCGTGCCGGTGTTCAACAATCTGCGCATCACGCTCGAGTGCCTGTGGTCGATCGCCCTGCACGACGACCCGAGAGTGACTTTCGAAGTGATCGTTGCCGACGACTCGTCGACCGACGATACGGCACGAATCTGCGCTTCGATCCCGAACCTTCGCCTGCTGCGCAACGAGACGAATCTGGGCTTCCTGCGCAATTGCAATCAGGCACTGCAGCACGTGCGCGGCCGCTACACGCTCTACCTGAACAATGACGTTCAGGTGACACCGGGTTGGCTGGCTGCACTGGTCGACACGTTTCAACGCTTTCCCGATGCCGGTGCGGCCGGACCGCGCGTGATCTATCCCAGCGGCCACCTGCAGGAAGCCGGTGTCGCCTTTCGGCCCGACGGCGGTGCCGACATGGTTGGCCTCAACGACGATCCGCAGGCGCCGCGTTATTCCTATGCTCGACGCGTGGATTACGTATCCGGCGCCTGCCTGATGCTGCCAACGGAACTGGCGCGACGACTCGGCGGCTTTTCCGAGGAGTTTCTGCCTTGCTATTGCGAAGACGGTGACTTGTGCCTGCAGGTGACGGCGGCGGGCCATGCGGTTTATTACAACCCCGCCGCGACCGTGGTGCATCACCTGTCGAAGACGACCGACGCGGTCGACGCCGGCCTGAAAATGCGCGCGATCACCAGCAATATCGCGACCCTCGCGCGCAAGTGGCCGGAACGCCTCAACGAAACCGTGATCCCGCGGGTGATCGCCTTTTACCTGCCGCAATTCCATCCGTTTCCGGAGAATGACAGGTGGTGGGGCAAGGGCTTCACCGAGTGGGCCAACGTGACGCGCGCACGGCCCAATTTCGCCGGCCATTTCCAGCCGCGGCTGCCGGCCGACCTTGGTTTCTACGACTTGCGCCTGCCCGAAATCATGGAGCATCAGGTGGAACTGGCGCAGCGCTACGGGGTTCATGGTTTCTGTCATTACTACTACTGGTTCGGCGGCAAGCGCCTCCTGGAACGGCCAATCGAGCAGATGCTGGCGTCCGGCAAGCCGGATTTTCCGTTCTGCCTCTGCTGGGCGAACGAAAACTGGACCCGACGCTGGGACGGGCAGGATCAGGACGTGTTGATCGCGCAGGCGCATTCGAGCGATGACGACCTGGCGGTGATCGGCGACCTGATGCGTTATTTTCGTGACCGCCGTTACATTCGCATCGACGGCCGGCCGCTGATCCTGGTTTATCGCGTGACTTTGTTTCCCGACTTCGCCGCGACCGCACAACGCTGGCGGGCCGCGTGCCGCCAACAGGGCATCGGCGAAATCTACATCGCGATGGTTGAATCGCTGGAACTGGTGCACATGCAGGCCGACCCGGCGCGCTTCGGATGCGATGCCAGCGTGGAATTTCCGCCGCAGGAACTGGCGGAAACGAAGGCGCCGGGTGGCGAGATCATCAATCCGGATTTCAAGGGACATGTGGCCGACTACCGCGACCTCGCGGCACGCTTCGCGACCCGCGAGCCGCCCGGCTACACGCGCTTCCAGGGCGTCGCCACCGGTTGGGACAACACGGCGCGAAGACAGCATACAAGCTTCTGTTTCGAGCATGCGACCCCCGGTGCATTCCAGGCCTGGCTTGAAGAGACACTGCACCAGACCCGTCTGCAACACAGCGGCGACGCGCGCCTGGTGTTTGTCAACGCCTGGAACGAATGGGCCGAAGGCGCGTACCTCGAACCCGACCTGCGCTTCGGTCACACCTACCTCGAAGCGGTACGCAACGCGCTGGACGCAGCGCTGTTGCTGCGCCCGCCTTCTGGAGCCGGCGGCGCATGACCAAACAGCGGCAGCGCGTACGCCTGGTCGGCCATCCGTTCATGCCGATCGGGATGGGCGAGCACCTGCGCAATACCTGGCGCTCGCTCAAAGCCGTGGCGGCGCCGCCGGCGCTGACCGACATCTACAAACTGGTTGTCCCCGAGCCAGCCCAGGCAACCGAATTCGGCGCCGTGCTGACCGACGAGGTGGCCGAAATCAATGTTTTCCACATCAACGGCAATGAAGTCGAACAGGCACTCGCCCATCTTTCCTACCGCGAGGCATGGCAGGGCTACAACATCGTGTTTCCAATGTGGGAACTGCCCCGCTATCCTGCCGAGTGGGCGCGCCAACTCGACCGCTTCGACGAGATCTGGGCACCCAGCGCCTTTGTCAGGGACGCGCTCGCGGCGGCCTGCACGAAACCGGTGGTCCATCTGCCGCAGGCCTGCGAGGTCGGCCTTGCGACATTTCTCGGAAGGCGCCACTTCGGCATCCCGGAAAACGAGTATGTGTTCCTTTTCATGTACGATTTGCGCTCGTTCTCGACGCGCAAGAATCCACATGGCGTGATCGACGCCTTTCGCAGCCTGGTGGCGGCGCGGCCGTTCTCCAGGACTCACCTGGTGATCAAGGTGAACGGCGTGGCCGGCGATGCCGGCGACTTTGCAGCCCTCGAAGCGGCCGTGTCCGACCTGGCCGGCCATGTAACGCTGATCAAACACATGCTGACCGAAAACGAGGTCAAGAACCTGGTGCGTTGCTGCGACTGCTTCGTGTCGCTGCATCGCTCGGAAGGCTATGGCCTTGGAATCGCCGAAGCAATGGCGCTGGGCATGCCGGTGATTGCCACCGGGTTCTCGGGAAACATGGATTTCATGCGGCCGGATGTGTCATTCGCGGTCGATTTCGAACTGGTGGCGGTCAATCAAGGCGAGTATCCGCATCATGCCGGCCAGGTGTGGGCGCAACCCGACGGCGCACAGGCGGCCGAACTGATGCGCGGCCTGGTCGACGATCCGCAAGCCGGCCGCGATCGCGGGATGCTGGCGCGCCGCCATATGCGCTCGGAATTCAGCTATCGCGCCGGCGGCATCCGCTACCTCAATCGACTGCGCCAAATCACGGACATCCGCCGCAACTTCGACTGACCCACACGGAGGTAATCAATATGCGACATGCTTTCAGCACGCCCATGAAGCGCGCCACCATCCTGGTACTCGCTGCGGCCTGCGCCGCCTGTGATCCCGGTGGTGACGGCAAACCGGAGAAAGCCGCGGCGCCGCTCGCGGCAAACACACCATCGGCCGCGGAAACGCAAGCAATCGCCCCGGAAAGCCTGAAACAGCCGATCAGGTTCGCCGCCGAAGCACTGCCATCGTTCGTCAAACGTACCTACGGCATCGGCAAGGCCGAAACGTTTGGCCGCTGGAGCACCGGCAAACTCGCAATCATCGAGTTGAACGGCACCTTGCCGCCGAAATTCGATCTCGAACTGGTCGCCGGCGGCTTCGGCCCCAATGTGGGCGCCAAGGCGCGCATCATCATTGGCGCGTTGGCGAGGGAGGTCGTCGTCACCGGCGACGTCGGCGCCGCCAGCAATCATGTAGTCAGCTTCGACGGAATCGGCGCGGAGAGCATCATCGCCATCGAGGTCGCCGCGCCGACCAGCCCTATCGATCTCGGCAAGGGTGACGACGCCCGCAAACTCGGACTCGCACTGGTTTCGATCACCATCA
>JANPGJ010000607.1:0-7415 GCA_031423955.1 Burkholderiales bacterium
GTTGGCGGCGCCCGGGATGGGCGCCGGCAGTGGGTCCCTGCGGCGCTGGAGCATGCCGCCGTGCGCGCCGGACGATGGTCGGAGTATCCGCTGCGTGCACTGGCGGCCGCCTTTGGACTGTGCCTGTTCACCGCGGCAGGCTGTGCTTCGCTGCCGGATAGCGATGCGGTGCTGGCGCGCCACGGTGCGCAGGCGGCCCGCTTCGCCAGCGCCAGCGGCCCGGTGTCCGCCCGCCGCAGTGCCGCGATCGTCGCCGAGCTCAAGCGCAAGTCCGGCGACCTCGACATCCTCGACAAACAGATCGCGCTGGAACAGGCGATCGTCGGCAGCCCGCTTTCCGTCGGCAACAAGGTCACCCTGCTGGAGGATGGCCCGGCCACCTACGCCGCGATGTTCGCCGCGATCCGCGCGGCGACCGACCATATCAACATCGAGTCCTACATCATCGAGGACGATGAGATCGGCCGCCAGTTCGCGGAAGCCCTGCTGGCGCAACAGGGTCGTGGCGTGCAGGTCAATCTGATCTATGACAGCTTCGGCGCCATCGCCACCCCCAGGGCGTTTTTCGAACGCCTTGTGGCCGGCGGCATCGCGGTGCTCGAATTCAATCCGCTGAGCCCGCTCGCCAGTCGCGCGGCCTGGCGCGTCAATCATCGCGACCATCGAAAGCTGCTGGTGGTCGATGGCCGTACCGCGTTCATCGGCGGCATCAACATCAGCAGTGTCTATTCCTCGGGATCGGTGGCGCAACGGCCGGCCAAGGCGGCGGCGGCGGCCGATGCCTGGCGCGACACCCATCTGCAGATCGATGGCCCGGTGGTGGCCGACCTGCAGAAGTTGTTTGTCGAAACATGGCGCAAGCAACAGGGGCCACCGCTTGCGGGGAAGCGATATTTCCCCGCGCTCGCGGCCGGCGGCAACGACATCGTGCGCGCCATCGGCAGCACGCCGGATGATCCCTACAGTTTCATGTACCTGACCCTGATATCGGCGATCGGCAACGCCGAGAAACAGGTGCACCTGACCAACGCCTATTTCGTACCCGATCCGCAGTTGCTCAAGGCGCTCACCGACGCCGCCGCGCGCGGTGTCGCGGTCAAGCTGATCCTGCCCGGACATTCCGACTCTGCCACGGTATTCCATGCCGGCCGCTCGCACTATGCGCAACTGCTGGCCGGCGGCGTCAAGCTGTATGAGCGCGGCGGCGCCCTGCTGCATTCGAAAACCGCGGTGATCGACGGTGTCTGGTCAACCGTCGGGTCGAG
The DNA here is from genome assembly GCA_031423955.1 of Burkholderiales bacterium. Taxonomy (GTDB): domain Bacteria; phylum Pseudomonadota; class Gammaproteobacteria; order Burkholderiales; family JAEUOS01; genus JAEUOS01. Next base: position 1,266 of record JANPGJ010000607.1, read on the forward strand.
CAATCTCGATTGGCGCAGCGCGCTCGACAACGACGAGGTCAACGCGGTGGTGCTCGGGCGCGACTTCGCGGCGAAGATGCAGGCCCTGTTCGCCCGCGATCTCGCGGCTTCGCAGCCGATCGATGCGGAAAGCTGGGCACGGCGAGGCCTGCTGCTGCGCGTCAAGGAATGGATGGCCAGACTCGCGGGCAGGCTGCTCTAGTCGCAGCGCCCGTTTGTTCGCTGGCGAACAGACCATCGCCGCGCCTCGGCGCAATCTCGGGTCCGGGGTCGGCGTCGCGATGCGACCCATTGAAGGAATTTCCGCAATTCAACTCAGGAGAAAAGCATGAACAAGGATCAGGCCAAGGGTCGTGTTGAAGAAGTCAAGGGAAAAGTCAAGGAAGTCACCGGTCGCGCGGTCGGCAATGTGAATCTGGAGATCAAGGGCAAGCTGCAAAAGACCGCAGGCAAGGTGCAGGCCGCTCTGGGCGATCTGAAGAGCGACTTGAAAAAAAGCCGCTGAGCATTTGGCCGGCCAATCGATGCGACATGGAGGTGCCCAATGGCCGATAAATGAAACCTGTCCACCCGGCATCAAAGTCGAAAAAATTTCAACACAGCTTGTAATTCCAGCAATTTTCCCATTGGAGACTTTCATGAAATTCACAGGAATGAAATTGATTTGCCGCTTGCTGATCGCCTCTCTCATGCTGTTCCAGTTCCCCGGCGCGCATGCCGGCATGGTCGGCGCCGAACAGGTGCTGGCGGTGAGCAGTGCCGAAGGCCATCGTGCCGTGGTGCTGGGCGCGCTGAACCGGGCCGAGGTGTCGGGGCAGTTGCAGGCGATGGGCGTCGATCCGCAACAGGCCCGCGACCGGGTCGCCGCGATGAGCAACGACGAGGTGCGTACGGTCGCCGGCAATGTCGAGGCGCTGCCGGCCGGTGCGAAGAACAATGCCTGGGGTTGGGCGCTGTTGATCGTGATCGGGCTGGTGGTCTATTTCAACTGGAAATGACGCGACTTCACTCGACGTTGCGCAGGGCCCGCCGCCTGGCGGGCGTTTTTCTGGCGCTCGCCGGATTGAGCGGCTGCGCGCTGATGGCGCCGCAGACCAGTGCGCTGGGCGACGCCTGGCCGGCCGGCCTGCCGGCGCGGGTGGAACTGGCCGAGGTGCCGTTTTTTCCGCAGATTGATTACCAGTGCGGCCCGGCCGCGCTGGCGACCACGCTGGGCGCCTTCGAGCGGCAGGTCACGCCGGAGATGCTGGCGCCGCAGGTCTACCTGCCGGCGCGCAAGGGCAGCCTGCAGGTCGAGATGCTGGCCACACCGCGCCGCTATGACATGGTGTCGTATCAGCTGGCGCCAAGCTATGCCGACCTGCTGCGCGAAGTCGCCGCCGGCACGCCGGTGATCGTGCTGCAGGATTACGGCGTCTGGCCGGTGCGGATCTGGCACTACGCGGTGGTGGTCGGATATGATTATCCGAAGGGCGAGCTGGTGCTGCGCTCGGGCGAAAAGCGCCGCCTGGTGATGCCGCTGTCGGTGCTCGAATATACCTGGAAGAACAGCGGCTATTGGGCGATGGTGAGTTTGCCGCCGGACATCATTCCGGTCAGCGCCAGCGAAACCGGCTACCTGGCGGCGGTGGTGGCGATGGCGCGGGTCGCCAGCGCACCGGCGGCAACCGTGGCATTCACGACCTTTCTTGGCCGCTGGCCGGATAACCTGACCGCACAGATCGGCTTGGCCAACGGCCACCATGCGATGGGTGACTTCAAGCGGGCGGAAGCGGTACTGCGTGCCGCCGCCGACCGTCATCCGCAGTCGGTGGCGGTGATCAACAATCTGGCCCAGACGGTGTCCGATCAGGGGCGCGATGGTGAAGCGCTGCTGCTGATCGAGGCAGCGACGCTGGCTGAGGGGCCCTACGCGGCGGCGGCACGCGAGACCCGCGAGCTGATTCGAAAACGCCTGCAGGAAAGCCGCTAGACCCGCGCGCCGGAATGCTTCTGTGGAGGGATGAGCAGCGCGTCTATTGAGAATTGCATGAGTCATGACAAAAACATGCCTCTGGCGCGGCTGTCATGTTTTTGGTATCGATCAATCGTCCATCGCCGCCGCACCAAGCAGCGGGCAGCCGGCTGCAGCCAAGAAACGCAGTGCACCCCGCAATCATGGTGGCAGGCACCATCAACCGTCGTATTTTCGACCGGCCCGACCGGCTCGGTCATGTCAGGAAAAGCATTGATGTCTGCCTTGTTCGAACCAGCTGTTGTCGGCCCGATGACGCTGCAGAACCGTGTGGCGATGGCGCCGCTGACGCGCAATCGCGCCATCGGCAATCTGCCGAACGACTTGATGACGCGGTATTACGGGCAGCGCGCGACGGTCGGCCTGGTCATCAGCGAGGGCACCTCGCCCTCGCCCAACGGCCTGGGCTACCCGCGCATTCCCGGCGTGTTCGCGCCGGCCCAGGTGGCGTTGTGGAAGCCGGTGAGTGCGGCGGTGCACGCGCAGGGCGCGAAGATGTTCCTGCAGCTCATGCATTGCGGCCGCATCGCCCATGGTTCAAATCTGCCACCCGGGGCCCGTGTGCTGGGACCGTCGGCGGTGCCGGCAAGCGGTGACATATTCACCGATGACGCGGGCCTGCAGCCGATGGCGAAGCCGCAGGCGATGGGCGAAGCCGATATCACCAATGCGATCGCGGAATACGTGCAGGCCGCGCACAACGCGGTGGCCGCCGGGTTCGACGGCATCGAGTTGCACGCGGCCAATGGTTACCTGCTCGAACAGTACATCCGGCCGAACTCCAACCTGCGCACCGATCGCTATGGCGGCCCGATCGTCAACCGCGCGCGCTTCGTGCTCGAGGTCGTCGAGGCGGTGATCCATGCGATCGGCCGCGACCGGGTCGGCATGCGCCTGTCGCCGTTCGGCGTGTTCAACGACATGCCGCTGTATGCGGAGATGGATGCCGACTATCGTTATCTGGCGCAGCAACTGGACACGCGCGGCCTGCTCTATCTGCACCTGGTGGATCACTCGGCGATGGGCGCACCGCCGGTGCCGGCATCGATCAAGGCGGCGTTTCGCAGCCTGTTCAAGGGGGTGCTGATTCTTTCCGGCGGTTATGACGCGGTGCGCGCGGAGGCCGATCTGGCGGCGGGCAGATGCGACCTGGTGGCGATCGGCCGGCCATTGCTGGCCAACCCGGACCTGCTGCGGCGCTGGAACACCGGTGCCGGCCTCAACTTGCCGGACATGAGCACCTTTTACACACCGGGCGCCAAGGGCTACACCGACTACCCGACGCTTGAACAGTCGCGGTCGGCATCCGCCGCTGGCGCGCAGTTGGCGCACAGCGCAGCGTAGATCGCGAGTTGCGGCAAACCGCGACCGGCAGGGCGCGCTGCGCTCAGCGTTGCGCGCCGGCCGCAGCTTTGGCCGGGGGCGGCGGCCAGGCGCGGGCGGCATCGGCGCACGCGGTTGCAAGCTGTTTCAGCACATCCTGCACCACCCGGCCGGCGGCCAGTACACCGCCATAGGGGTCGTCGCTGTCGGCGGCTAGCGTGGCTTCGAATTCCCGCGCCACCAGCACGCGGCGGGTCCGTTCATCGACCAGGCTGGCACGCAGGGTGAACCGCACCTTGCTCGGACCTTCGCCGAACTGCTGCAGCAGGCGCACGATTTCGGTATCCAGCCGCAGGTCGCCGGCGGCGGCGCCGGGCGTCGGCACCACCGCGCTGAAGGCGCCGGTAGCGGCGGCGGCGGCAACCAGCAGGGGCGCGAGCATGCGCGCTGGCGGATCGACCCATTCGCTGTGCGCGAAGTATTCGAGTTTCTGCGCGGCGCGCGTATAGATGATGCGCTGGCTGTCGAAGCCGGCCGCGGCGTGCGGCGGATTGATGATCAGGGTTGGGGCGCCGGTCGGCGCGCTCGCCGGTCTGGCGCTTGCGGATGCGCCCGGTGCCGCCGCTGCATCGAGCGAATAGAACGACGGTGGCGGTGTGGCGGTCGGGCGCAGCGAACTGCAGGCGCACAAGGCGGCGATCAGCAATCCGCTGGCGAACCGGCGGTAGAGGCGGGATTTCGACGGCTGGTTCATGGTTTCGAGGCCTTGCTGGTGGGTTCGGCGGGCGCGCCCGGCGGCGCCGCTTCGCCCGGCCCTTCCGGCACCTGCTTGCGGCCGAACAAGAGGCCGGCCGGATTGCGCTCGGTTTGCTCGGTCAGGCGGCGCAGCGAGGCCGACAGCACGCTCAGTTCACCGAGCAGGCGTTCAAGTTCGGGCAGCGCCTCCGAACTGAAGCGCTTCAAGTCGGCGCCGACCGAGGCGACGGTATCGGCGGCCTGGGTGCTGGCCGCCGCGGTCTGGTCGCCCATTTTTTCGACCGCCGCGGCGCCGCGGCCGATGCGCTCGATCACCGGCCCCAGTTGCGCGGTGGCGCGCGCGCCGTTGTCGAAGGTGCGGGCGGCACTGACGATGCCGGCGTCGAGCGTGTCGCGGCGCGCGGCGATGGTGCGCGCCACGCTGGCGAGATCGGCCAGCGTGCTCTTGAAGGCCGCCTGGTTTTCCGGGCTCAGCACGGCGTTGATGGAAGTGGAGGTGCTGTCGAGCTTGGCCAGCACCGTGGTGAGCACGTTTTCGAGGCGCGCGCTGAGCGACGGCTTGGTGCGGATCACCGGAAATTCGGCGCCCGCGACCACCGTCAGGAGCGCCGCATCGCGCGCGCCGCCGCTCAGTTCGACGTAGGCGATGCCGGTCAGGCCCTGGGTCTTCAGGACCGCCACGGTATCGACCTTGATCGGGCTGCCGCGTTCGATGGCGAACAGCAGGTTCACCCGCTGCGGATCGAGGGTGTCGAGATTGATCGCGCGCACCTTGCCGACATCGACACCGTTGTACTTGACCGGCGCGTTGAGGTTGAGGCCGGCCACCGATTCGTCCATGATCGCCAGGTAGAGGTCGTAGTGCTTCTGGAAGGCGCCGCCCGACGCCAGCCACAGCACGCCGCCGATCAGCACCGCGCTCAAGGCCAGCACGAAGGCGCCGACCAGCGTGAAGTTCACCTTGGTTTCGATGATGCTCTCCCGGGTTCGGCGGGCGCGGCGCCGGCGGTCTCACCCGCCTGCTGGTGGGCGGCGCGACCACGCGGGCCGTCGAAGAACTGGCGCACCGCGGGGATTTCCATGCCCGCCAGTTCGGCCATCGTGCCGATGGCTCGCGCCTTGCCGTCGGCGAGCACGGCGACGCGGTCGGCGACTTGCCACAAAAGGTCGAGGTCATGGGTGATCATGACGATGGTCAGGCCCATCAGGTCGCGCAATTCGCGCACCAGTTGATCGACCCCGGCCGCGCTTTGCGGATCGAGGCCGGCGGTGGGCTCATCGAGAAACAACAGCTCCGGGTCGAGCGCGAGAGCGCGCGCCAGCGACGCGCGTTTCATCATGCCGCCGGAAAGCTCGGATGGATACTGGGCGCCGACTTCGGGCGTAAGGCCGGCCATCGCCAGCTTCGAGGCGGCGATCTCGTCGATCAGTCGGTCATCGAGTTCACTGTGTTCACGCAGCGGCAGGCCGATGTTCTCGGTGACGCTGAGCGAGCCAAACAAGCCGCCATGCTGGAACATCACGCCCAGGCGCCGGCGCAGTGCGGTGGCGGCATCTCCGTCCAGGTCGGCCAAGTCGACGCCAAGCACGCGGATGGTACCGGCATCCGGGCGCTTGAGCAGGATCATCTCGCGCAGCAGGGTCGATTTGCCGGAGCCGCTGCCGCCGATCAATGCGAAGATTTCACCGCGCTGCACCTCGAGGTCGATGCCGTCGTGGACCACGTGCGCGCCGAAGCGCGTGGTGACGCCCTTGAGTTCGATCGCGGCGGGCATGCTACAGATCCAGCGCGCTGAAGGCAATCGAGAACAGCGCGTCGGCGACGATCACCAGGAAGATCGACTGCACCACGCTCCTGGTGGTCTGCCGTCCGACCTGGTCGGCCCCGCCTGCGGTGCGAAAGCCCTGGTAGCAGCCGACGATGGCGATGATGGCGGCGAACACCGGCGCCTTGCCGATGCCGACCAGGTAGGCGGTGATGCTGACGGCCTTGGCGAAGCGATCGAGGAACTCCGGGAAGGTGACGCCCAGTTGCGCACGCGCCATCAGCATGCCGC
>JANPGJ010000608.1:0-2905 GCA_031423955.1 Burkholderiales bacterium
ATATACCCAGGGCGAAGTGCAGATCGCGATGCCGACCACCCATCTGCAGGTCGGTGAAGCGGCAGTGAAGATCGACGTCGCACGCATGCTGCTCAAGCAGACCGCCACCGCCATCGACACCGCAGCAGCGAGCGGCATCGCGATGCCGCTTAAGGCGCGCGCGCAGGTGCGCATGCAGGTCGCCTACGCGGTGCGCCAATGCATGCAAGCGGTCGAAATACTGATGCTGGCCTCAGGCGGCAGCGGCATCGCCGCCGGCAACCCGGTGCAGCGCGCCTGGCGCGACCTGCATGCGATCAACATGCACGGGCTGATGGCGCTGGAAACCAATTTCGAGATGTATGGCCGCATCGTGATCGGCCTGCCGCAGAACACGCCCTTGATTTGAGCGCAGTCGACCCGGTCAACTTCAGAAGCGCGCATTGACCGCCGCGCCGCGGCGCCAGACCCACTCGCGCCAACGCAGGCCGATGGCCATCGTCAAGACCAGGCCAATCATTCCGAACACGCTGGTGGCGGCGACGAAGCCGATCAGCTCGACCAGTGGCCCGGCAAGCAGGAGGCCCGCTGCCAGGCCCCACACCGCCAGCATGCGCAAGCCCATGACGCGGCCGCGCATGTCGTCATCGGCGGCGCGCAGCATCACCGCCGCCAGCGGGATCAGGCAAAAACTCTGCGTCATGCCGACCAGCATCAGGAGCGGGATTCCAACGCTCGCGCTCCGCGCATGGGCGAACAGCAACACCAGAAGGAACACCGTTGCGGCGGCGACCAGCATGGTGCGCCCCGGTGGCAGCGCGAAGCGGTTGGCGGCCAGCACCAGCGAACCGATCAGGCCGCCGAACGCGAAGCTGGCCGACAGATAGCCCAGGCCGGCCTGGCCGAGCGAAAACACATCCTTTGCCACATACGGCAGCAGGCCGAAAAAAAACGGGAAGGCAAACAGGTTGACCAGCAGGGCAAGGCTGATCGCCGCCAGCAGTTCCGGCCGCTCGCGCGCATGGATCAGCCCGGCGCGCAGGTCGCCGAACGGCGATTGCGGCGACGCGGCCGGCATGCCTGGCGCGCGGCGCGGCGCACCGGCGACGCCCAGGGACAGCACGAAACTGGTCACATAGAGCAGGGTTACCAGGACATACGCCGGGCCCATGCCGAATGCCGCCACCCCGCCGGCGCCGGCCAATGCGCCGGCTATGCGCGCGGTATCGGCGGTGGTGCGCGAAATGCTGAGCGCACCGAGCAATTGCGACGGCGGCAGGGTCTGCGCGATCAGCGAATGGCGCATCACCAGATCGGACGGCCGGATCATCCCGGTGATCGAAGCGATCGCGAACACATGCCAGGGCAGCAGCGCACCACTCACGGTCAGTACCATCAGCGTGCCGGCCAACAGCGCATAGGTGGCGCGGGTCACGCACATCAGGCGCCGATGACCGAAACGGTCACCGGCCACGCCGAACAGCGGCGACAGCAGTGAACCGAACCACTGGAGCGCGCCGAACAACACCAGCGCCTTCACCGAGCCGGTGGCCACCAGTACATACCAGCCGAGAATCAGCGACTCCATTTCGAACGCCCACGAAGTCGCCAGATCGGCCGGCCACTGAAAGCGGAAGCTGCGCAAGCGGAACGGCGCGAGCACCGGTGCGCGCAGGGGATCGATCATGCGGCGTAGCAGTGAGGTGATCCTGCGCGCCGGTGGCCGGCGCGAGACGGCGCAAACGCAGCAGTGCGCGTTGGGGCATTCCCGGGGATTGGCATCTGTCTCGTCGAGCGCGCACTGTGCGACAGCGCGTCACTGGTTTTGGTGTTCAATGCGGACATTGTGGCAAAGTCCGGCGCCATCGTGTTGCACGACCCGGCCCGCACGCCGTTGAACCCCGAGGATAAGCATGTCCGATCCGCAGACCCTTCGTCGCTACACCCCGCATTGGCCGGCCGACCCGCGCCCGCCCAAGGGCAGCCCGAACGTTCTGGTGCTGCTGTTCGACGACGTCGGGTTCTCCGATTTCGGCTGCTACGGCTCGCCCATTCGCACCCCCCACATCGATGCCATCGCGGCCGCCGGCCTGCGCTACACCGGCTTTCACACCACCGCGATGTGCTCGACCACTCGCACCGCACTCTTGACCGGGCGCAACCATCATGCGGCGGGGGTCGGATGCCTGGCCAACTTCGACAGCGGTCAGCCGGGCTATCGCGGCAAGATCTCGCGCGAGGCCGGCACCGTGGCCGAGATGCTGCGCCTGGCGGGCTACCGCAACTACATGTTCGGCAAATGGCATGTGACACCGCTGACGCAGTCCGGCGGCAGCGGGCCCTACGACGGCTGGCCGCTCGGTCGCGGCTTCGACCGCTTCTACGGATTCATGGACGCCGAAACCGACCAGTACGCACCGGAACTGGTGCGCGACAACACGCCGATCGATGCGCCCGGCAGTTTCGCGACTGGCTATCACCTGACTGCCGATCTGGTGGATCAGGCGATCCGCACCATCGCCGATCACCGTGCCGACGCTCCTGAAATTCCATGGCTCACCTGGGTAGCGTTCGGCGCATGCCACGCGCCGCACCAGGCGCCGGCGGAACTGATCCGCTCCTACGACGCGGTGTTCGAACATGGCTGGGATCACGAACGCATCACCCGACTGGCGCGCCAGAAAGCGCTTGGCATCGTGCCGCCGGAGACGCAGTTGCCACCGCGCAACGACGGCGTCAAGGAATGGGCTTCCTTGTCCAGCGACGAACGCAAGTTGTTCACCCGCCTGCAAGCAGCCTACGCCGGCATGCTCGACCATACCGACTGCCACATCGGCAGGCTGATGCAGTTCCTGCGCGACAGCGGCCAGGCCGACAACACCCTGGTGCTGGTGCTCTCCGACAACGGCGCCTCGCAGGAAGGCGG
>JANPGJ010000609.1:0-48820 GCA_031423955.1 Burkholderiales bacterium
GCCTTGCCGGCGTCCTGAGCACGGCCGGGCGTTGATCGGCCAGCGCTTTTCACCACCGGAGCCAACCATGCGAGCCACCACACGACGGTCGTTGTTGAGCGCAATCGGCGCCAGCGCGCTGGCCATGCTGGCGCCGCGCCCGCTGCATGCGCAGGCAGCCAATCCTGCTGCGCGCCTGCAATCCTGGCCGCTCAACACCCGCCAGGCCACCGGTATCGAGCCGCCAACCAAGAACCAGGGTGCGCGGCGGGTCTGGAGCGATAGCCGCGGCCGCATCTGGGTGAGCGAATGGATCAGCGGCAACCTGTCGATGCACGATCCGGCGGCGCGCTCCTGGCGCACCTGGAAATTGCCCGGCGCCGACCCGCATGCCTATGCCGTCTATGTCGATGAGCGCGACTTCGTCTGGGTCAGCGAATGGACCGACAACGCGATGTTCCGCTTCGACCCCGCAAACGAAAAGTTCGAGCGCTTCGCGATGGCGCGCGGCAACACCGCGATACGCCAGATTCTCGGCCGCGTGGGCGAAGTGTGGCTGCCGGAAAGCGGCACCGAGCACATATCGGTAATTCGTACTGCCTGAGCAGGCGAGCAGTGGCGCCCGCCGGCAAGGTCGGTCGCCGCCACGGGGGATTCAACGCAGACTTCTGCTGACGGCTTTTCGCCAGTCCGACGCCATGCCAGCGCCCAATCGCGGCGGAATTGCCGATCAATACAATCCGGCCGCCAAGCCGGCGGCCAGCGTAGCGCCGATTTCCTCGCAACGCGCGAGATCTGCGGCGGAGATCAGCTTGGGCGCGAAGATCGCTTCAGGCGTTTGCGCATGAGTGCAAACAATGAGAGGGGCCGCCACTGGCCGCAAGCGCCAGCCAGTGGCGATGCGTTCGACCTGGCGCAGCGCGTTGTGGCCGTCGCTGCCGGCGCAGATCAGCGCCGCATACGAACGGCCATTGATGCGATCAAGCGCGGCGTAGTAGCTGCGCTCGAAAAAGTCCTTCATCATGCCGGCGATTGCCGCCAGGTTTTCCGGTGTTGCGAAAATGTAGGCGTCGGCCGCCAGCATGTCATCCGGGCCGGCCGCCGCCGCCTCCATGAGGCGAACGCGAACTTCCGGCTCGCCCGCAGCACCGCGCGCAGCGGCGGCCGCCATCTGGCGTGTGCCGCCGGTGACGGAATGGAAAACGATCAGCAGTGTCTTCATGGCGGTATCGACGACGACAACCGATCAGCGCCGCGGCGCCAGTGCGTGCATCTTGTGCGGGTGGGCCCTAGTACCGAGCCCCGAAAATTTCGGAACATGAAGGCGCGCCTTCGACCTCATGGCGTTATTGCAAATCCTCGCCATAGCTACAGCTATGGCTGTGGTTTGCGCCTGGCCCTGAGGCCGAATCCATCGCTTTCATTGTGTTCCGAAACTTCCAGGTCACGGTACTAGTCGGCAAGGATTGCAGCCTCGCGCGCCACCTTGCCCCAGCGTTGCCATTCGGCCTGCAGCATGGCTGACGCCTGTTCCGGGTTTGTATTGGCGGGCGTGATGCCGACTTTCTGCAGGTTGTCGCGCATTTCCGCGCCGGCGAACGTGGCGTTGAGCGCAACATTGAGCATGGCAACAACCTCCTTGCGGGTGTTTTTCGGCGCCACGATCACATGCCAGCCGCCGCTGACCACCGGCACGCCCTGCTCGGCCAGGGTTGGAATCTCGGGCGCCGACGGCACGCGTTGCGCGGTACTGACGCCGAGCAGGCGGACGCGCCCGCTCCTCGCCTGCGGCAGCGCCACCGTCAGCGGCACCATGAAGGCATCGACCTGGCCGGCGGCCACCGCGGTCACTGCCGGTGCGGCGCCCTGGAACGGCACGTGCACCAGGTCGATGCCGGTGGTCTGGCGCAGTTGTTCGAACGCGATCTGCGAGGTGCTGCCCACACCCCAGGAGGCGAAATTGAGCTTGCCCTTGTTGCGCTTCGCATGGTCGATGAAATCCGCCAGGGTCTGCACCGGCAATTTCGGGTTGACCACCAGCGCGAACGGGAAATGGCCGATCACGCCGACGGCGACGAAATCCGCGAGCGCGTCATACGAGACCTTCCTGTAGATATGCGGATTGATGGCGTGGCTCTCGGCGGTGGCCAGCAGCAGGGTGTAGCCATCGGGCAGCGCGCGCGCGACCGCGTCGGCGTTGCCGCCCGGGGTAAACGGCACCACCAGGCGCAGCGCATGCTCGGGAAACGCCCTGGGCTGGGCGCCGGCGGCAAACAAGGCCGCGGCGATCGCCAGGATGTTCGGAATTTGCATCGACCGACCTCGCAGGATGTCAGGAACGAAACGGGTCGCCAGCGTCGGGCATGGCGGCGGCTATATGAACTTTTCAAGCAGCGTGCCGTAGCCGCTGACCGGCACCGGCACCTGCGCCACCCGCAGCGCATTCCACATCATCGCCGATGCACTCGACAGCACCGGCTTGCCGAGGTCGCGCTCCAGGCGCGCGAGGATCTCGACTGTCGGCATGCCCACGCCGCTCAGGAACACCGCCTGCGCGTCCGGCGCATCAACCTGCCGGCCCAGTTGATAGGCGCGCTCCGGGGTCTCTTCATAAATGTTCGTCACCCCGTCAAGCCTGCCATGAGACGCCACTTCGAGTCCATAGGCTTCGAGGTTGGCCTTGCATTGCAGCGTTGACTGTTCGTTGTAGGGCGTGCCGACCGCGACCCGCCGCACGCCAAGCCGGTCGAGCGCCTCGATCACGCTGCCGAATGCGGTGATGAAGCGGATGCCGGTGGCGCGTTCGATGCGCTCGATGACTTCCTTCTCGCCGGCGCGCCCCATGGTGTAGCTGCTTGCCGTGTGCGCCATCACGATGACCTGCGGCTTGACCATCGCCAGCAGCGCCGCGTTCTCGTCAAGATGTGCGATCTGGGTGCGGTTGCGTTCCTCCTGGCCATCCAGGCTGCCGGTCACGCCATGCGCCATCATGCGCGTGAAATGCACCGTCACGCCGCGCGGCGCAAGGCGGATCATTTCGGGCTCGGTGGTCGGGTTGCCTGGCGGCACCAGGAAACCGAGACGCGCGGGTGTGCCTGTCATGCGGTTTTCAGGTGCTTTCCCACCGGCTGAAGATTGCTCGCCGGCGCCGGTCCGGGCACCCACCGGCATTCAGCGCGGTTTGCGAAAATCATTCTCGACCCACGCCGCCGCACTGGCCCGTCCCAGATTGAAATTTGGCGCCACCCGCACCTGCGCCAGGCGCTCGCCGCGTTCGTCGAACGCGGTCAACAACGCCGACGGGTCATCGTCGTCCGGTTCGATATCGAGGGTGACGGTCACCCGCATCGACCGTGCGGTCACGGTGATGCTCTTGTGCAGCATCGCATGCATGTGCTGCTGGTGGCGCGCGATCACCTCGGAGGCGGTCTTCACGAGCGTGGCGAACGCCGGGGCGCTGAGCGGCTTCGGATTCTTCTTGTCGCGCCCCATGGTCCAGGGCCCGACCAGCGCCGGTTCGGCCTCGCCATCCTTGATCATCTCGACCGCCCAGCCTTCGTCGTCGATGTTCTTGATCACCCGCGCGGTCCAGCCGTCGTCGCGCCACAACAGCGGGTCCTGGGTCAGCGGATCGCGGCCCGGCTCGCGCACTGCGGGCGGCTCCATGGTCACGGCGGGTGCAATGGCCACGTCAACGGCCAGGGCGGCGGCACCTGCCTCGACGGCGCCCGCAGCATCGGCAACCGGTGCGGTTTTGGTCTTCGGCGGTCGAGCGGCGGGAGGTGTGCGTTTTTTGGTCATGGTGTGTCCCAGGTGGCGGCACTGCGATTGAACGCAGCAGCGCGGCGCAGGTGCATCAGGTCTTCAGATCGACCGCAGGTGCGACCAGCGGCCAGGAGGACACATCAAAATCGGCCGCCATCGCCACATGCACAAACCCGCGCGTGTCGCGCAGCGAACGCGTGACGTGGCCGCGGCCGTCGGTATCCTCGGCGAACACCAGGTCACCCGGACGGCAGATCATGCGCTGACCTTCGCTGGTTTCCACTTCGAGAATCCCGGAGGTCAGAAAAATCAGCTGGCGCCGCGGCGCGTTGTGGAATCCCTGCACGTGGCCTTCGGGCGTATCGCGAAAGAAGATCGAATCGCACTTGAAGGTTTCCGACATCGGACGCGCCGAATCGCTCATCGGAATTTCGCGGATCTCGATTGCCGAGGCGCCGGATTCGCGGGTGAATATTCTGAACAGGCGCATGCTGGAAGGGTCGGACCGTGGCAGGGCCGCCATGCTACCGCACTACGGGCAGGCGACCGGCGGCGGGCCGGCCGGCGACGCGGGTGCCCGGCGGGCGCAACTGAACAGCGTGCGAAACCGGTGATCCCGCTGATCGACGGCGCCCGCGCTGGCGGCCGTGCAGCATTCAACGCGCTGCGCGCCCTGCGCCAGCGGCTTCACCGATCAGATCTTCGACGGATCAGCGGCGATACGCGGTCATCCTGTCGCGTTGCTCATCCGTACCCGTGGTCCCTGCAAGCGGACCCGCCGATGCCGCCAGGTGCTTGAGTTCGGGATACCGACCCCAATCTGCAAAAAGTGGCAGCTCACCAAGCCCGCTGTCCCGTTTTTCACCGGACACCGTCGTGTTCTGGGTCGGCACAAGGCGGCTGAGGTGCGGATGGCGATACCACTCGGCATATGGCGGCAGACCGCCAAGCCCGCTGTCGAGTTTTTGTCCGATGACGGCTTCAACTGGTCCGGCGGCCCGCAAATCAGTGGACATGAACTGGACAGCTAAAACAGCGCTGAGGAACAGTGTGCGCATCATGCCGGAGTCTCCTGTTGGATGGACAGTGGGTACAGGGTTATCGGCAGGGTGAGCTACAACTTGAGCCGCCCGGGCATGTCATCGCTTGCGGGCGCACAATGCCCTGACCTGCGCGATGTACGCGGCCAGGGCGAGAGCCTGCACTGTGTTCAGGGCGAATTCGATGACGCGCTCGCGATCGGCTTCATCACCGAGGCAGGCGCCGAAGGCGCGGCATCGACCGCGCGAGTCGATGCGCCCGCGCAACCCGGCGTGAGGCGATGACGGCCAACGCCAAATCCGGCGACATGGTGCGGATGTGCTTAGACAGCGAGGATTTCAGGGACCGCGCCGCCGCGTTTGCGGCGCGCCAAGCCCCTGAGTTGCAGGAGGGGCTCACCCTCTCGAGGCGGGTAAAACCAGCGGCACTCCTGTCGAGCGCACCCGGCCTATTTCTTCTCTTCAGCCTTCTCCGCCACCTTGAGCAAATCGGCACGATTCTTCAACACCGCATCGAGCTTGGCCTTGGCGATCAGCACGTTGAACGGGCCGAGCGCCTTTTCGCGTGCGACGCGATCGGAAAGTGCCTTTTGTTCATCGGCTGATGCCTTTTCGCGCTTGACCTTGTCTTCCGGCTTTTCGTTGGCCGGCGCCGGCCTCGCGGTACGGCTCGGCGCACCGTCGACGCTCACTTGCACGATGTAGTTTTCCTTCTCCAGCCGGCCGGTCTTGAGCTTGTATTCAAGCCCGTCGAAGGTTTTCGCGGTCATCTGCGCGCCCTGATCAAAGCCGCTGTCGGCACCGGTCGCGAGGTCGGCGATTTCGAGTTTCGACAAGCCGAACACTACCGAGCTGGCGCGTGACTGATCGAGTTCGCCGCCGGCCCCATCGAGAACCCATGGCGCATCCATGCTGTCGCGCGCCAGCGAGAAGCCGCCATCGGCCAGCCGCACCGTCAGCGACTTGATGTTTTCGATCGCGAAACCTTCGCGCGCGATCCATTCCGCGGCCTTGGCGGTGGCCTGCTTGAGCGGGTCGGACACGATGATCACCCGCGCAGGATCTCCCGGCAGCATGACGAAGCGGCCGTCGCCCTGCGCCTTGGCGGCAGCGTCGCCTTCGGGCGGATTGCGGAAATACTTTTTGCCGACCAGCAACTCAGCCACCACCTTGCCATCCTGCGCCTTGAAGGTCAGGAGCGTGGCCGCCCCTTCGCCCTTGCCCGGCGCACCCAGCTGCATGCGGGCGCGTTCCTTTTCCGCGATCGGTTCGGACTGCCCGGTCTTGAGTTCCAGGGTCTTGACAACCAGTTCGCCGACACGATCGAGATCTGCGGGGTAGCCGTTGCGCTCGGTGATCACCCAGCCTCCGCCCTTCTTCTCGAGGTTCAGCGTGCCATCGGTTTCAGCGATGGTGATGCGGGTGACATCGGCGGCCTTGAGCTGCGGAAACAGCGGTTGCCCGAGGGCGCTCACGTTCGCTGACGACTTGCTTTCGCCACGCAGCAGATAAATCGATGCGCCACCGGCCAGAACCGCCAGCGCCACCAGGATCGCGACCAGGCGGCTTGTCATGCTGCGGCTCCGGTGATCGCCGGCGCGGGCGCGGCGCGGCGTGCAGCGCGACGCCTGCCATAGAGCGCCAGCCCGATGCCGAACACGGTCACCAGCAGCGGCACGGCCGCGATGTTCACCACCTTGGTCCAGAACTGCAGGGCCTCGGCATCCTGCCGCAGGTCCTTGCGCAAATCCTTCAATTCACGCCGCGTCTGCAGGATCCGCTTCTTGAAACGATCGAGCTCGGCCTGCTGTTCCGGCGTCAGGATCTGCGCCGACTTCGCATCCCCGGTCGGCTTCTGCAGCTTCTGTATTTTCTCGGTGGTTTGCTGGACGTCGTCTTCCATCGCCTTGATCTTGCCGAAATACTGCTTCTGCGCCGCCGTTTCCATTTCGCGCACCACGGTGAGCGGGCGGAAGATCGACGTGCGCGTACGCAGGGTCGACAAGTCGTCACCGGCCGAGCCCTGCTCGAGCAGGCCTTGCGCGAAGGCCAGGTTGCCGTTCGACGGCACCACCACGCGCTGGCCGAAAATGGTCTGAACCTCGACCGCGGCGCCGTCTGCCAGCATGTCGGCATCGGCCACCAACACCACCGAATTCTCGGCCGCTGCCTCTTTCAACTGCGCCACTGCCGGTGGCGCCGCTTTGGGCTCGCCCTTGGTCGGCTCCGCCGCCGGCATGCCTTCGGGGAATGCGGTCTTGAACTTGCCGCCCAGGCGCACCGCCAGCGGCAGGTTCTTGTTGGACGGCACGAAGCCCTTGAGCGCGGTATCGCCCGACAAGGTGGCGACGATGCTGTCGACAAACATGTTGTTTGGCGAGGAGCGCATCAATTCGGTCACCTTGATGCCGGCCACCGGCTTGATCTCGAAGGCGCCGGAGAAGGCCAGCAGCAGGGTTTCGATCTGGCTGGTGGCCATGTCGTCGCGGCTCATCGCGGTGCGGTTCAAGGTCAGGATGGTGGGCGTGCTGCGCTGCCCGGTGCCGGACGCATAGCCGACATCGGCCAGCACCTTGCCGCCTTCCATGCTCACACCCCAGGCCTTGAACAGGCGCGGCAGCGAAGACTGCCCGGGCTGGCCGGCGGCCATCGGCATCATCGGGTTGGGCTGCTGGTCGAAATGCATGTGCGGATCGACGAACGCGATCAGCTTGCCGCCGCGCAATACAAACTGGTCGAGCGCGTATTCGGTACGCTCGGAAATATCACGCGGATGGATCAACAGCAGCGCCTTGATCGCCGGGTCGATGGTCTCGGCGTTGAACGGCACGGTCTTGACATCGAAATCACGCTTGAGTTCGCCGGCCAGCACCCATGGCTCGGTCGGTTGCCGCGACATCATATTGAACGGCGCGCCCATCACCGGCAACGCGCTCATCACCCCGACCACCGGGCGGGCGGTGCTGGCCACCCGCGCGATGGCGCGGATCAGGTCGTACTCGAGCAGGCGTTCGCGCTGCGGGTTGATGCCGGCGATCGACTCCTTGCGATCCAGGCGCGACGCCGTCAGCCCGAGATAGAACTGCTCGCCGGTACCCAGGGTCTGCGCCTCGATGCCATCGAGCTGGGCGGCATCTTCCTCGTCGGAATCGGGCTTCGGGTTGTATTTCTCGATCACCAGATTGGCACCGGCGACCGCCTTGAACTCGCGCAACAGGTCGTCGACGCGCTGGGCGAAGCTCTTCAACTGAACCGGCATCGAATTGTCGCCTTGCGAGATGTAGAGGCGCACCTTGACCGGCCCGTCGAGCTTGCCGAGGATCTTGCGCGTGCCTTCCGACAGGGTGTATAGCTTGCCGTCGGTGAGGTCGGCGCGCACCGCCGCGCGCGAGGCGAGAAAGTTGACAGCGACCAGCAGTAGCGCCAGGGCGACTAAGCCAACGATGGAATACAGCAGGGTGGAAGATGAATTTTTCATGGTGCTATGCGCGACGATTGCGGATGATCAGGGCGGTGGCGAACAGGGCGAAACCAGTCACCGACAGAAAGAACAACAGGTCGCGCGAATCGATCACGCCTTTCTGGAAGCCGTCGAAATGGGTCATCACCGAGAATGCCGCGACCGTCTCGACCACCGCCGGGCTGGCCCAGCGGGTCAGGAGGTCGGTCACCGGATTGAAGCCGGCCAGGATCAGGAACAGGCAGACCACCACCGCGAGGATGAACGCCACCACCTGATTGCGGGTCAACGCGGAGGTCATGCCGGCAATCGCCAGGTACGCGCCGGCCAGGAAGAAGCTGCCGAGATAGCCGGCGACGATCTGGCCGTTGTCGGGATCGCCCAGCCAGTTGACGGTGAGCACTACCGGAAAGGTCAGCGCCAGACCGATCGCCAGAAACAGCCAGGACGAAAGAAACTTGCCGACGATCGCCTCCCACGGATTGATCGGCATGGTCAGCAGGAATTCGATGGTGCCGGAGCGCCGCTCCTCGGACCACAGGCGCATGCCGATCGCCGGCACCAGCACCAGGTAGAGCCAGGGGTGCCAGGCGAAAAACGCCGCCAGGCTGGCCTCGCCGCGTTCGAAAAAGTTGCCGACGGTGAAGGTGAAAAAACCGGTCAGCAACAGGAAGATCACCAGGAACACATAGGCCACCGGTGAACTGAAATAGGAAACGGTTTCCCGCTTGATGATGGCAAGCACGGCTGCCAGCGAACGATTGCTCATTTTTTCACCGTATCAGGCAGGGTGAGTTTGCGGAATACTTCATCCAGATGGCCCTCTTCGGTGCGCAATTGCTGCACCCGCCATTTTTCGCGCTCGGCCAATTCGATCACCGCGCGCGTCAGGTCGGCTACGCCACGGTCACGCGGAAACACGCGCACCGCAACCCCGGCTGCGGCCGGCGCGGCGTCGCAACGCAAGGCCGCAGGCAGTGCGGCCAGCTTGTCGGCGAGCGTCGCGGCTTCAATGCCGTCGACCGCGACAGTGACCGCGCCGGCCACTTCCGACATCGCCTTGAGTTCGCCCGGCGTGCCATTGGCGACGATGCGGCCGCGATCGATGATGATGGCGCGGTCGCATGCGGCGTCGACTTCTTCCAGGATGTGGGTCGAAAACAGCACTGCCTTGGTCTTGCCGATCTCGCGGATCAGGTTGCGCACCTGGTGCTTCTGGTTCGGGTCCAGGCCGTCGGTCGGCTCGTCCAACACCAGAACTTCAGGGTCATGAATCAACGCCTGGGCCAGACAGGTACGGTGCCGATAACCCTTCGACAGGGTGTCGATCGACTGATACAGCACGTTTTCAAGAAAGCACAAATCGACTACCCGGGCAAGCGCACGCTTGCGGGCGTCACCGGTGATGCCGCGGATTTCCGCGGCGAACATCAGGAAGCCATGCACGCTCATGTCGCCATAGCAGGCGGCGCTTTCCGGCAGGTAGCCGATCAGGCGCTTGGCGGCAAGCGGTTCGCCGACAACATAGTGGCCGCCGACGCTGACCCGGCCCGCGGAAGGCGGCAAAAACCCGGTGATCATGCGCATGGTGGTGGACTTGCCGGCGCCGTTGGGCCCCAAGAGGCCCAGAACCTCGCCGCGTTCGACGTTGAAGGACAGGTTGTCGACCACCGTATTGCGGCCAAAGGTCTTGCTCAGATTTTCGATTCTTATCATTGATTTACCAACACTGTTTGTCTCGAATACCGATGTTTAGGCAGCTTGGGGTGCCACGCGAGGCCGGGCCGCCAGTCCGCGCAGACGCTCTGCAACTTCAGGTCAACGCCTTGCCCCTGACAGCCATGCGCCGGGCGCCCATTGCCGAGCGCGTTCGGATTTGGAGGCGCATGGTACCTGTTTCAAGGCCTGATCAGGGAAAATCCTTATTTGGTGCGTCGCCTAACCGGCCTACGCACTAGTCCGGCAGGCAGATGCGCGGATCGCCGCCAACTACCTTTAGTGGATTTGCTATCTTGCTACCACCCATGTTCCGAAGACCTTGTCTAGAATTCGACCGATGGCCACCTTGATCATCCGCGGTTTCGACGATGGACTCGCCGCACGCCTTAAAGTCGAGGCGCAGAAGCGTGGATTGAGTCTCAACAAATACCTGCAGCAATTGCTGGCTCATGCGATGTCCGGTGCCCCCGGCGGCGCCGCGGGTGATCCGGCACGACGCAACGACTTGCGCAAGCTTGCCGGGCGCTGGAGTGCCAAACAGGCTCGCGAATTCGAGCTTGCGGTGGAACCGTTCGCGGTGATCGACCCGGATATCTGGCAATGAAAGGGCTGCGCCTGGACACCAAGGCCTAGACTGCCGGTCAAAATGGCGCCCGCGATCTTCACCCCGATTGGGCCGCAACCGCGGACACGGCCGACGCCTGCTTCACGCGCCACTCATCCCAGCACCAGATCGAAACGCGCACGCTGCCCCTGCCCACCGGCCTCCAGCCGTGCGGTGACCAGCAAGCGCTGCGCCTGCGTCATCGAGCCATAGATGCCATCGCTCTGGTTCTGGGCGATCCCGTCGACAAACATCTGCGTCACCAAGCGGCGAAACTTCGGCGCCCTGACCGCGAAATGGATATGCGGCGTGCGCCCCGGGTAGGGCACCGGGCGAATGGTGTCAAACGCGTAAACGCCCTTTGCATCGGTGCGGGTCCAGCCAAGCCCGGTGAAGTTCGGATCGCGCTCGGCAGCGGTGCTGTCGCGCGGGTGCGTGTAGTGGCCAAGCGCGTCGCACTGCCAGATTTCGACCCGCGCATCATCGACCGGCTGGCCGAAGCGATCCAGCACCCGCCCTTCAAGGGCGAGCAGGGTGGCATTGCCGAGCAACGAGCCCCGCACGAGCCTTGCCTGTGGCTCTGCGGTGAACGCCTGCGGATAGAACGGCCCCTCTGTCATGGCTGGGGTTGGGGTACGCGGCGCCTGGGCGCGAATCGCGCTGGCCGGCACGCCGAGGGCGGCAGCGGAGGCAATGAAGCGGCGACGATTGAAAATCATGCAGATCTCCCGATGGGCAAGGCCTTGCGCCCTGGCGGCGCGCATTACGCAAGGTGGCCGGATATTGGAACACACGCGCGGCCTCAAGTTTCACACCGGAACAATCTGCTTCAAACCGGATGGTCCGTGCGGCGGGAGCGCCGGCACCAATATGGATACCCCTCACCGGCTATCGACACGCGTGCGCGCAATTGACAAATACCGGAGCGCTGCCTAACCTGACCGCGCTATCCAATCCGCATTTCGCATCACTGTCGGCTTTGGCTTGGAACCGTTCTCCAGGTCCAGGTCCGCAGCCTAGGCCCCCATACCGGAGATCAGGCTTACATGGAACGTTCGTTCGCAACCGAAATCGAGTTGCTCAAACTTGGCGAAGGCGAGACCTTTCGCGGCGAAGGCATCCTGGCGGTGACCAAGGCCCTGCTGCAATCCGGTGTTTCTTACGTGGGCGGCTACCAGGGCGCGCCGGTCTCGCACCTGCTCGACGTGATGGTGCAGGCACGCGACTACCTCGATACGCTTGGCGTGCATGTGGAGTCCTGCACCAACGAGGCCGGCGCCTGCGCCATGCTGGCAGCCTCGATCAACTATCCGGCGCGCGGCGCGGTGACCTGGAAATCGATCGTCGGCACCAACGTGGCCGCCGACGCCTTGTCGAACCTGGCCTCGGCCGGGGTGATGGGCGGCGCGCTGATCGTGGTCGGCGAAGACTATGGCGAAGGCGCTTCGGTGATCCAGGAGCGCACCCATGCCTACGCGATGAAATCCTCGGTCTGGCTGACAGATCCGCGGCCGAACCTGAAAAGCATCGTGCGTGCGGTCGAGCAGGCTTTCGCATTGTCGGAGGCGTCGAACACGCCGGTGATCATGGAATTGCGGATCCGCGCCTGCCATGTGCAGGGTGAATTCGTCGCCAGCGCCAACCGGGCGCCGCTGGTAACGACGCGCGAACCGCTGGCCGAGCCTGCGGCCTTTCTGTACGACCGGCTGTCGCATCCGCCGGTGACCTTCAAGCACGAAAAGTTGAAGGGCGAGGTGCGGATGCCGGCGGCACGCCGCTTCATCCTCGACCAGCAGATCAACGAACTGTTCGCCGGCCGGCGCCAGGATGTCGGCATCATCGTGCAGGGCGGGCTCTACAACAACCTGATACGCGCGCTGCAACTGGCCGGGGCGGCCGATGCATTTGGCGACAGCGAGGTGCCGATCCTGTGCCTGAACGTGGTGTACCCGCTGGTGCCGGAGCAGATTGCCGGGTTTTGCATTGGCAAACAGAAGGTACTGGTGGTCGAGGAAGGCCAGCCCGAGTACATCGAACAGGAAATCGCCACCCTGCTGCGGCGCGCCGACCTGCAGACCCGGCTCCATGGCAAGGACCTGCTGCAGTCGGCCGGCGAGTATTCGACCGAGGCGATCCTGTCCGGCATCGCCCGCTTTCTCGACGGCGCCGACCGTGGCGCGCTGACCGCGGCACAGGCCGCACGCGACACCGGCCTGACCCTGCTGGGCGGCGCGGTGCCGCCACGGCCGCCGACATTTTGCGTCGGCTGCCCGGAACGCCCGGTGTTTTCGGCGATGAAACTGGTGCAGCAGGACATTGGCCGGCTGCATGTGGGCGCCGACATCGGTTGCCACGCGTTCGGTACCTTCGAACCGTTTTCGCAGGGCAATTCGATTCTCGGCTATGGCATGAGCCTGGCGTCGATCGCCGGCGTCACCCCGTTCCAGCAACGACGCTCGGTGGCGATCATGGGCGACGGCGGCTTCTGGCACAACGGCCTCTTGTCGGGCGTGTCGTCGAACCTGTTCAATCAAGGCGACGGCCTGCTGATCATCATGAAAAACGGCTACACCTCGGCCACCGGCACCCAGGAACTGATTTCCTCACCCGAAGAGGAACTGAAACGCATGGCCGGCGCCGGCAGCGCCACCGGTGGCCAGCTGACTATCGAAGCCACGCTCGCCGGCGCCGGTGTGAAGTGGATGCGCACGGTACACAACTACAATGTCGGCGACATGATGCGGCGCCTGAAGGAGGCGCTGACCACCGAGCAAAAGGGCTTGAAGGTGATCATCGCCGAGGGCGAGTGCCAGCTCGAACGCCAGCGCCGCATCCGCCCACTCAACGCCGCCCGACTCAAGCGTGGCGAACGGGTGGTGCGGGTGCGTTACGGGATCGACGAGAACGTGTGCACCGGCGACCATTCCTGC
The DNA here is from genome assembly GCA_031423955.1 of Burkholderiales bacterium. Lineage (GTDB taxonomy): Bacteria > Pseudomonadota > Gammaproteobacteria > Burkholderiales > JAEUOS01 > JAEUOS01. Next base: position 13,498 of record JANPGJ010000609.1, read on the forward strand.
ATCCGCCTGTCGGGCTGCCCGTCGCTCACCATCAAGGATCCTGCCGATCCACTCAAGGTCGACCCGGTGGCGCATGTCAACAACAACTGCGTCGGCTGCGGCCTGTGCGGCGAGGTTTCGCATGCGGCTACCTTGTGCCCGAGCTTTTATCGCACCGACATCGTGATCAATCCCAACCTCTGGGACCGCCTGTTGCAGGGCCTGCGGAAGTTGTTCATCGGGCTGATCGCACCCAAACCGGCAACCATGTCAGGCAGCGGAGCAGCAACATGAGTGCGGAGCGCAACCTCACCCTGGTCATCGGCGCGCTTGGCGGCGAAGGTGGCGGCGTGCTGGCCGACTGGATTGTCGAAACCGCCCACAGCGCGGGCTATCCGGTGCAGGCCACCTCGATTCCCGGCGTTGCCCAGCGCACCGGCGCCACCACCTACTACATCGAGCTGTTTCCGCTGCAACGCAGCGCGTTGAATGGCCGCGAACCGGTGATGTGCCTGGCGCCGGCGGCCGGCCAGGTCGATGTGCTGCTCTATTCGGAGCTGGTGGAAACCGCGCGCGCGATCCAGATGGGACTCGTTTCCGGACGCACCACCCTGATCGCATCGACCCATCGGGTCTATCTGACGGCCGAGAAAATGCAGATGGGCGACGGCCGCTTCGATTCCGACCGTGCGATCTCCGCCGCGCGCGCGGCGGCGAAGTCCACCATCCTGTTCGACATGGAGGCCGAAACCATCGCTGCCGGCACGGTGATTTCGGCCGTGATGTTCGGCGCCCTGATCGGCTCGGCCGCCCTGCCCTTGCCGCGCGCGGCGGCCGAAGCCGCGATTCGTGTCGGCGGGCGCGGCGTCGACGCCAGCCTCAAGGGATTTGCCGCCGGTTACGCACGCGCCAGCGGCACCACGGCGCCGCTCGCTGCGCCGGCGACGAAGAAGCCGGCGATCCGCAAGCTCGACCACGCCATCCTGACAGCGCGGGTGACCAACGATTTCCCCGAAGCCGCGCGCGACATCATCACGCTCGGTGTGCAACGCGCAATCGATTATCAGGATGCGGCCTATGCCGGCACCTACCTCGACCGCCTGCAGGCGGTGCGCGACGCCGACCGCGCCCAGGGCGGCGGCCCGATGTTCATGCTCACGCGCGAGACCGCCCGCTTTCTCGCGCTCTGGATGTGCTACGAAGATGTAGCGCGGGTGGCGGACCTGAAGTCGCGGCTGGAGCGCTTCGACGGCATTCGCGCCGATGCGGAAATCGGCGCCGACCTGCCGATCAAGGTGGTCGAGTTCTTCAAGCCTGGCTACGACGAAGTCGCCGACCTGCTGCCCGAGTCTTTGGCCCGGCGCATTCGCGCCTACGCCAGAAAGCGCGGTCGCGTCGCGATCTTCGAGCGCGGCATTCATGTCGAAAGCACCAGCGTCAGCGGCTTCCTGCAATTGCGCCTGCTCGCCGCCATCGGGCGCTGGCGCCGCCACTCTTCGCGCTTCGCCATCGAGAATGCGCTGATCGAACGCTGGCTGGCGGCCATCACCCACGCCGGTGCGCTGCCACTGGCCACCGAAATCGCGCTCACCGGGCGCCTGATCAAGGGTTATTCCGACACGCACGCCAGGGCCAAGGAAAATTTCACGCGGATCATGGCCACCATTGTCGAAGGCGGGCGCATCGCCGATCCGACCGCGCGCGCGGTCGCGATCAAACGCGCGCGTGAGGCGGCCCTGGCGGCGGCTGAAGCCGGCCCGCTCGACGCCGCGCTTGCCGCATATGGCGTGGCGCCGCGCGAGCCGAAAGCGATGCCGGTCACATTCCATCGGCGCGCCGTGCGCTGAGGTCAAGACCAAATCAAAAAGCGAGACAAGCGATGCCCCGCAGAAATGCACTACCCACCGTGTTGCGCGCCGCCGTCCTGGCCGCCGCCATGTTCTGCGCCCCGTCCGTAGCCCAACCCTGGCCCGCCGCCAAGCCGCTGCGCGTGGTGGTCAATTTCCCTCCGGGTGGTGCAGCCGACGTGATCGCGCGCGCGGTCGCGGTACCGCTGGCCGAAGCGCTTGCGCAGCAAGTGCTGGTTGAGAACCGCACCGGCGCCAACGGCATGATCGGCGCCGATGCAGTGGCCAAGTCGACGGCCGACGGCTACACCCTCTTGATGAGTTCCGGCGGCACGGTATCGGTCAATCCGCACCTCTATCCGAGCATGCCATTCGACGCGCAAAAAGACATTATGCCGGTGGCCGCGGCGGCGCGCGTGCTGGTGTTTCTGGTGGTGCGCCCGGATGTTGCCGCGCGCGACGTGCGCGAATTCATCGCCCTGGCGCGCGCCCAGCCGGGCAAACTGACCTTCGGCTCGCCCGGCAACGGCAGCTCGCCGCATATCGCCGCCGAAATGTTCAAACGCGCCACCGCGACCTACATGGTGCACATCCCGTACCGCGGCGCGGCGCCGGCCCTGACTGACCTCCTCGGTGGCCAGCTCGACTTCATGTTCGACCCTGGCATCGGGCTGCAGCATGTGCGCTCCGGCAAGCTGCGCCTGCTGGCGGTTGGCAGCCCGAAGCGCTCGCCGCTGTTTCCCGAGACGCCCACGCTGGCCGAAGCCGGCCTCGCCGGCTTCGATGCCGACAGCTGGTTCGGCTTTTATGCGCCCGCCGGCGTACCGGGCGAGGTGGTGGCACGCTTGAATCGCGAGATCAACCGCAGCCTGGGCGCTGGCGCGGTGCGCGAGCGGATCCTCGCCCTGGGCGGCGAACCGGCACCGATGTCGCCCGGCGAATTCAACGAACGGCAGCGCGTCGATCGCGAGCGTTTCGGCGCAGTCATCAAGGCACAGGGCATCAAGCCGGACTGACCGTGACAGCCTCAAGCACCGCGGCCCCCGAATTGAACGCGGATCTGGCGGCACGACTGGCGCGCATGGCGCTGGCCGGTGTCACGCGCGAGTATCCGCACAAGCCGGAGCATGTGTTGAACGGTGCGGCCGACGTGCGCACGCCGCGCGCGCTGCATCCGGCCTTTTACGGCTGCTACGACTGGCATTCGTCGGTGCATAGCCACTGGATGCTGGCCCGCCTGCTTCGTCTGTTTCCGGCGCTGGTGGAAGCGGAAGCGATTCATGCGGTGTTCGAGGCGCACTTCACTGCCAGCGCGCTGGAAGCCGAACTGGCCTATCTGCACCAGCCGAGCCGAACGTCGTTCGAACGCCCCTACGGTTGGGCCTGGTTCTTCAAGCTGGTCACCGAAGTCGCGGCGCTGCGCGACCGCCATCCCGCGGCAGCGCATTGGCATGCACGCCTGGCGCCGATCGCCGAGGTGTTCGCCGCCCGTCTGATCGACCATCTGCCGCGCCAGACCTACCCGATCCGCGCCGGGGTGCATACCAATACCGCGTTCGCACTGGGCTTTGCATGGGACTATGCGAAGGCCACTGCCCGGGTCGAGATGGAACAAGTGCTCGCCGGCATAGCCCTGCGCCTCTACCAGCATGACCGGAACGCACCGGTGCGATACGAGCCTGGCGGCAACGACTTCCTGTCGCCATGCCTGGTCGAAGCCGATCTGATGGCCCGTGTTCTCGAACCGACCGCGTTCGCGCACTGGCTGACCGGTTTTGTTCCGGACCTGATTGATGGCAGCGGATTGCTCACACCTGCCGTGGTCAGCGATCGCGGTGATCCACAGGGGGTGCATCTGGACGGCCTCAATCTCTCACGCGCATGGTGCCTGTCGGCAATCGCGGAGCGCCTGCCGGCTGCCGACCCGCGGCGTGGCCACCTTGCCGCAGCAGTCGGCTGGCTTCTGGGCGCCGGCCTCGCACACGTTGCCAGCGGCGATTTTCTGGCCGAGCACTGGCTCGGCAGCTTCGCAGTCTACGCGCTCACCCATCGGACCACTGGCACTGGCGACTCTGCTTGAAACCTGGCCTTGGCCAACCGCGCGCAATGATTTTGGGCCCGGCACATCGGCGGCCGCGCCCCGCGCTACACGTCTTCGATACGCACCAGCTTGATCCGCCCCGAGGCACCGCTCTTGATCGCGACCTTCGATTTCGGCAAACCGAAGTGGCGCGCGACCAGCGTCAACAACTCATCGTTGGCACGACCTTCAACCGGCGGCGACTTGAGTTCCGCCTGCCAGGTGCCGTCGCTCAACTGCCGGATCGTCGATTGGCGCGCATTGGGCTTGGCCTTGACTTGCAGAATCTTCACCGGCATCGGTGACCGACACTCACGGCTATTGCAGACCCGTCGGACGCGCGCACCGGACCTGCTTCAGCGTGGCACAACCTGCGGCGCACCCGGCATCACCGGCAGGGTTTTCGCCGCCAGCTTCGCCTTGTACTCCGCCTTCAACGCGCTGTCGCTCTTGTAGTGCGGCACCCGGAAGATCAGGCGCTGGTAGCGTTTGAATAGCGCATTCGAGCCGGCGACTTCGTCGTTCCAGTAGCGATGCGCGAGCGCCAGATTGGCTTCGGTGTCCATTTCGAAATCATCCCGCGATGATTGCCCGCCGAACACGTAGAGCTTGCCGCGATAGATGCGCCAGGTGTTGGGGCCGCCGCCTGCGCCCCAGGGCACCGCGTAGTTGATGCCATTGGCGCAATAGCCGCCGAACTGCGGCATGTACTTGGCGGGACTCCGGAGAAATTCCGCCTTGTTGGCTTCACTGGCGAAGCGGTAGGTCACGCCGAGATGGTCGGTCTTGATCGCCGGATTGCCCTTGACTGCGTCGTTCTGCGTGAAATAGGCGACCGCGTCATACCCCATCAACATCAATTGCGCGCCCGCTTCGTCGCTGATGGTGCGCCATGGGCCGGCGTTGGGCGAGTCAAAATTCTGCGTCTGGGCGGGCTGCAGAATGCCTACAAAGGTCAGGGCGATGATCCAGCGCAACAATGCATGCACGGCGGCCTCCTATTTTCCGTTCCGGCCAAGCCGGCGTTGCATCGATGATACGGCAGGCGTTCGAGCGAATCACCGCAAGAGCCGAACCGGCACCACCGCAGATCGAACCTGCGCGCCCCCCTTAACGCTTCGGCCCGTCGATGCCGCGCCGCTCGCGCATTGCCAGACCGATGCGCGCGAGTTCGGCGTCACCCAGGAGGCGGGCCGCCATTGGCATCAGTTCGGCGTCCTCGCGCGCCATGTGCTGCTCGTAGCGACCGACCAGGGCCTCGACGCTGGCCGCCGACAGCGGCACCGCCGCACCGGCGGCCACCTGCTCCAGCACCGCCCGCACCTCGCGCCAGGCGCGTTCGAGTATCCGGTGATCGGCGATCAGGCCTTCGATCATTTCGCGCAGACACACCGCATCGGAGGCTGCCATCGATTCGAGCATGGCCGGAAACAGGTCCTCTTCCTCGTCGGCGTAATGATCCTTGGCCGCCTTGTCGAAGTAGCGCATCACCCCGGTGGCCGCGGTGCGCGCCTCTTCGTCCGCGCCTTTGGCCTCAAGATGCGGCTGCAGGCGCCGCAGGGTGGCGCATTGCCGGGCGCCGCGTTCATGGCAGGTGGCAAGCATCTCGAGCGGCGCCTCGGTGCCGGTGGCGGGGCTCGAGAATCCGGGAATCGGCTTGCTGGTCGACATGGCTGGGTACCGATCGCTTGAGGGAACATCCGACAGGATACCCAAACCCGCTGCAAGTCAACTTCCGGTGCGCCCATTCACTTGGCGGCGCCGAAGGCTGCCACCGGCAAGCGCGCCCGCAACTGTTCCGGGATCAGGAGCGCCCGCGCGTCGCGCTCCCTGAAGCGCCAGCCGTCGTTGGTACGTGTGTAAATGTCGATGAAGTCGAGCAGCATCATCCGTTCCGGCTCGTACGCGAATGGCGGCTGCCCCGGCAGGTAGGCAAAAAAGGACATGTTGTAGAACACCGCCCGGGCGCTGTCGGCACCAACCTCGGTGAAGTGAAAATTTGTCGTGATGTGCCGGGTGAACTGCTCGGCCGGGCGTTCCCGCATGGCGGCGAGAATTTTCTCGCGGCCTTCCAGCCGCACGCCGGTGCGCACGAACGTTCCATCGGGCGCGAACAAGGCGACCAGCGCCGGGTACTCCTTGTGGTCGAGGTGATAGGCGAATGCGTTGCTCAAGGCCACGCATTCGGCTTCGATTTCCCGGCGCTTCGCCTTTTCCATCACGCACTCCCCGTCTGGCCGGCCGGCTATTTCTCGCCGGCCTTGATGCCCGACACTTCGGCGCTGGCGGCGCCCGCGTCCATCGCGAAACGGTCACCGAAGTCGAACATGTCGTCGTGCTGGAACCCGTCGTAGGACTGCACTTCCCACCAGTTGTGGTCGAGGTCGACCAGATAGAAGGAATACACGCCATGCTGGTCGGCGATCGGCAGCACTTTGCGAATGCCGTATTTGTCCTTGAGTTCGTTGGCCGCCTGCCAGCAGCGGTCGACCTCGGCGCGCGAGCCGACATCGACGCCCCAGTGATTGAGCAGGTTGACCGGTTTCAACTGGTCGCCGACCTCGACACAGACGATGTGGAATTTCAATCCACAGCGGATCACCATCGCCGGAATCGCATGCCGCACGCATTCGAAGCCGAGGAACTCTTCGTAAAAACGCCGCGAGGCCTGGAGGTTGTAGACCTCCAGGGTGCCGTGCGACATCACATAGGGCTTGATCACCGAGGCGGCGGCGTTGGGCGGCGTGAAGGCGGCGTTTTCGATCGCTGGAATCATGGCTTGTCTCCCTTTATATCGGCTGCGGTTAGAAATGAGTCGGCGAAAAATTCGTCTTCCGGCAGGGCGCGTTGCACGGTGAAATCGCGGCGCGCGGCCTCCACCATGATCGGCGCACCGCAAGCATAGACCTGATGGCCGGCGAGATCGGGGAAGTCATCCATCACCGCGCGGTGCACCAGTCCGTGGCGGCCCTGCCAGTGATCGGCCGGCAATGGATCCGAAAGAACAGGGACATAACGGAAATTCGGCAAGCTCGCCTCCCACGCGCGCGGCAGGTCGATCATGTAGAGGTCACGCAGGGAGTGGCAACCCCAGTACAGATGCAGCGGCCGTGATTCGCCTCGTCTGGCCGCGAACTCCAGCATTGCCTTGATCGGCCCGAAGCCGGTGCCACTGGCGACAAACACCGCCGGCTTCGCCGATTCGCGCAGGTAGAAACTGCCCAACGGCCCCTCGAAGCGCACCACCTCGCCCACCTTGACCGCGCCGCCAAACAGGCGATCGGTGAACGCGCCACCCGCCAGATGACGGATATGAAATTCCAGCGCGCGCACCCCTTCAACCGCATTGGCAACCGCGATCGAGTAACTGCGCCGGGTGCCGTCCTTGAACATGAAGTCGACATACTGGCCGGCGACGAACTGCATGTTCTCGTTCATCGGCAGGCGCACACGCAGCAGCATCACATCATGACCGAGCGGCGTGATGTCGGTGATGCGACACGGCACCACCCTGGGCACGATACCGGCCAGCCCTTCGAGTTCCTTGACTTCGATGACGCAATCGGCCAGCGGACTGGCCTGGCACAGGAGCGCGAAGCCTGCAGCGCGGTCGTGGTCCTTGAAATAGGCCGGGTGCACCTCGCCGTAGTCGACGCTGCCTTCGACAATCCGCCCCTTGCAGGAATTGCACACACCTTGCTTGCAGGAATAAGGCATGAAATTGCCGGCTGCCAGGCCGGCTGCGAGAATGCGCTGGCCGTCGGGCACCTCGAACCGGTGGCCGCTGGGCATCAGCGTGACGTTGTGCGCCATGCCCGGCCTATGCCATTCGATTGATGAGCGTGCCGACGCCCTCGACCTCGAGGCGCACGATGTCGCCGGCTTTGAGAAAAATGCCGCGCGGCGTGCCGACCCCGGCCGGGGTGCCGGTGATGATGACGTCGCCCGGATACAGGGTCAGGCGCTTCGACAGAAACGACACCAGTTCGGCATCGTTGAAGATGATCTGGCTGGTGCTGGAATCCTGCATCAGGGTGTCGTTGACCCACAGCTTCAGGGCCATGTTGGCCGGGTCGGCGATGTCTTCCTTCGGCACGATCCACGGCCCCATCGGGCAGGAACCGTCCCAGCTCTTGTGGCTGACCCAGTCATATTCGAACGGCGAGCCGGAATTGGGCTTGACGGTGGGGCGGCGCAGGAAGTCGCGTGCCGACAGATCGTTGGCGATGCTGTAGCCGGCCACATAGTCGAGCGCGTCCTTTTCTTCAACGTCCTTGCAGGTGCGGCCGATCACCAGCGCGACTTCAAGTTCCCAATCCACCGTCTTCGAATAGGACGGCAGCTTGATCACCGCCCCGTGGCCGGCCAGCGAATTGCGCGCGGTCTTGATGAAGCACCAGGGCGGGGTGCCGGTGTCATGCGGATCAGGTGTGGGCGGCAGGTTGAACGCGCGCGCCATCTCCGCCATATGGTCGTGATAGTTGGCGCCGGCGCAGTAGATGGCATTGGGATAAAGCACCGGCGCCATGTACTGCAATCCATCGACCGGGCGGCCCTCGAGGCGCGCCAGCGACTGCGGCGCCGCAGCGAGTGCGCGCAGGGCGCCACTGGCCGCCGCCCAGTCGTTGAGGACATCGAGTACCGTGGGCGTCGCCGGCCGCACATCGGCCAGGTCGTAGGCCATGTCCGCGATGGCTACCGCCCCGACCGGCTTTCCTTCGCGTTGGCAGGTCAACAGTCGAAACGAGTTTTGCATGGCAGTCGATCCCGGCAAGTGATGTCAGTTCTGTTTGGCAACGCTCATCCTGCAATCCTTGACATACGCATCGCGATGCGCGCTGACGATGCGGTCAACGGTTCGATTGGTCAGGCGCCCCTGGTCATCACGCACCACCGCGCGCAGCACCCAGTCCTGGATCGGCATGTGGTTGTTGTCGAAGCGAATGTTGCCGCGGATCGATTTGAACCTGACGCTCTCAAGCGCCCCCACCAGCGCCTCCTTGTCACCCAGTTTGCCCTTGACCGCGGGCAGCGCGGCGCCGAGCAGAAGGCCGAAGTCATAGGCGAGCGCCGCATACTGGCTGGGCAAGCGCTTGTACTCCTTCTCGAAGGCGGCCACAAAGGCCTTGTTCTCGGGGTTGGCGGTGTCGTTGGCCCAGTTCGAGGCGTTGAGGCTGCCGATGGCGGAATCGCCGACCGCACGCAGCACGTCTTCCTCGAAAGCGAATGAAAAGCCGATCAAGGGCGAGATCTTCGACAAGCCCGCCAGCTTGTATTGCTTGATGAAATTGATCCCCATGCCGCCGGGCAGGAAAATGTAGACCACCTCCGGCTTCTTGGCCTGGATGGCGGCGATCTCGACCGAATAGTCGATCTGGTTGAGAGTGGTGTAGACCTCGCCGGCGAGCGGTTCCTTGTAGTAGCGCTTGAATCCGGCCACGGCATCGCGGCCGGATGGAAAATTCGGCACCAGCACATAGACGTTCTTGAATTTCTTGGCCGTCAGGTACTTCGCCATCGCCTCATGCGGGCCGTCGGTCTGGTACCCGGAGGAGAAAAAATAGCGATTGCAGCCGGCCCCGGAGTATTCCGACGGCCCCGGAATGCCGGCCACAAACGGGGTCCTGGCCGCGATCGCCACCGGTGCGGCGGCCAGCACGACCTGCCCGAATACAGTCCCGGCAAACATGTTGACGCGATCCTGCTGCAGCATCTTTTCGGCCAGTTGCCTGCCAACCTCCGGCCGGGTCTGGTCGTCACCGGAGACGATTTCCACCGGCACGCCACCGAGCGCGCCGCCACCGAGCTTGATCGCCAGGTTCAGACCAGCCAGGGTCTCGGTGCCGAAGGCGCCGGCCGGGCCGGACATGGTGCTGATCACGCCGATCCTGAACTTTTCCTGCGCCGACACAACGGTGCAGGCACAGGCACAGAGCAGGCAGATGACTGACACGGCCGCGCGGAAGTCTGGTCTCACGTTTTTGTCTCCATGGTTCGCGCCAGCGGGAAGCTGCGCGATTATTGTCGAGCGATTGTGCGACCACATCCGACAATTCACTATACTTTGCGATCAATGAACTCTATTGATGGCATTTATAGATGAAGGATCTCAACCTGCTGCGCACCTTCGAGGCGATCTGGACCACCCGCTCGGTCAGCAAGGCAGCCGAGCGGTTGTCCCTGACCCAGCCTGCGGTCAGCAGCGCGCTGGCGCGGTTGCGCGACATCTATTCCGACCCGCTGTTCACCCGCGCCGGCGCCCACATGGCGCCGACCGCCTTTTGCAGCCAACAGGCGCACTATCTGCTCGACGCGCTGGCGCTGGTCCAGCGCTCGCTCTCCGACGTGCAATCCTTCAGCCCGGCGACCGCCACCCGCGAATTCATTCTCGGCATGCGCGACATCGGCGAGGCTACCCTCTTGCCGCCGGTGATCGCGCATTGCCTGAAAGCGGCACCGAGCGTGCGTTTTCACACCATGCTCTCGCCGCTGGAAACCACCAACCAGAAACTTGCCGACGGCCGGGTGGACCTGGCGATCGGCTATCTGCCGGCACTGGAAGCCGGCATCCACCGCCGCGAACTGTTCAACCAGCACTATGTGTGCGCGATGCGCGCCGGGCACCCGCTGCTGGCGCGCCGCCTGCGCATCAGCGACCTGGCTGGCGCCGGCCATATCGCCATCGAATACCTGGGCACGGGTCACGCGCTGGTGGAGCGCCAATTGAAGGAACAGGGCCTCGACCGGCCGGTCGCGTTGCGCACACCGCATTACATGGCGGTCGCGCCGATTCTCGCCGCCACCGACCTGGTGTGCCTGATGCCGGAGATGCTGGCGCTCACCCTGAACGCCAGCCATGGCATCGAGTACCGGCCGATTCCCCTCAAGGCGACGCGCTTTCCGATCGCGCTTTACTGGCACGAGCGCTTTCACCGCGACCCGGGCAATCAGTGGCTGCGGGGCGTATTCGCGGACATGCATGGCAAATAGGCCGCCGGCATCGCGGGAAGCCGGGCGCGGCAACCGACAGATTCAGCCGCTGCGGGTTGCTTTGGTCGCCTTGTACCGCGCCTGCGGCTCGCGAACCCGGTTTGATTCGCCCTGGCCAGTTGCAAACAGGTTGCGAAACGGCTTTCGATTTGCAGTCCGGTAAACCGCGAAATCCGCGCGGTCAATGGTAATGATGTCGGTGACGCCGGTCCTGTTCGCCAGCCAAACCAGCGAGGCGTCGGCAAGATCCATGGGGCGATCGGCGTACTTGCGCATCATCCTGGACAGGCCGGGCAGGTCGTCCGGCACGAGTGATGCTATCTGCAACAAGCCGCGCTGATGGCCGGCGTGCAACCAGTCGAGAAAGTCACCTTGCGCGGCGGCACTGAAGTCGAGGAAATACATCACCTCGGACACCACCTCCCAGGTAGTCAGGCAGCGCAGCCCGGAACCTTGCGCGCGAAAAAACTCGACTGCCGGCAGATGGTGCTTGTCGCGCCGGTTGTAGAGGGCGGCCAGGGGCCCGCTGTCAGCCAGGACGCTTGGCATCAAGGCGGGCGCGGACCACGCGCTTGATGTCGGCGGCTTGGCGCGAGCCGTCTCCATGGCGCCCGAAGCGCGCGGCCCCAAGTTCGAAAAGAGTCTCCTCGCCGGCCGGCAACGATTCCGCCAAACCACGCAAAGCCCGTTTGACAATCTCGGTCTTGGTAAGGCCGGTGCTTGCGCCGAGTCTGGCGAGCAGTTCGGCCTCGGTTTCGTTCAATCGCAGGGTCAGGAAATGGCCGCTCATCACATCATGCAGTTTGTATCACATTTCTATATTAATGTAACACAAATCATCCTGCCGACTGCGACGCCACAGCATGAACGAGCGCCCAAACTTTCCACGCGACCACTGGTTCGCCGGAAGCTGGTGTCAACACCGGCGCCGGCATTGGTTTGCATTGAACGGCGGAATTATTGAGAATTGAATTATTCATGACAAAAACATGACTCTGGCGGGGCTGTCATGTTTTTGGTAACGCTCAATAAAATACGGGGCATACACGACAATGATTGCGATCCGGGGGCAGGCCGGGTTACCCTTGCAAGCCCGCATGCAAGACATGCGGCCGGACATTTGGGCCAGGGCCGCGCCGCCCATCGCAGGAGACGATTCATGAACGCGCCAGACAGAGCTATTGCCGGAACCGCATCGGTAAGCTGGCACACCGCGCGCGATTCGCGCGTGCCGTATCGCGTCTACACCGACGAAGCGCTATATCGCGAGGAACTCGAGCGCATTTTCTACAAGAATCACTGGTGCTACGTCGGGCTGGCCGCCGAAGTACCAAAGCACGGTGATTTCAAGCGCACCTTCATTGGCGAGCGCCAGGTCATCATGGTGCGCGATGGCGATGGCGCGATCAACGTGATCGAGAACCACTGCGCGCATCGCGGCGTGGCGTTCTGCGAGCAGAATTTCGGCAACCGCCACGACTTCATCTGTCCTTACCACCAATGGAACTATGACCTCAAAGGCAACCTGATCGGCCTGCCGTTTCGCCGCGGCGTGCGCCGCGACGGCAAGATCAACGGCGGCATGCCGGCCGACTTCAAGCTTGAAGACCATGGCCTGACCAAGCTCAAGGTGGCGGTGAAGAACGGCGTGGTGTTCGCCTCGTTCGACCACGCTGTCGAGGACTTCGACAGCTACCTGGGCGAAGTCAGACCCTGGTTCGAGCGCGCCTTCGACGGGCGGGAGTTGACCATCCTGGGCTATTCGCGCCAGCGCGTGCCGGGCAACTGGAAGCTGATGCAGGAGAACATCAAGGACCCGTATCACCCGGGCTTGTTGCACACATGGTTCGTGACCTTCGGGCTGTGGCGCGCCGACCAGCAGTCCTACATGCGCACCGACCGCCACGGCCGCCATGCGGCGATGATCGGCTTCAAGAACGATGGCGGCAAGAGCGCGGTCACCCAGGGCGTGGCCAGTTTCAAGGAAAACATGAAGCTGGAAGACGACCGGATTCTCGACGTGGTGCCCGAAGCCTGGTGGAAAGGCGGCAACCTCGGCATCGATGCGGTGCCCACCGCCTGCATGCAGACCATCTTTCCTTCGCTCATCATCCAGCACAACGTCAACTCGATCTCGACCCGGCAGATCGTGCCGCACGGCGTCGGCGCGTTCGACTTCGTCTGGACCCATTTCGGCTTCGCCGACGACACCCCGGAGATGACGCGCCGCCGCCTGCGCCAGGCCAACCTGTTCGGCCCGGCCGGGCTGGTGTCGGCCGACGATGGTGAAGTGGTCGAACTTTCGCAGGTGGGCTTCAACCAGCATCCCGGCTACCAGACCATCACCGAACTGGATGGCACCGGAACCGGCGATACCGACCACATGGTCACCGAAACCCTGATTCGCGGCATGTACGGTTATTACCGCAAGGTGATGGGCCTATGATCAGCCTGGAGCAGCGTTTCGCGCTTGAGGACCTCTATGCGCGCTACAGCGCGTGCTTAGACGAGGCACGGTTCGACGACTGGCCCGATTTTTTCACCGAAGCCTGCTGGTACCGGGTGGTGCCACGCGAGAATTTCGACCGCGGCCTGCCGTTGTCGACCATGGCGGCAGAGAGCCGCGGCATGTTGAAGGACCGTGTGTACGGAATCCAGAACACGCTTTATCACCAGCCCTATTATCAGCGCCACATCGTCAGCGGGCTGTTCGTGCGGGCGGTCACGCCGGAAGGCATCCATACCCAGGCCAACTACGCGGTGTTCCGCACCAAGCAGAACGAGATTTCGGAAGTATTCAATGTCGGCCGCACACTCGACATCGTGGTCGAAGACGGCGGCCGGCTCAGGTTTCACGAGAAGGTGTGTGTGTTCGACAGCGAACTGATCCCGAACTCGATGATCTATCCGATCTGAGGCGCGGCTGCCGCGTTTCTACGACGGGCGGCAAGCCCTACCAACGCCAGCCCTGCAACCATCAGCGCATAGCTTTCCGGTTCGGGCACCGCGGCCACAGTCAGCGTGACGTCATGCGGGTTGTAGGTGGCGACGACATCCCAGCCCGACGGCTGGATCAGGGTCGAGAAAGTGCCGCTACGCAAGCCGCCGCTGGTGAGGATGACAAACGACGAGCCCAGGGTTGGCGTGTAGCCGAAATTCAGGCGCAAGGTGCCGGCCAGCGAAGCGGTGCCGGTGATCGCCAGCCAGTCATGTTCGACGCCTTGTTGCAAGCCGTTGATCTCGACATCGAAGCTGCCGTCGGCGCCCTGGGTGTAATTGCCCTGGATCGCAAGTTTTCCCGGGCTTGCGCCTGGCGCCACCGCACCGCCGGTATTGGACACCGCGCCGATGATGGTGCCGGACCCGGACAAGAATCCCGCACCAAGATCAACCAACGGTGTGGTCAGCGTGCCGTTGACCACAGTACGCGCGGAAACCCCGTCCTGCAGCAGGTTGGAGCCGGAGAGCGTCATCTGGCTGCCCGCTGCCACCTCGACCGTGCCGCGGTTGGTCAAGGGGTCGGACGCGGTGGGATTGATGGTCAGCGCGACCGATTGATCGGCGATGATCGCGCCGTTGTTGGTGATTTTCAGTAGGTTCACGCCAAGCTGACCGGCGCCGCGCACGGTTTGCCCCGCGCCGATGGTCAGGCGATACGCATTGGATTCGCCGTAGATGCGATTGCTGTTGCTGTTTGACAGCAGGATGGTGCCGTTGCCGTTGATGGTGGCGTCGCCGTTGACGCGCAGGTCGGTCAGGAAATTGCTGCCGTTGAGCTTGAGCGTGCCGCTGTTGATCGACACGCCGGCGATGCCGACGCCTTCACCATTGCGCAAACCGAGCACGCCTTCGATATTCACACCATTGAGCGTCGCATTGGTCGAGCCCGCCAGCTCGCCGGTCGCGGCGCCGCGCAGCACGCCGCCACTGAAGGTGCCGCCGCCGAATCGCGCGAACGAACCATCGCGCACTTCGATCGCCCCGCCGGCGTTGTTGAAGGTGCCGACGCGAATGTCCAGGCCGACCGAACCTTCGGCCACCACCGTGCCCTGGTTGACGACATTGAGAAGATTGACACCGAGCTGCCCGGCACCTCGCAAGGACTGGCCGACACCGAGCGTCAACGTAGCCGAACCCGACTGGCTGTAGATGCGGTTGCTGCCGCTGTTCGACAGCAGGATGGTGCCGCCGCCATTGATGGTGGCATCGCCGTTGACGCGCAGGTCGGTCAGGAAATTGTTGCCATTGAGCTTGAACGTGCCGCTGTTGACCGACACGCCGGCAATGCCGACGCCTTCGCCATTGCGCAACCCGAGCACGCCTTCGATATTCACGCCATTGAGCGTTGCATTGGTCGACCCGGCCAGCTCGCCGGTCGTGGCGCCGCGCAGCACGCCGCCGCTGAAGGTACCGCCGCCGAATCGCGCGAACGAACCATCGCGCACTTCGATCGCCCCGCCGGCGTTGTTGAAAGTGCCAACACGCAGGTCGAGGCCGGCCGAGCCTTCGGCCACCACCGTGCCCTGGTTGATGACATTGAGAAGATTGACACCGAGCTGGCCGGCGCCTCGCAAGGTCTGGCCGGCACCCAGCGTGAGCGTGCCCGCACCCGACTGGCTGTAGATGCGGTTGTTGCCGCTGTTCGACAGCAGGATGGTGCCGACGCCGTTGACCGTGGCATCGCCATTGATACGCAGGTCGGTCAGGAAATTGTTGCCGTTGAGTTTGAGCGTGCCGGTGTTGACAGAGACCCCGGCGATGCCGAGGCCTTCGCCATTGCGCAGGCCGAGCACGCCTTCGATATTGACACCGTTGAGCGTGGCATTGGTCGAGCCGGTGAGTTCACCGGTCGATGCGCCGCGCAGCACGCCGCCGCTGAAAGTGCCGCCACTGAAACGCGCGAACGAACCATCGCGCACTTCAATCGCCCCGCCGGCATTGTTGAAAGTGCCGACCTGCAGATTCAGGCCGGCCGAGCCTTCGGCCACCACCGTTCCCTGGTTGACGATGTTGAGTTGATTGACGCCCAGCTGCCCGGCGCCGCGCAGGGTCTGGCCAACGCCCAGGGTAAGCGTGGTCGAACCGACGTTGCCATAGATGCGGTTGTTGCCGCTGTTCGACAGAAGTATGGTGCCGGCGCCGTTGACCGTGGCGTCACCGTTGATCCGCAAGTCGGTTAGAAAATTGTTGCCGTCAATCCGCAAGGTCCCGGTATTGACCGAAAGGCCCGCGATACCAAGGCCTTCGCCATTGCGCAGGCCCAGCGCCCCCTCAATGTTGACACCGCTGAGCGTGGCGTTGGCCGACCCGGTGAGCACACTGGTGGTTTGCCCGCGCAAGGTGCCGCCTTCAATCTGGCCGGACCCGAAATTGGCGAGCGAGCCATCGCGCACCTCGATCACACCACCTGCATTGTTGAAGGTGCCGGCGCTTGAATTCAGCACAAAACTCAGACCCGCGCTGCCATCGGCGGCGATGGTGCCCAGATTGGTGACTTTCAGTTGACCCACCCCGAGCTGCCCGGAACCCACGATCGATTGCCCGACGCCGATGGTCAGTCGCTCGGCGCCGGTGGCGCCGTAGATGCGGTTGTTGCCGCTGTTGGACAAGCTGATCGACCCGCCGCCGGAGAGGCTGGTATCGGCGCCGAACGACAGGTCGGTCAGAAAATTGTTGCCCGACAAAGTCAGACCGCCGTCGATGGCAAAGAGCCCGCCCAATCGCAAGCCCTGCCCGTTGGCAATGCCAAGGCTGTCGCCGGCACCGATCGTGAGGTTGCCGATGGTTGCGCCGACATTAAGCGTGACAATCGAATTGATCGCATTGCCGCCGTCGATGAACACATTGGTCAGCGCGCTGTTGGGCACCCCGACCGGCGACCAGTTGCCGGCCACACTCCAGTTACCGGTGCCGCCCAGCCAGGTGGAATCGGCGGCATGCAATGGTGCCGCGCTCCAGGTCGTGGCCAGCGCGGCAGCCATCAGGGCAACTTTCAGGCACTTGAAACGTTTGGCTGGCTTCATTGTTGGTTTCTCCTTCGTAGCATGGTGGCTGACGATAGGCCTGAAATCAGGAACCTGATCGCAATCTCGTGTTGGCTAAGGGGCGGCCAAAATTCAAGCAAGTTCGGGACCTGCAGAAAACCATCTTTACTTTCAATCGTTTGCAGCCAGGTACTCGGTTCAATCCACACAAAGTGTAAGGATTTCCGACGGTTCTTGCCTGCGAAGACTCAATTGCCGTCTTGCAACATTCGATGCATGACACCCACGACCGCCTGCGCGCTGAGGCCGTCGCCGTATAGTGTCGCAGACGGCAGGACCGACGGCGCCGGCGCGCCGAGAATGTGCTGCGGAACCGCAGGCGCGACCCGAAGCGCTTCCGGTGCAAGTTCGGGATCAGGTCGGAGAGTGACCCCACCTGAAAATTGTCTTCGATGAACACCCCCTAAAAATGTTCGCAGCCGGCCCGGCGCGGTGTTTGGTCTGCCTGAATCAGTATCATTGAAGGGGCCGGTTCATTGTGCGCACGCCGGACTGCCGGGCAGGCTTGGCAACGGCGAAATCGTGTGGGTTGCGCGGCAATTTCCAAGCGCTGATCCGGCTGCGCCGTTCGCCGCGGCCGCGGTATCGGCGTTTCATCATTGATTGAATGTGGAGCCCCGGCAAATGAAGACCGTGACACTTCCTTCAGGCGATGTCGTGGCCGCGCTCGGCCAGGGAACCTGGAACATGGGCGAGCGGGCTGCGGCGCGGGTCGAGGAACTCGCCAGCTTGCGCCTTGGACTTGATCTCGGCATGACCCTGATCGACACCGCCGAAATGTATGGCGAGGGGCGCGCCGAGGAACTGGTGGGCGAAGCCATCGCCGGCCGCCGCGACCAGACCTTCATCGTCTCCAAGGTGTATCCGCACAACGCATCACGGCATGGCACGCTGGCGGCGTGCGAGCGCAGCCTGAAGCGCCTGAAGACCGACCGCATCGATCTCTACCTGCTGCACTGGCGCGGCGACCTGCCGCTGGCCGATACCTTCGAAGCCTTTCGCGCCCTGCAACGCGCCGGCAAGATCGTTCACTTCGGGGTCAGCAATTTCGCCATTGAAGACATGCGCGAATGCCGGACGCTCGAAGCAGGCCGTGCGCTGACGACCAACCAGGTGCTCTACAACCTGAGCCGGCGCGGCATCGAGTGGGACCTGCTGCCCTGGCTATCGCAACACGGCATTGTGCTGATGGCGTATTCGCCGCTTGAACAGGCGCGTCTGTTGCGCAATACGCGCCTGCAGACCTTCGCGCGCGACCACTCGATGACGCCGGTGCAGGCGGCTTTGGCGTGGCTCCTGGCGCGCGAGCAGTTGATCGCCATTCCGAAAGCCGCCCGGCGCGACCGCGTGCGCGAAAACGCCGCTGCGCTCGACCACCCTCTGACAGCGGCGCAAATGCGTGAACTCGACACCCTGTTCGCGCCGCCGGCCGCCGCCGCCCCGCTCGAAATGCTGTAGCCGCAATTCGCCGCCCGGGTATTCCGGCAGCCTGCCGGAATGCCGCCGAAAACCGCTAGAAAAACGCCAGCGTGCGCACCTCGATGCTCTGGCGCGGCGCTGCATCGGCCGGGGTGGTCGGATCGTCGAACGAGGTGTGCGGCGTGAAGCGGGCACGGCCGTCCTCGGCCGAGTCGTAGACCTTGAAGACAATCGCTTCGTCGCGCTGCTGGCGCGGAAAATACATCCAGCGATGCGCCGGATTGAAGCGCAGTCGATAGGTCTGGCCGATCCGGTTCGGGTAGCGGCGCTCGGCGATCATCAAATCATCTGCGGCCACACTGCGCGCATCGGCCAACGCCAGCGGATTGGCCGCGATCGGAAGATTGATCGGTCGCCAGGCCTGAATGATGGCGAAGCGCCGCTTGAGCAGGATCTCCGCCTCGCCCGGCAACACGTCGCGGACCCGCTGCGGGCCGGACCACTCGGTGTAATCGTTGTGCGCACCGCGAATGACTTCGCGCAGACGCTTTTCCTGACGTTCGGCCTCGTTGCCGGAGCGCAGCGTATGGTCGAACACCACCACCCGCTGCGCCCCCGAGTGAAGCTTTATCAGTTCAATGACTTCCGGGTAGTAGATCGCGGCGACCTGCGCGGGATCGAAAAAGTCGCGCACCGCGGTCTTGTGCCCGACCAGCATGCAGCCGCTGCCATCAAGCGACAAACCATTGATGGCGCGCGCATCGGCGATCGGCATCGGCCGCTGTTCATAGGTGCCGGTATTGAGGCGGCCGATATTGCCGGGGCCGAAGGTTTCGTTGATCAGTTTGTCGCCGGTGTCGACGGTGTAGGTGATATCGGCGGTGATCGCGGCGGACTCGATGACGGTGGACATGGATGGCTTTCTGCTGGCATGGCGCAGTGCGCCAATTGACTTCGATGGCTACCGCAGCCTACCTGCGGGCCGCGGTGCCGGCACACGCAATATTAATCCTGTTGCAGGCCACGGCGAATTGCGACGCCGACCCGCCGCCAACCTTGTCAGGTAGAGCATCGCGACCGCGGCCGCAGCGCCGTCATCAGGGCGGCGCGACCGCATTTGCGCGCCTGCGCTCGGCGACGATCACGAACAAACCGGCGCCGATCACCAGGCCGATGCCGCACCAGGCCAGCGGATTGGGCACATCGCCCCAGACGACATAGCCGAGCAGCAAGGCAAACAACAGCGCGCTGTAGCGAAACGGCGCGATGACGGCGACATCGCCCAGCCGAAAGCTGGCGATGATGAAATAGTAGCCGGTGGCCACCGCGACCGCCGCTGCGCCCAGCAGCGCGGCTTCGATCAAGCCGAATGGCCGCCAGCCTTCGACCATGGAATAGATGCCGGCGATCACGCAGGCGGCGATCGCGCTGGCCAGCGCGATCAGGATCGAAGGCACGCCGGCAGCGATGCGGCGGGTCATCAGGTCGCGCACCGCATGCAGGAGCGTGGCCGCCAGGCACACCAGGGCCCAGGCATTGAAACCGGCTGCGCGCGGCTGGATTACCAGCAACACGCCGACAAAACCGGCCAGCACCGCCAGAGCGCCTGCCGGGCCAACCTTCTCGTTCATGAAGAGCATCGCGAACAGGGTCATGAACAACGGCGCCGCCAGGTTGATCGCAGTGGCGTTGGCGATCGGCAAATGGACCAACGAGGCCAGATACAGGGTCGTGGCGCTCGCATCGATGATGCCGCGCAGTGCCACCCGGCGCCGGGCCAGATCGCCCAGGCGTGCGGTGGCGCCGGTTGCATGCGCCACCGCCAGGATCAGCGCGACGACCACCATACCGCGGACGAAAATCATCTGGCCGGCCGGCAGGCTGCGGCTGACAACCTTGATCAGCGCATCGTTGACGATGAAGGCCGCCATCGCACCGGTCATCGCGAATATGCCGCGGCGATTGGCCGCCAGTTGCGCGCTGCCGCCCAGGCTCAAGCGCCGGCCTTCGCCACGACCTTCGGCAGCCGCAACAGCGCAGCCAGTTCCGGCCCCTGCATCAGGGCCACGCCATGGTCGACCGCAAAGCGCCGCGCGTTGTCGCTGATAGCGCCGGCGGCGACGTAGATCGCTTCATGCGCATCCTGGGTGCGCCGTGCTGCCTCGAGTTCGCGCAGCGCTTCCAGCCCGTGGCTGGCGGCCTTCCAGCGCTTGCAGGCGACTACCGTAGTGCGGCCGCCCTTGGCCAGGGTGAGATCGACGGCGCCGCTGCCGCGGCTGACCACATGCCCGTTGCGCTGGAACGCCTGTTCGAGCAGTCCGGAGAACTCGCGCCATGACATGGCGCCGATAGCTTCCAGCGTCGCCGCGACCCGCGCCACGCTGGGCCTTTTCCATTGCTTCCAGGCCGCCATCACGCCGGTGATCACGAATGGAAACGCCATGAATGGCGCATAGGTGGCATAGGCCGCCGGCAGGGCCAGGCGTGCACCGACGGCAAGCACGATCGCAATCGCGAAACTGATCCACCAGGATGAACGCAGCAGCACCGCGAACAGCGAATTTTCCGACATCTTCAGTTGCATGGCGCTTCTTTCAGCATTCTGTTTGGCTCGCGGCACCGGGTCACGGCAGTGGTTCCGCCGCAAGTCACGCCTGGCGCGCCCCCACGATCCCGCAGTAGTCAACGGTTTCTCAGTCGTCCCGTTGCATAAAACCCCAGGCGGCGCCCACCACCAGCCCTGCGGTGTGGGCCCAGTTGGCAATCGGCCCGAGGAGGCCGGTCCAGCAGAGAAAGAACCAGCCGATCATCAGGATCAGGGTCTGCTTGTTCAATCCATATCCGAATTTCGGGTTGTAGCGCCCCTGCATCCAGACGTAACCCAGGAGCCCGTAGACCACCCCCGACATGCCGCCGAAAAACGGCGATCCGGTCACCAGATACTGGGCGACATTGGCAGCGACGCCGACGACCAGCACAAACAGGCCGAGAAAAACGTAACCGCGCCGTTTCTCGGCAAGTCCGCCCAGGTCCCACAGCCACATCATGTTGAACAGCAGGTGCAGCACACCGAAGTGAATGAACACCGGCGTGATCAGACGCCATACCTGGCCGCCGGCGATCGAAGCGAAGCCCCTGACGTTCGGGTCGGCAATGAACAGGGGCGCCAGCGCCTGTGTCGATGCGCCCAGGTTCGACAACAGGGCCACCAGGCCGCAAACAGCGATCAGCCCGATGGTGAGCGGCGGCCACCGATTGGTCATGCCGCCAGCCGCGCTGGCGACCAGCGGCGGGGCGTAGTCGCCCGGTATGTCGCCATGGTTGCCGTCCTCACCAGCTGTTGCGCAATTCGCGCAGCTTGATGAACACGGTCTTCGGATCCGGATTGTCGGGCAAGTCGGGAAACGACTCGCGCAGCCTGGCGATCACCGCAGGGCTGGACAGCCGGAAGAAGGTGTTGAATTGCCGTTCCGCTTCCATGGTGGTGACATAGGCCTGGTTGAGATCCTGTCCGGCGAGTTGCTCCAGCATCGATTGCGCCGCGGCATTGCCCGGCTCGCGGTCGAGGGTGAAGCGCAGGTTGTTTTCAATGTAGTCGTGCCCCGGGTAGATCAGGGTCGAGGCCGGCAGGCGATCGAGCTGATCGACAAAGGTTTCAAACAGCTTGGCCGGCGCGCCGCCATTGTGACAATTGCCGGCGCCGGCATTGAACATGGTGTCGCCGGAAAACAGGGCCGGCTCTTCGGTATGCGAGCGCAGGCAGATGTGGCACATGGTATGGCCGGGAGTATCGAGGGCTTCCAGTTCGACCGTCTTGCCGACCTTGATGACATCGCCCGCAGCCAGGCCGCGCGACACGCCGGCGATCTTGTCTTTCGCATTGCGGTGCGCCAGGATCGTGGCGCCAGTGGCAGCCACCACCGCCTCGTTGCCGCCGGTATGGTCATGATGTTCGTGGGTGTTGAGAATCTGCGTGATCTCCCATCCCTCGTCCCTCGCCACCTTCAGGCACTTCTCGCTGTCCAGCGGGTCGATCGCCAGCGCCTCTCCGGTTTCGGGGCAGGCGATCAGGTAGTTGAAATTGCGATACGAATTGCCGGTCCAGATTTGCTTGACGATCACGATGGCCTCGAATTCAGGAGTAAAGGTGGGGGATGATACCGCCGCCTCCGATAGTCGGCGACAAGTGCCGGTGAATCAGACCGGCAGTGCCGGAATGCCCAGATCGGCGCAGATCCGACCGACCAGATTCTTCAGCATCGCAACCTCGGCTTCCAGCCGCGCGACGTTGGCCTTGAGCGCCGCGACCTCGCTTAAGGAAACATCGTCATTGCCGCCTGTCGCGCTTGCTGCTTCCGCGGCCGGTGCGCCGGACAGCAGGTGCGCCCAGCGATTCTCGCGCGCGCCGGGCAGGCGCGGAAGTTCTACCACCAATGGCCCGGCGGCGCGGGTTGTCAACTCCGTCAGGAACGCCTCGACCGCGGAAATGTCGGCGAAGCGATGCAGCCGGTCGCAGGCGATACGCAATTCACCCGCGGTCTGCGGACCGCGCAGCATCAACACCGTCAACAACGCCGCCGCCTGGGCGGGCACCTGCAGGACCCGGCCGAGATTGTGTTCGTAGCGCGCCACCCGACCGCCGCTGGATTCGATCACCAGGCTCATGCCTTTCAGGCTGCCGATGGCTGCCTGCACTTCGGCATCGCCGGCTTCGATCACCGGCGCACGGCTGGTTTTCTGGTTGCAGCCCGAGACCAACGCATTCAGGGTCAGCGGATAGGCGTCCGGCACAGTGTGCTGTTTCTCGACAAGAACGCCAAGCACGCGGGTTTCAAGCAGCGACAGCGTCGGCAATGGGTGAGCCATGATCATGCCTTAAAGGGTTCGTTGCGCCACGCCGTGCGCACGGTCAGGCGAGATTTGCCGCAGCGCCGGTGCCAGGCGCCAGGCGCAGGGCTTGCCAAGCCCCGGCATGGCGCTCGAAACGCAAGGGCTCTGCGTTGCCAAACAGTGACTCGTCGGGGCGAATGCCCAGGAGCGCGGCCAGGACATGGAGCGTGCCGCCGTGCGCCACCACCAGGGTCGGCGCCGGTTGCGTCAGCGCCTCGGCCAGGCCGCTGCGACTGCGCGCGACAAATATCTCCAGCGTCTCGCCGGCCTCGGGCACGCATGCCCAATCGATGCTGCGCGACGAAGTTCCGATCAACTTGCCGAAATTGCGCTCGCGCAGGCCGGTATTGACGATCGGCGCCAACAAATGGCGCGCGGCGACCAGCTCGGCAGTGTCGCGGGCGCGCCGCACGTCGCTGCACACGATGCTGCCGATCGACTCGGTGGACAGCACTGTCGCGGCATGGCGCGCCTGTTCAAGGCCGGTCGCGTTGAGCGGCTCGCCGACCGCCTGGAAGATGCGCTGCGCATTGCATTCGGTCTGGCCGTGGCGCAGGAAGAAGAAGTGATCGCAGGCGATGTCGATCGGTTGCGCGCCCGCCAGTCGCCGCAGAAGATCGAGGCCGGCAGGAGCGGACAAGGAGGAAGAGAAGTCTGGATGAGTCATCGGGATCAACGCTACGGTACGCAACAGGTGGGCAAGCATAGCCGAGGCCGCAGGTTGCGGGGCCGCGAGCGCCTGCGTAGGCTAGACTTTCGGCATCACGCAACGCTGCACGCAAACCGGACTCAAGGGAGACTTCGCATGGCCATTCAAGGCATGAACCACTTCACCATCCTCACCGACGATGTCGCTGCCACCCGCGACTTTTATTGCGAGCTGCTCGATCTCAAGGTGGGCTGGCGACCGAACTTCAATTTCCCCGGCTTGTGGCTGTACGACGACAAAACCGCGATCCTGCACGTGATCGGCGGCAAGAGCCGCGCCGACATGCGACCCGGGGTGATCGACCACATGGCCTTTTCGGCCACCGACCTGGCCGGCACCGCGGCGCGCCTGAAGCAACGCGGCATCAACTATGACCTGCGGCGCCTGGCCAACAGCGCCGACGGCCAATGGCAGCTGTTTTGCTTCGACCCCAACAATGCGCGGGTCGAGCTCGATTTCGACGCCAGCGAAGCGGCGCCGGCCTGACCGGTTACACGCACGACCATGTGATGCGAGGTCGCAGCGCATCGGCGTTCACCGCGAGGTCGGTCAGGGATGCGAAAGACCTGCAGGGGCCGCCAACCTCAGGGCCCAAAGAAAAAGCCCGGCATCTGCCGGGCTTTTTCACTCAAACGCGCAAAAGACCGAAACTTACTCGGCTTCGCGAATGTTCGATGCCTGCTTGCCCTTGGGGCCGGCGGTCACGTCGAAGCTGACTTTCTGGTTTTCCTTGAGGCTTTTGAAGCCATTGCCCTGGATCGCCGAAAAATGCGCGAAAAGATCTTCGCCGCCATCTTCAGGTGTGATGAAACCGAAACCCTTGGCGTCGTTGAACCACTTCACTGTACCTGTTGCCATGTCTTGAACTTCCTTGAATAAAACAAAAATAGGGGAATGCCCCCGGGAGGGCGAATGTCAAGACGGCGGGATGATGAAGGGAGGAATACCGGACTGCTTGGAGAGGTACTTGGACCACACAACAACAGTGCACTACTTGAATATCGCAGGCGTAGACTATGCGCCTTTTCGCGGCAATACGCAAGGCGTTTCGCTATTGCCTTTGTCTGCGAGCGCTCCGTCGCGCCATCGACCCGACAGTCTCAGGGCGCCGGCCGGCGCGAAATTCGCGCAAAATGCCGGTCTTTTCCCGGAACGTCGATGACAAGACCACACCATCGCATCGATTTGCCAGCCGACTCTTCGTCACCGGTTTCTTCGCCACCCACCACAGGACCACAACATGAATTGCATTTCACGCACCATGCTGCCGGCCATCATTGCCCTTACCGCATGCCTGTTGCCGGCCCCCACCGCGCACGCGCTGGATGCCACCATGGCCCGCATCAAGAAAAGCGGCACCATCGTGATGGGCCACCGCGACGCGGCGGTGCCGTTTTCCTATGTCGATGCCGGTGTGGTCAAGGGATATTCGGTCGACTTGTGCATGGCGGTCGCCGATGCAGTGCGCAGTGACCTGGGCCTCAAGGACCTCAGGGTCAAGTGGGTGCCGGTGGATGCGAAAAGCCGCTTCACCGCGGTCAAGGCTGGCCAGATCGACATCGAGTGCGGCGTCACCACCAATACACTGGGCCGGCAAAAGGAGGTCGACTTCAGCCCGATGACCTTCGTCGATGGCGCCAACATCCTGGTCAAGAATGAGAGCAGCATCAGGAGCGTGCTCGACCTCGCTGGCAAAAGCGTGGCGGTAGCCGGTGGCACCACCACCGAGAACGCACTCAAGGTGGGTTTCGGCCGCCGCAAGATCGACGGCCGCATCGTCGTCGTCAAGGACCATGTGGATGGCATTTCCGCGGTCATGTCGGGCAAGGTGGACGCTTATGCGGCAGACCAGTCGGTGCTGATCGGACTGGCACTTGCCGCCGGCGGCGCGTCGGTGCTGCGCATGCCCGACGAGCAGTTCACCTTCGAAACTTATGGCTTGATGTTCCGCCGCGGTCAGCCGGATTTTCGCGTAAGCGTCACCCGTGGCCTGGCGCAGTTGTATCGCTCGCCGCAGTTGTCCGAACTCTTCGGGCGCTGGTTCGCCGCCCTTGGCGGCAAACCTTCGCCGTTGCTTGAAACCATGTACATCCTCAACGGTTTGGCGGACTAAGCGCGCGGCATGTCCGCAAGCGCTTTCATGCCGCACGGCATGCGATGCAGCAGCGGCCGAAACGAGGGAGACCCGAAGCCTGCGCGGCACGCCTGCGCCCTGCCAATGCGGCGCCGCGCTGCGGCCTTCCTGCTGATGGTCTGCGCAAGCGCTGCGCTGGCGCAACCAGGCGCGATGATCGAAATACCGGCCGGCACCTTCATCATGGGCCGCGATGACGGACCCGACGACGAGCGCCCGGCGCATCGCGTTGAACTGGGGCGCTTCATGATCGATCGCCTGCCGGTCAGCCATGCCGACTTCGCCGTGTTCCTTGAGGCGCAGGGGCCGGAAGGCGAGCGCGGGGGCCGGCGCTACCGGCGCTTCGACCACGACGACGCCGATGCCCGCGTGCACCGCGTCGATGGTCGCTGGCGCGCCGATGCCGGTCTTGAAAAACACCCGGTCAACGAAGTCACCTGGGCCGGTGCGCGCGATTACTGCGCATGGCGCGGCGCGCGCCTGCCGACCGAGGCGGAATGGGAAAAAGCCGCGCGCAGCACCGATGGGCGCCGCTATCCCTGGGGCAATGCGGCGCCGGACGCGACGCGCGCGCGATTCGCCGCCGGCTGGACCGAAACCGCGGCATCCGATGCATTTCCCGCCGGCGCCAGCCCCTATGGGGTGCAGGACATGGCGGGCAATCAATGGGAGTGGGTATCGAGCCTGTACCGCCCCTACCCATATCGCACCGATGACGGTCGCGAGGATGCCTTGAGCGACGGCGTGCGTGGCACCCGCGGCGGCGGCCACGATTCGCCACCGGGCGAACTCACCACCACACAACGCGGGCGCACGCTGTCGCGCGCGCCGCGCGCCGGCCACCACAACATCGGCTTTCGCTGCGCCCGCTGATGATCGTTCGGAAGGCTCGGTCGGCACAGGCAACGCACACAGGCAACGTAACGCTCGCCTGCGGGTTCGCGCACGCAGCCGGCTACTGGCCGGCGAGTTTCTTCGGCCCTTCCCAATCACCACCCAGCGCGCGGATCAGGAACACCGAGACCAGCAGGCGCTGGCCGGCCAACTGGGCGGCAAGGCGTTCGCTGGCGAGCAGGCTTTGCTCGGCGGTGATCAGGTCAAGAATGCTGGCGACGCCGCCTTCATAGCGTGTAGTCGCGATTTCCAGCACCCGGGTGGCGCTGGCCACCGCCACCTGCGCCTGCGCGTGGGCGCGCGCCAGCGCGGCTGCGCCGATGATGCCGTCCTCGGCCTCCTGCATGGCGGAAAGGACAACGCGCCGGTAATTGGCCACCGCGGCGTCGTAACCGGCCTTCGCGAATTCGGCGTTGGCGCGAATGCGGCCGCCATCGATCAGCGGTTGGGCCAGCGTCAGGCCGAGCGACCAGACGCCGCTGGCCGTATTGAACAGCAGGCGCTCCAGGCGGCTTTGGGTACCGATCAGCGCACCCAGGGAAATGCTCGGGTAGAACGCCGCATTGGCCACCCCGATCTGCGCATTGGCAGCCGCCATCGCCCGCTCGGCGGCGGCTACATCCGGCCGCCGCTCCAGCAAGTCCGAGGGCAGGCCGATCGGCACCACCGGCGGTTGCACCACCGTGGCCGCGCGCGCAAGCGCGAACAGTGGTGCCGGGGTTCCGCTCAGGGTGGCGATCGCGTGTTCGAACTGGGCACGCTGGCGGCGCAACACATCGACTTGCGTGAGGGTGCTGTCGATCAACGCCTGCGGTTGCGCGACATCCAGGCCGGAGGCGGCGCCGAGCGCGCGTCGCGTCGTTGCCAGCGTCAACACGCGCCGCTGCAAGTTGATCGCGCGCTCGAGCACGTCGAGTTCGATATCGACCGCACGCAGGTTGAAATAGGCGGTCGCAAGATCAGCGGTCAGGACCAGGCGGATGTTCTCGAAATCGGCCACCGACTGCTCGGCAGATGCACGGGCACCGGCGACCACGCTGTCGACACGGCCGAACAGATCGGGTTCGTAACTGGCCGACAACGCGAACCCGATGTCGTTTTGAGTGGTGGTGAAATTGGGCGCGATATTGTTGGTCAGCGGCCGATTGGCCGAAATGCGGCTGCGCACATCGCGTGCCGCGATACCGACCTGCGGATAGGTTGCCGCCGCCACCGCATCGAGCCCGGCGCGCGCCTGGGCCAGGCGCGCGCCTGCTACCGCCAGGGTCGGACTCCCGGCGATCGCCTTGGCTGCCAGTTCGTCGAGTTGCGGGTCGCCGAAGCGTTGCCACCACGGGCCCTTGGGCGCGGCGTCACTGGGTGTGCCGATGCGGAACGGCTCTTCGACTTTCCAGGCCACCGGCATGTCGAGCACCGGCTTGTTGTAGTCTGGTGCCGAGATGCAGGCGCCAAGCAAGAGCGAGAGCGCAAGGATGACAGGGCGCATGTCGCGAAGGCGGACACGGGCCGGCCGGAATCTCACGACTTCTCCTTCGCGTCGCCGGCCGCCTTGGCCGGCGCCGCCCCCTTGGTCGCTGGCTTGTCCACCACCACCGACACGCGGTCACCCTCGGCCAGGGAATCCGATGGATTGAGCACCAGTTGATCCTTGGCGGTCACGCCTTCGATCAGTTCCATCGACTCACCGTAGTTGCGGCCGATCTTGACGCCGCGCAGGCGCACTACCCCGCTTGAGTCGACCACCGCGACCCGCAATCCTTCACCGCGAATCATCAGCGCGTTGGCCGGAATGGTCAGGGCCTGGCTAGCCACCAGCGGCAACGCGACCTGGACATAGGCGCCGGGCAACAACACGCCTTCCTTGTTGGGCAGCGCGACCTCGACCTGCAGGGTGCGGGTGGCGGTATCGATCGCCCCGGCGGTTCGCACGATTTCGCCGCGGAAGCTCTGGCCACGCAGTTCGGCCTGGGTCACCGTCACCGGCTGCCCGACCTTGATCAGCTGCGAGTAAGCCTGCGGCACGTTGACATAGATGCGCAAGGGATCTGTCTGCGCCAGCAAAAACAGCGGGCGACCGCCACCCGCGTCGATCAGGTCGCCGACATCGACATTGCGGCGCGTGATGACGCCGGCAAACGGCGCCACGATGCGCTTGAAGCTGGCCAACTGGCGCAGGCGGTCGACGTTGGCATCGGCCGCCGCCAGATTGGCGCGCGCCTGCGCGTCATTGCTGCGGCGCTCGTCCAGTTCCTGTTGCGACACCGCGTCTTTCTTGCGCAGCGCCTCCCAGCGCTCCATGGTGCTGTTGGCCAGCGCCAGGCTGGAAGCCGCCTGCGCGCGCGCCGCGGCGCCTTGGGCGAGCTGCTGGTCAAGCTCCGGGGTTTCGATCTCGGCCAGCAATTCTCCCTTGGCGACGCGGCTGCCGATATCCTTGGTCCAGCGCCTGACATAGCCGTTGGCGCGTGCGGCGACCGGCGACTGCACGAAGCCCTGCAGCGTGCCAGGCAGCGACAGGGTCTGGCCGGCGCCGGCTTTGGGATAGGCGGTGCGAACGTACAGGACCGCGCGCTCGCCGGTGCCGCCTTCGAGGATCCTGGCATTGGCCGCCCGCGCCACCAGAGTGCGGCCGGCACCCAGGCTCAGCAACACCAGTACGATCAGGGTCACAAACCAGGCGCGGCGCACGATCTGGCGGCGATGAAGAAGCTCGGTGCCGTCGGCTGCTTGAACGGGATGGATGGCCAACTCTGAATGACGTTGCTCTGACATGGCTTTTCAGGACTCCAGCGGCGAAGCACCGATCGGTGCGGTGGATGCAGGTGATGCGCCATGGGCGGCGCGGCGGCGCGCCAGGCGCTGATGCACGCCGGCAAACACCACCGGCACGAAGAACAGGGTCGAGATGGTTGCGAACACCAGGCCGCCAATGACGGCGCGCCCGAGCGGCGCATTCTGTTCGCCGCCTTCCCCCAGGCCAATGGCCATCGGAATCATGCCGATGATCATCGCCAGCGCGGTCATCAGCACCGGCCGGATGCGCGTCGCCCCGGCTTCGAGCGCGGCCGACAGGGCCGGCACGCCCTGCTCCTGCCGCTCGCGCGCGAACGACACCAGGAGGATGCTGTTGGCGGTGGCCACCCCCATGGTCATGATCGCCCCGGTGAGCGCCGGCACCGACAGCGTGGTGCCGGTGACAAACAGCATCCAGGCGATGCCGGCCAGCGCCGCCGGCAGTGCCGCCACGATGATCGCCGCATCGATCCAGGACTGGAAATTGACCACGATCAGGAGATACACCAGCACGATCGCCATCGCCAGGCCGACGCCCAGGCCGATGAAGGAGTCCGTCATGGTCTGCACCTGTCCGCGCATGGTCACCTGGCTGCCGCGCGGCAGCTTGGGGCGGATCTGGTCGATCCGTTGCTGCACCTGGGCGGCGACGCTGGCCAGGTCGGTGCCTTGCACGCTGACGTAGACATCGACCACCGGTGTGATGTTGTAGCGCGTCACCACCGCCGGACTGCGCCCGGATCTGGCTTCGACCAGATTGCCCAGCAACTGGGTGGTGCCGGTCGCGTTGCCGGCGCCCGCGGCGCCGACCTGGGCGGCGACCGGGATGCCAAGCAAGGAATCCAGCGAGTCGACCCGATATTGGGGTGTCGAGATCGCCAGGTTGTAGACCACGCCGTTTTGCGGATTGAGCCAGAACGCAGGCGAGGTCTGGGTGCTGCCGGACAAGGAGATCAACACGTTCTGCGCGACGTTGGCGGCGGACAGGCCCATTTGCTGCAGGCGGGTGCGGTCCATTTCGAGGTCGATCGCCGGATTGTCCAGGCGCTGGTGCACATGAACATCGACCGCACCGGGAATCTGCTTGATCGACTTCACCAGTTCGGCCGCCAGTTCGGAGTTTTTCACCGTATTGGCGCCGGAAAACTGCACATCGATCGCCGCCGGCAGGCCGAAGTTGAGAATCTGGGTCACGATGTCGGCGGGCTGGAAAAAGAACTCGATGCCGGGAAAGCGCTTCGGCAGTTCGCTGCGCAACAGGGTTACGATTTCCTCGCTCGGGCGGTGGCCGTGGCGCAATGATAGAAAGATTTCGCCGTCGAAGGTGCCGATGGTGCCGGCGTTGCTGTAAGAGAGGTTGATGCCGCTGTTGGGCACCCCGATATTGTCGAGAATGGTTTCGAGTTCGGTCGGCGGCACCAGTTCGCGGATCACCGCCTCGACCGCATCGGCGATGCGCGCGGTTTCCTCGATCCGGGTACCGGTCGGCGCGCGCAGGTGCAGGCGCACCTGGCCGGTGTCCGAGCTGGGGAAGAAATCACGCCCGAGGAACGGGTAGAGCAGGCACGACAATGCGCAGAAGGCCAGGAACACGAGCGAAAACGAGCGGCGCCGGCCCAACAGGACCGACAGCAGCAGCGCATAGGCCCGGCGCACCCGCTCGAACTGCGCATCGAAGGCGCGATACAGGCGCTGCAACAGACCGTTGCCGCCGGCGTCGGCGCCGGCTTCTGTGCCGCGCATCAGGAGCATCACCAGCGTCGGCACCAGGGTGCGCGACAGGATGTAGGAGGCGATCATCGCGAACACCACCGCCTCGGCCAGCGGCACGAACAGGAAGCGCGCCACGCCGGACAGGAAGAACATTGGCACAAACACGATGCAGATGCACACCGTGGCGACGAACGCCGGCACACCGATTTCCTCGGCACCGACCAGGATCGCCTCTTCCAGCGGCCGGCCGAGGTGCAAATGGCGTTCAATGTTCTCGATGGTGACGATCGCCTGGTCGACCAGAATGCCGACCGACAGCGCCAGCCCGCCCAGGGTCATCAGGTTGAGGGTCTCGCCAACCATTCTGAGCACCAGCACCGAGGCCATGATGGACAGCGGAATGGTCAGCGCGATGATCAGCGTGCTGCGCCAGTTGCCGAGGAACAAGAGCACCATCAGGGCGGTGAGCCCGGCGGCGATCAGGGCTTCCAGCACCACGCCCATCACCGCCGCCTTGACGAACACCGACTGGTCGAACAAGGTCGCCACCTTGATATCGGGCGGCAGGATCTGGGTGGCCACCGGCAGCCTGGCGCGCAAATTGTCGACGATGTCCAGAGTGGAGGCGCCGCCGTTCTTGAGGATCGACAGCAACACGCCGCGCTCGCCGTCCTGGCGCACCACATTGGTTTGCGGCGAGAAGCCGTCGCGCACCTGCGCCACATCGCGCACATAGGTGGTGGCGCCGCCACCGGAGCGCACCGGCAGGTCGTTCAGGCCGCGGATGGCGTCGGGCGAGGCATTCATCTTGACGCTGTATTCGATGTCACCGAATTTGGCGGTACCCGAGGGCAGGATCAGGTTCTGCGCATTGACGGCGTTGACCACATCGGCCGGCGCCAGGCCGCGCGCCTGCATCGCCGGCAGGTCGAGATCGACCGAGATCACGCGGATCTTGCCGCCATAGGGGAACGGAATCGCGACACCCGGGATGGTGACCAGTTGCGGGCGCAGCTGGTTGACCGCCGCATCGAACACCGCGTTCTCGGGCAGGGTCGGGCTGGACATCGCCACCTGCATCACCGGGATGCTCGATGCCGAATACTTGATCACCAGGGGTGGCGTGATGCCGGGCGGCAACTGCCGCACCTGCGGCTGCATGGCGGCGACTACCTGGGCGATCGCGGTCTGGATATTCGCGCCAGGCTGAAAGAACACCTTGATGACGGTGATGCCCGCCAGCGAGCGCGACTCGATATGCTCGATGTCGTTCACCGTGGTGGACAGCCCGCGCTCGCTCTGCCCGGCGATGCGCTGGCCCATCTCCTGCGCCGACAGCCCGCCGAAGTTCCAGATGATGCTGATCACCGGAATGTCGATTTCCGGAAAAATGTCGGTGGCCATGTTGCGCAGGGCGAACGGCGTGGCCAGCACGATGAGCATGGCCATCACGATGAAGGTGTACGGCCGGCGCAGCGCCAGCGCCACCATCGATAGCGGCGACGCGTTCTTGAGCGTGGATGAGGTCATGGCGCTTTCAACAATGCAGGCAAGTCCGCGCGCAACGCCAACCGCGACATTCGCCAATGCCATTGGCATCGAGGCAGCCGGTTGATCGCACGATAAACCATCAGTATACGAAGGTTTGGCACTGCTGGAGAAGGCGCCCCGGCTCAGTGATCGGCGTCGGGTCTGGCGCGCAGCAGGAGCAGCGAACCCACCGCCAGCAGCGACAGGCCGGCGGAGATCGCCAGTGCGACGCGCCCGCCCCAGAGGTCGAGCACCAGCCCGAACGCATAGGGCGCGGTGGCCTGCATCAGGCGCGCACCGACCCCCAGCCAGCCCTGGGTGAGGCCATAACCCGCCGCGCCGAACAAGGCCAGCGGCAGGGTGCCCTTGGCGATGGTGATCATGCCGTTGCCGGCACCGTGCAGCAGCGCGAACGCCGCCGCGAACCCCAGCGGCCCGCCGAACACGCCGAGAATCAGGCAGGCCAGCGGATGCAGCGCCGTGGCCACCCGGGCGGTCGTCAGGGCGTGCACGCGATAGCGGCTGATGATGCCGAATTCCACCAACCGCGCCGCCACCTGCGCCGGACCCAGCAAGGCGGCGGCCAGCACCGCGCCGGCGGCGCCGGCGCCCATCGCGCCGAGCAGCCCTGGAAGATGCGAGGCATAGGCCGAGGTCACGAAGGCGGTGGTCGCGAAGTACACGGCCAGCCAGGCGAAGCTGCGACGCCGCGCGATCACTTCGGCGGCCGTGGCCGCAGTTGGATTGGCCTGGCTCCCTGCCGGCGCGCCCTTGACCGGCGCCGGTCGCGCATCGGCCACCGCCGGAATCAGGCGCCAGTTCATCGGCAGGGCGATCAACAGGTGCAATCCGGCCCACACGAAGCACGCGCCGCGCCAGCCGATCTGTGCATCCATGAATGCCGACAGCGGCCACCCGACGGTACTGGCGAAACCCGCGATGAGCGTGATGCCGGTGATCGGCTTGCGCGCATCGACCCCGTAGATGCGCACCAGCGCGGCGAACGCGGCATCGTACAAACCCATCGCCATGCCGGCGCCGAGAATGCACCAGGCGGCAAACAGCATCGCCACATGATTGGCCGCGCCCAGCATGGCCAGGCCGGATGCAAGCACCAGGTTCGACCACATCAGCATGTGGCGCCCGCCGGCACGATCGATCGCCCGGCCCACTGCCGGCCCGGCCGCTGCCATCACAAGGAGCGACACCGAGAACGCGCCAAACACGGTGGCGCGCGAAATGCCGAGATCGCGCGCGATTGGCGCCGCCAGAATCGCCGGCAGATAGGTCGACGAGGCCCAGGCCAGGGTTTGCGTCACGCCCAGTGCGCAAACCACGCCGAGCGAGCCTTTGGTGGGAGAGGAGATTGCCGTCACAGGGGCGGAAGCATACCCCGCACCTGCTCACGATGCTGCTCCGCCAGTCGTTGATGACAGACAGACAGACCCGGTGTGCCCGGTGGCGCCATGCGCAAGTGCAGCGCACATGACAAACCGCACCGCCTCCCCTAAACTGCAGCGATGATCGAGATCGCAGGCATCGGCAAGACGTTCAAATCGGGCACGCGCACCACCACCGCCCTGGCGCCAGTCGACCTGCAGGTCAAGGACGGCGAATTCGTGTCCTTCATCGGCCCGTCAGGTTGCGGCAAGTCGACGCTCCTCAACATGATCGCCGGCATCGTCGCACCCTCCTGCGGCAGCATCCTGCATGACGGCCACATGATCAGCGGCCCGAACACCGCTACCGGCTACATGACCCAGCAGGACAGCCTGTTGCCCTGGCGTACGGCTGCTGCCAACATCGCGCTGCCGCTGATCCTGCGCGGCACGGCCAAGCCGGAGACTGAAAAGCGGGTCGAAGCGATGCTGGCGCTGGTGGGCCTTACGAACTTCGGCGGGCATTTTCCGGGCGAGCTCTCCGGCGGCATGAAGAAGCGCGTGGCGCTGGCGCAGATCCTCAGCTACGACCCGGCCACGCTGTTGATGGACGAACCCTTCGGCGCACTCGATGCGCAACTGAAGCTGTTGATGCAGGCCGAACTGATGCGCATCTGGGAAGGCGCGAAGAAGACCATCATTTTCGTCACCCACGACCTGGCCGAGGCGATCACCATGTCGGACCGCGTGGTGGTGTTCTCCAGCCGGCCAGGCAGCATCAAGGCGGTGCATGCGATCGACCTGCCGCGCCCGCGCGACCCGCTGAAGATCCAGTTCGACCCGGCTTATCGGGTGATCCATCAGACCCTGTGGGACTTGCTGGCACCCGAGATCGAGGCCAGCCGCGCCGAGGCATTCGCATGAG
>JANPGJ010000610.1:0-1735 GCA_031423955.1 Burkholderiales bacterium
GCCCGGAACGCCGTTGGCCATGTCCTTGAATACCGTCTTGTCGCCTTTGGGCAGTTTGCCGGTCTCGTCGTACCGATAGGGCGCATGGTCGGATGAAAACACCTGAAAGGTGCCGTTTGCCAGGCCTGCCCACACGGCTTCCTGCGAGGCGGCGTCACGCGGTGGCGGACTGCAGCAGAACATCGCGCCTTCGAGCCCCGGGCGGTCGATATCGTCGGCGGTCAGGAACAGGTACTGCGGGCAGGTTTCGCCGTACACCAGCGCACCAAGGGTCTGGGCGGCGCGAATGGTGTTGACTGCGTCGATGCCTGATACATGGACGATCAATATCGGTGTGTCGATCAGGCGCGACAGGGCGATGATGCGATTGGTGGCCTCGCTTTCGGCCAGCGGGTCGTGGCTGACGGCATGGAACTTCGGTGCGCCGTGGCCGCGGGCCAGGAGGCGCTGCGCGATCCACTTGATCATGTCGTTGTTCTCGGCGTGCACCATGACCAGCGCGCCATGGCTGGCGGCGGTGTCCAGTACTTCGAGCATCTGATAGTCGTCGAGCTTGAGCTTGTCGTAGGTCATGTAGACCTTGAACGAGGTGTAACCCTGCCTGATCAGCGCCGGCAGGTCGACGGTCAGTGTGGTTTCGGTCGGGTCCGAGACGATCAGGTGAAAGCCGTAGTCGATCACCGCTTTCGGTCCGGCACAGGCATGGTAGTCGGCGACCACCTGTGGCAGGGCCATGCCGCGATGCTGTGCGGCGAACGGGATGATGGTGGTGGTGCCGCCGAACGCCGCCGATACGGTGGCTGAGTAAAAGTCGTCGGCGGTCATCACGCCGCTGCCGGAAAGTTGCTCCACATGGCAGTGGCTGTCGATCCCGCCGGGCAGCACCAGACGATCGCGGGCATCAATGTCCGTGCCGCCGGCATCAAGGTGCGCGGCGATGGCGGCGATTCGCCCATCGACGATCCCGATGTCGGCCTGGAAGGTGCTGTCGGCATTGGCGATGGTGCCGTTGCGGATGGTCAGGTCAAATTGGCTCAAGGCGGCTGCTCGTGAAAGTCGAACGTCGATCGAAATGCGTGCCAGGTCGGGCAGGTGCGGGCGCGCAGTGGGCTAAACTTGCATTTTATTCCGGTTCAACCTCAAAGCGACTGCGCCTATCCCCATGACAAACCGACTCGATTCTGCCGCCCAGGGCATGTACGTGATTTCCGCCACCCCGTTCACCCAGGAAGGCGCGCTCGACCTCGACTCCACCGCCAGCCTGATGGACTTCTACCTGAAGTGCGGGGTGACCGGCATGACGATCCTGGGCATCATGGGCGAGGCGCCAAAACTGGCCGGCGACGAAAGCATGACCTTCGTCAAGGCCTGCCTTGCGCGTTTCAAGTTGCCGGTGATCGTCGGCGCCAGTGCCGCCGGGCTTGACAATCTGGTCGGCTTCTCGAAAAAAGTG
Source organism: Burkholderiales bacterium (assembly GCA_031423955.1). Classification (GTDB taxonomy): domain Bacteria; phylum Pseudomonadota; class Gammaproteobacteria; order Burkholderiales; family JAEUOS01; genus JAEUOS01. Next base: position 1,454 of record JANPGJ010000610.1, read on the forward strand.
ATGGACGCCGGTGCGGCCGGGGTGATGGTGGCGCCGATCGCCGGCCTCAAGACCGATGAGCAGATCTACGGCTATTTCGAGCAGGTGGCCAACGGTCTCAAGGGCCTGCCCTGGGTGCTGCAGGACTATCCGATGATCACCACCGTGACGATGTCGCCGGCGCTGATCATCAAGATGATCGCGGACTTTCCGGACATGGTGATGGTCAAGCATGAAGATTGGCCGGGCAACAACAAGATCACCAAGATGCGCGAGGCCGAGAAGCAGGGCGGGCGCCGGGTA
>JANPGJ010000611.1:0-20917 GCA_031423955.1 Burkholderiales bacterium
CGTTTCATGCAGGAGGTGGATCTGTTCTGGCCCGATGCCAGCGGCACCTATCAACGCCAGTCGGCCAGTTCAAACCGCCCATTTTCCGAACGCCCGCTACCGACGAGCAAATTCGTCTTTCCGATTTCGCTCGAGCCTGGAAAGCCAGTCGAGATTTTTCTTCGCGCACGACCCATTGGCTTCATGCCCGTGGCTTTTTATCCCAGCCTGTGGAAGCCGGAGGCGCATAAACAAGCGGCTACCCGAGTCCGACTTCAATCGGTGTTTTATATCGGGATGGCGACCGCACTGGTTTCGTTCAACTTACTTCTGTTTTTGTTTATTCGCGACCGGAACTATTTGTTCTACGTGCTCGCGCAAACCTCGATGGCGTGGTGGGTCGGCACATCCAGGTTTGGCAGCGGGATCGCCTATGAGTTTCTCTGGCCGGACTCCCCCTTGTTTGACCAATTGGCACTGGCGCTTTCGGCTGGCGCCACAGCCTATTTCGCATACATTTTTCAGAGCCGAATGATGGAGTTGCCGAGATTAAGGCCGGATTTGGACCGCTATTGGAGAACTGTGATCTGGGCAATGTTTGCATGCGTTGGATTGTCAACGCTCGGCATCTTGCTTCCGCAGGTCGTGCCTGTATCCCTTATGCAAAGCGCGTTTCGTTCCACCTCTTTCGTCGGAATTTTTTTCGTTGCCCTCAATGCCTACGCGGTTTACGCATTGGCAAAATCAGGTGTGCGCGTGGCCAAGGTTATTGCGGTTGCCTGGCTGCCCGCGATTGTCATTCTGTCTTATTCACTTGTGCTCACGTACTTCAGCATCAGAATCGAATGGGTGATCCCGCCCCTGATGCTCGCCTCCGGCCTGGAGATGATTCTCATGAGTCTTGCACTGGCGGACCGGATCAACCAGGCCAGAAAAGAAAAAGCCCGTGCGCAGGCAGACATGGTCACAGCGTTGCAGCGATCAGAGCGCGAATTGGAGAACACGGTTGTTCAACGCACCGAAGAGTTGCGGCGAGAACAAAGCCGTGCAAGAGATCTGTTGCACAACATACTGCCCGCGGGCCTGGCGGACGAACTTTCCGCCACGGGCAAGGCCAGTTCGGCAAGGCACGAATCGGTGACGGTCATGTTCACCGATTTCATCCAGTTCACACAGACGGCTTCCACCATTCCGGCCGACCGCCTGGTCGCCGAGCTGAACGAGATCTTCGGCGCCTTCGATGACATTTGCGATGAACTGGGCGTCGAGAAAATCAAGACCATCGGAGATTCCTACATGGCGGCAGCCGGCCTGCCAACGCCCTGTGCCGACCACGCGCAACGTTGCGTGCGCGCCGGGCTGCGGATGGTCGAGTACCTCGAACAACGCAATCGCAAGGCCGCGTTCAAGTGGGCCCTGCGGGTCGGCCTCCATTCCGGGCCGGTCGTGGCCGGCGTGGTCGGCAAACGCAAGTACGCGTTCGACATCTGGGGCGATGCCGTCAATCTGGCATCCCGGATCGAGAGCTCAGGCGAGGTCGGGCGTGTGAACGTTTCGGCTTATACCTACGACCTGATCCAGAAAGACTTTGATTGCACGTATCGCGGCAAGGTCAACGCCAAAGGCAAGGGCGAGATCGACATGTACTTTGTTACTGGGATAGTTGGTCAAAGCGCTACGTAGCGAGAATTCTTGTCCCGCAATTTCGGGATAAAGGTTTGGATTGAGCAAAGGGTTGGTCGCCGCGTTCAAGCGGCAGCTTGGCCTGAGATTGGAACCTGACATGTTCGACTACCCCGTAACCCTGACGCCCGATGACGGCACCGTGCTGGTGACATTCGCCGATGTGCCGGAGGCGATCACCTTTGGTGCCGATGAAGGTGAGGCTTCGCGCAACGCCGTCGACGCGCTGGAGACTGGCTTGTCGTTTTACGTGGATGCCGGCAGGCCGCTGCCTCAACCCAGCAAGCCCAAGCGCGGTCAGAAGACGGTAGGCGCGCCTGCGTCGACTTGTACAAAATCTCCGTAAATGAAATGAAAGTCCGACGTGGCCGTCGAGATCACTTATAACCGGGCCCGCGCGCAACTCAAGGCGCTCATGGATCGCGCTGTCGATGATCGGGAAGTCATTGTCGTGCGTCGCCGTTCAGGCGGGGACGTAGCGATGATCGCGGCCGACGAGCTGGAAAGCCTGCTCGAGACGGCGCATTTGCTACGGTCCGAAAAGAACGCGGAACGCCTTCTGGCAGCGCTTTCCCGGGCATGTGGGAAAGCGCTCGAAACCACGCCGCTCGCCACATAGGCCTATGCGGAGCGCACCAGCCGCCCGGGCAGCGCACCGGTGGCCTTGCCGCGCTCCATCACCAACTCACCGGCGACAAACGTCGCCTCATACCCGGTGGCGTTCTGCACCAGACGCCGCCCGCCGGCGGGCAGGTCGTAGGTCATTTGCGGGGCGCCCAAATTGAGCTTGTCGTAGTCGATCAGGTTGATGTCGGCCTTCATGCCGGGCAGCAGCGCGCCGCGGTCATGCATGCCCAGGCCCCGCGCATTACGCTGGGTTTGCGCGTGCACCAGGAATTCCAGGCCCAGCTTCGGCCCGCGCTCGCGGTCGCGCGACCAGTGGGTGATCAGGTAGGTCGGATAGCTGGCGTCGCAGATGTAGCCGCAGTGCGCGCCGGCGTCGCCCAGGCCCAATAGCGTGGCCGGGTTGCTGAGCATTTCGCGCACCACGTCCAGGTTGTTGTCGGTGTAGTTGTAGAGCGGGAAGTAGAACTTCTTCTTGCCGCCGTCCTCGAGCATCAGGTCGTAGGCCACGTCTTCCGGCGAACGGCCGGTGGCTTCGGCGATGCCGGCGACGCTGTCTTCGAACCTGGGTTCGTAGTTGGCGTGGTCCCGGCTCAACGGAAAGAGCTTGTGGAAGTCGCGCGTGATGCTGGCCAGGCGCCAGTTTTCCGGCGGCGTGGCGGCCTCCTTGATCAGGCGGGCGCGCAGGGCCGGGTCGGCCAGGCGCACCACCCGTTCGGCCAGCGGCAGGTGGGCGATGGTGGCGTAGCCGGGCGTCAGGAAAAACGGGTTCATCGAGCATTCAAGGCCGTGCACCATGCCGATCGGCCGGCAGGCCACCTGCGCCTTGATGTCGATGCCCTGCTCGCGCGCGGTCGCCACGCGCTGCATCACGCCGCGCCATTTTTCGGGCATCGAGTCGCGCTGCAACAGGGTGAAGCTCAAGGGCCGGCCGCTGATCTTCGCGCAGTCGCGCAGGATGTTGAATTCGGCATCGATGTCGTCGAAATCCGAGATCATCTGCAGCACCCCTTTGCCGGTTTCACCCACGGCTTTGGAAATGCTGGTCAGTTCGTTCGACGCCACCCCGAAGGTCGGCGTCTGTTCGCCGCGCGAGGTGCGGTGCACGAAGGTGCGCGAGGTGGTGAAGCCCAACGCACCGGCGGCGATCGATTCCTTGACCACGGCGGCCATCCTGGCGATGTCGTCCGGCGTGGCTTCTTCCCGATTTGCACCGCGCTCGCCCATCACGAACACGCGCACCGCGGCATGCGGAACTTGCGCGCCCAGGTCCATGATGCGCGGCGTGTTGGCCACCGCGTCGAGATACTGCGGGAAGCTTTCCCATTCCCACTTCACCCCTTCGCTCAATACCGCGCCGGGAATGTCTTCCACCCCTTCCATCAGTTCCAGCATCCATTGCCGCTGGTGCGGGTGCGCCGGCGCGAAACCGACGCCGCAATTGCCCATCACCGCGGTGGTCACGCCGTGCCATGAACTGGGCGTCATCAGCGGGTCCCAGCTGGCCTGGCCGTCGTAGTGGGTGTGGATGTCGACCCAGCCCGGCGCCACCAGCAGGCCGCTGGCGTCGACGGTACGTGTAGCGCTGCCGGTGATTTTTCCGGTCTCGGCGATGCGGCCGTCCTTGATGGCGACGTCAGCGGTGTGGCGTGCGGCGCCGGTGCCGTCGATCAGGGTGCCGCCGCGGATGATGAGGTCATGCATGGGTTGCTCGCTTTGGGTCTGGAAATGCAGGTTCGGATGTGGTCGTACCGGGTCGCGCCTACTTGTCGGTCCAGGGCAGCTCTTTCCACAACTGCCGAAACACCACGTCGCCGGCCTTGAGTTCGGCTTCATAGGCCGGCGGCGCCAGGTAGCGCACCGGTGCGAACGCGGCTTCGGCCGCCACCTTGAACGCCGGATCGGCAGTCGCCGCCGCGATCGCTTTCACCAGACGCTCGCGTACCGCCGCCGGCAGGCCCTTGGGCGCCGCCATGCCGCGCAGCGAGGCCATCTCGAAATTGAAGCCGAGTTCCCGGAAGGTCGGCCAGTCGGCGGCCATGCTCATGCGCGCGGCGGTCATCTGCCCGAGGCAACGGATCGGCGAGCCGCCCTTCAGATACTGCAGCGCCTCACCGACGTTGATCGCCGCCACCTCGATGTGGCGGCCGATCACCGCGGTGCGGGTATCGGCGCTGCCCTTGAACGGCACATGGGTCATCTGCACCCCGGCGCTTTTCTCGAAGAACATCATCGCCAGGTGATCATCCGAGCCGACGCCGGTCGACCCCACGGTCACCTTCTTCGGGTTGGCCCTGGCAAACGCCTGCAGGTCGGCCAGGCTCTTGAACTGGCTGTCCTTGTGCACGCAGAAAGTGCCCGGGTCGTCGACGATGTTGCCCAGGTAGTCATAGCTGGCCAGGCTCCACGGCGCCGCGCGTTCGATCGGAATGGTGATGATCGGCGGGGTATTGATGAAGCCGATGGTGTAGCCGTCGGGCTGCGCCTGGGCGATCGCCGCGAAGCCGATGCCGCCGCCGGCGCCGGGGCGGTTGATGACATTGATCCGCGCCCCATCGCCCAGGTGCTTCTCGATGAAGGGAATGATGTTGCGCGCGATGATGTCGGTGCCGCCGCCGGGCGCATAGGCGATGATCATGTTGATCGGCTGGTCGGCCGGCCAGGCGGCGGAGGCCGCCTGCGGCAAGCCGGTGGCCAGGAGGCCGGCGATGAGCGCCAGCCGGTTGAATATGCCGTTCCGTGCCGGATAACGCTGCGCGCTGCTTTTCATGGTCTCTTCCGTTGGTGTTGTCGCCCAAGGAAGTATACCGGCGCGCCCGCGCTCCTTCGAAAGCAGCGCTGGTACGGCCAACGCCTCAGGGTGTCTTGGCGGTTTCCACGGTCGGCACGGAGTTGCTGTCGGTCACCACTTCGCCGGTCATCGGCCCGCGCCGCTCGCGCGACTCGGCCACCCGCTTGCGCAATTCGGATTCCATGATCTGCAGGGTGGCCGGTCCCATCTCGGTGAGAATCTCTTCCTGGCGCGACAACTGATCGGCCTCGCGCGCCCTGGCGCGCGCCTCGGCGGCGGCAACCGCCCGCAGGCGCGAGGCGCGGGTGCGCAGCACCGCCTCGCGCCACAACCAGATCACCGCGCCAGTGGACAACACTGCAAACACCGCCGCCAGCAGCGCCGCCGCACGCAATCCGGCCACCGCCTTGGCGGTGCCATCAGCCACCGCGGCAGGCGCACTCAGGATCACCAGGCGCCCGAGAGCCTGCGGGCCGAGCACGATATTGATGCTGCGGCCGGCATTTTGCATCTGCGGCGGCAGCGGATCCCCGACGCTCAAGCCCGGTACCGGGCCAACCGCTGCCACGCTTTTGCCGACACTATTGACCACCACGCCGCTGGCCAGGAAGCCCACGCTTTCATGGCGGTTCAAGGTCTCTTGCACCTCGCCATAGTCGCCGCCGGCAAGGCCGACCGCAAGCTCGCTTGCCACCAGCTTGTCGGTCAGGGCCTGTAGCCGGGCGATCTCGACCCGTGAGCCGTTACCGGACTCGATAAAGCCCGGGCTGACGCCCCAGAAGATCCACGCCAGTATCGCGGTGCAGCCGAGCATCGACAGCAGCGCCAGCACTAGCAGGATCAGATGTGGCGGCGCGTCGGAGCCGCGCCTGCCGCCGGGTTGCGCTTGCTTTGCCATCAGCCTGTGCCGGTTTCCGGACGAGACTCGCGCAACGCTACTTGATCACCCCCATGGCGCGCCGCGTCAGATCGACAAAGGGGTCGAGCTCGGCCATCTGTTTGGCATCGGCATCGACAATCTTGGCCACGCCGGTGGCCTTGGAAAAGGCGGCCCCATCGACGGTGTCAGCCAAGAATCCCAGAAACTGGTTGCGCAGGGTCTGGATCACCGCCGGCCCCAGGCGCGGATGCGCCAGCACCACGAAGTTGGGGAAGTCGACGATCTGCTCGACGATCACCAGGCGATCGGCATCGGCCGGTGGGATCTGCCGGAATTCGCCGTTGCTCATGAAGGCGCCGACGGCCTCGCCGGTGAGGATCATGCGGCCGACGCCGATATCGGTGCGCGCCGACTTCACCTCGAAATCGCGCTCGGCCTGCAGGTCCTGCTTGCCCAGCCATTGCCGCGCATGCATCGCCACCAGCGATTGCGGGTTCTGGTACACCACCACCTTGCCCTTGAGATCCCGGGCCGACTTGATGCCCGCCTCCTTGGCGCCGATCAGCAGCGCACGGATGCGTGGCTCGTAAATCGCGATCGGCACCATGCCGCTGTCGAGTTGGCCGACCCGCGCCAGGTGCGAGCCGGTGATCGCCAGGTCGTAGTCGCCTTTCTGGGTGTTCTCGAAAAAGGCGCGGAAATTGGCGGCGGTGGCGACACTCACCTTGTTGCGATTGGTCCGCTCCAGGTAATTCTTGAGCGGCTCGTTCTGCGCCATCAAGGCCGGCGCCGGAATGAACGGCATCACACCGATGGTCATGGTGTCGGGCATCTTGGCCGGCGCGGGTGCTGCCGGAGCCGGCGCCGGTGTCGGTGCCGCAGCCACTGCCGGTTTGGCAGTCGGCGCCGCAGCGGCGATCGCTGGCGGTTTCGCAGCCGGTGCCGCCGCGCTGGCGGTCGCGCTGCGCAGACGCAAATAGGCGCTGCCGTCAGCCTCACGCACCAGTTCGAATTGCGTGCCCGGCAGAATCAGGTTGGGATTGGGCAGCCCGCTTTTCTGCGGGCTGTACAACTGCCGCCACTGCGCAACATTGCCGGTGACGCGCGCGGCGATGCGCCCGAAGCTGTCGCCAGGCTTGACGTCATAAACCGTCCCTGCGGGCACCGGCGTGGCTGGCGCTTGCGCTTGCGCGGCCGCGCACCACAGTGCAGCGACTGCCAGCAGTGCTAACGGACGGCGGGAAGCATGACGCGGCTTTCTGCATGGCAATACGGCGTCGACGGCCAAGCCCTTGATTGAATCATTCATTTTGCAAATCCCCTCGGATTGATGGTGCGCCGTTCGTGGCACTCCGTTCATGCGCCCGCCGGGTCTGGCCGCTATGGTGCGACCATGGCCCGGATCGTTTACACATCAAGGGATTATCTCTTGCAAATTATGAATCTGTCATTAAAGAAACGCGATTCCGCTTTCGCGGATGGTCGTTTTGTTCAATTTTGCACGGAAGCCGCGGTATTTTCGATGGGGCGCCAGATGCCGGTTCCACCCGCAACGCCGCTACTCGACCCAGAACTTCTCGAGGTTCTTGATGCCCCATTTTTCGGGGCTTTCGATGCTGACGATTTTTTCACCACCGACGCCGCGCGACAGGTCGATCATTTCCGGCTTCATATAAACCCCGGATTTGGTCGAGAAGAACACCTTCACGAGCGGCGTGACCAGCGACTTCGCGGTCTGCTCGGTGACCACCCCGAGTCGCCCCGAGGTCAGACGCACCAGCGAACCCACCGGGTAGATGCCGATGCTCTTGACGAAGGCGCGAAACACCGCTTCGTCAAAGTGGCCGTTGCACCAGGCGGTCATTTTCTTGATCGATTCGGCCGGGTCCCAGCCGGCCTTGTAGGGCCGGTTCGAGGTGATCGCATCATAGACATCGCATACCGCGCCCATTTTCGCCAGCAGGCTGATCTCGTCGCCCCTCTGTCGGTGCGGGTAGCCGCTGCCGTCCATTTTTTCATGATGATGCAGGCACACCTCGAGCACCCCGGCACTGGCGCTGCCACCTTCGACCAGCAGCGCATGACCGCGCTCGGGATGGCTCTTGACGACGGCGAATTCCTCGTCGGTGAGCTTGCCTGGCTTGTTGAGAATCGCTGCCGGAATCATCGCCTTGCCGAGGTCGTGCATCAGCCCGGCCATGCCGGCCTCGCGGGTGGTTTTCTCGTCCAGGCCGAGGGCGCGCGACAGCGCCACCATCATCGCGCACACCGCCACCGAATGCATGTAGGTGTAGTCGTCGGCGGTCTTCAAGCGCGCCAGGCTGATCATCGCGCCGGGATTGCGATTCACCGAGGACGAAATCTCCTCGACCAGGCCATTGGCGGCCTCGGGCGACACCGATTTGCCCATGCGCGCCTCCTGAAACATCGAGACCACCGCGCGCTTGCCTTCGGACATGATCTTGCGCGCGCGGCCGATTTCCTCAGGCGTCGACACGCGCTTCACCGGTTCCCGCGCGGGTGCGGGTGTGGGTGTGGGTGCGGGTGCTGCGACCGCCAGCGTGACGGGAGCTTCCGCGCTGACCGTCACCGTGGGCGCCGGCGCCACATCGTCGCCTTTCGACGCATCGATCCAGACTTCGGTGATGCCGCTTTCGGCGATCAGGCGAATGTCGTTGGCGTCCTTGATGACGAACTTCGAGCGCAGGAAGGGGTGCTGGATCCACGATCCGCACATGCCTTCGAGAAACATGCCTACCTTGAGTTCGTCGACGCTGATTTTCTTGTTCATGGTGTGAAGTGCCGATGCATGCCCTTGACCGATGCGCATGCCATGCGCGATGCCAGGAAGCCGGGCGGGTCAGGCGCTGCGCCGCAACTGCAGGCGCGGCACGACGGATTGCCCCGACAGACACCACGATGCTAAGCGGCCGCCATTGAATCCTGCGCGGCGAACAGAAGGCCGCCGCGCCGTCTTTTCACGCAATTGACGTGCAATCCGGCGGCGCGATGCGCGCCGCCGGTCGGACTTTGGCACAATGTGCAGCATTTGCCGCAATCGTGCAGATCCGTTCGCACCACACCCCGAGGGAGACTTTCAGCATGCCGATATCGACTATCCGTTCCTGGCCACGTGCCGCCCTGGCACTGGCTGCTGCCGCTCTGCTGGCGCCCACAATCGCCCACGCCGCCGGCCCGCAACCCAAGACCGTGCCCGGCTACTACCGCATGATGCTGGGCGATTTCGAGGTGACCGCGATTTCCGACGGCACCGTGGCGCTGCCGGTGGACAAGCTACTGACCAATGTCAAGCCGGGCCAGGTCGATCGCGCGCTGGCAAAGCAGTTCCTCAAGGCGCCAGTCGAAACCTCGGTCAACGGCTACCTGATCAATACCGGAACCAAACTGGTGCTGATCGACACCGGCGCCTCCGGCCTGTTCGGCCCGACCCTGGGCAAGCTGGCCGCCAACCTCAAGGCCGCCGGTTACAGCGCCGAGCAGGTCGACGAGGTCTACATCACCCACCTGCACCCGGACCATGTGGGCGGCCTGATGGTCGACGGCAAGATGGCCTTCCCGAACGCCGTGATCCGCGCCGACAAGCATGATTCCGACTACTGGCTGTCGGAAGACAACATGAAAAAGGCGCCGAAGGACGTGCAGGGCTTTTTCCAGGGTGCGATCGCCTCATTGACTCCCTATGTGAAGGCCGACAAGTTCAAGGCCTTCGAAGGCAACACCGACCTTGTGCCCGGCATCAAGGCGGTCGCCAGCCATGGCCACACGCCAGGGCACGCGATCTACGCGATCGAGTCGAAGGGCCAGAAGCTGGTGCTGTGGGGCGACCTGATGCATGTGGCGGCGGTGCAGTTCCCGAACCCGTCGGCGACCATCGCCTTCGACGTTGATTCCAAGGCCGCCGCCGCACAGCGCAAGAAGGCCTATGCGGATGCCGCGAAGGGCGGCTACATCGTGGGCTCGGCGCACCTGTCGTTCCCTGGCCTGGGTCGCCTGCGCGCTGAAGGCTCGGGCTACGCCTTCGTGCCGGTCAACTACTCGCCGCCGGCGAAATAGGCAAGCGGCGCCGCGCCGCGCAATCCAAGGCCGGCAGCAACGCCGGCACTCGCCGGCGCGCCCTGTGCTTGCAGAGGTCGCGGACGGAACAACATGAATCAGCAGTCGCCGGCCGCGAGCCGCGGCGGCGGCGCCTGCCTCAGCTACCCAATACTCTGGCGATCTTCGCCATCCCGGCATTGGCGCACGCGGTGTCCTTGTCGCCACCCGGCGCGCCCGAAATGCCGATCGCGCCAACCAGATCACGGCCGGCGAAGATCGGCAGGCCGCCATCGAGCGGGCTGATCTTGTCAAGCAGCATGAAACCCGACAGGCCGGGTTGCGCGCGCTTTTCCATCGCCGCCGTCGGCGTGCGGGTGGTGAACGCGGTGTAGGCCTTGCGCAAGCTGTTTTCGATCGTGTGCGGGTTGACGCCGTCGTCCGACAACACCACCGAGGTGCGGGCATGGTGATTGAGCACGGTGATGGTCACCTTGTAGCCATCGGCGCGGCACTTTTCCAGGCTGGCGCTGGCCAACTCAAGCGCGGTATTGACCGAAATGCCGCGTTCGGTCACAAGGCCCTGCGCACCGGCGGCGCCGGCGCAGAGGGAGGCGATCAGGACTAATGCGGGCTTGAATTGCATGCGGGTCTCCTTTGGGTGATACGTGGACGTCTTGTAATTGCCGGAATTGGCGGAATTGGCGGAATGGTTGGCGGGCGCGCCGCTGGACACCAGGGCCGGAACCATACTAACGCCTCGTCACCAAACACCGCGCCGCCGGGCTTGTTCCCATTGCGTGCCGACCCGGTGGCAATTCTCACCCACGCAGCAACAGCCACAAACCCTGGCAGGTATAGACCAGCGCGATCGAGATGATCAGGCGTTGCGTCCAGGCGCGAAACTGGGTGTCGCTCATCGCTTCGAGCACGCGCTGCGACAGCTTGGAGCCGGCGGCCGCCAGCAGCACCGCCCCGACCAAGAGCAGCGGCGGAATGCCGTCGCCGCCGAAGGTGACGAAGCGCCCGAAGTAGACGATCTTCATCAGGTGGCCGAAGGTCTGGATCGCCGCCTTGGTGGCCACCAGTTGCCGGCGGTCCATGTTCGAACCGGTGAAGAAGGTGTCGAGGATCGGACCCGACACCCCGGCCAGCAGTTGCAGCGAGGCGCACACCACGCCGCACAAGAGCCCGTGACCGAGGCGTTCGGCATTCGGCCTGATCGACGCCGGCAGCAGCATCGCGACCAGCGGCATCAGGCCGAGCGCCAGCAGCACGGTGGCCTTGTCGGCACGAAAGGCGAGCAACGCCATCACCGCGAGCGGCAGGATCGCGCCGAGCAGGTAGTAGCCGACGCTTTTCCAGCGCACGTAGCGGCGCCACAGGAAGGCGCGCGAGCCGTTCGAGGCCAGCTGCGCCACGCCTTGCAGCACCATCGCCTGCGCCACCGGTACCAGCAGCACCAGCACGCCCATCAGGATCATGCCGCCGGCCATGCCGAAAATGCCCGACAGGAACGAGGTCAGCAAGACGAGCACGCCGAGGGCGGCGGCAAGCGGCAGGGAAAACATCAGGGGCGTGGGTGTCGCAGGTCAGGTTGGAAGGATTGCCTGCGCGATATCGGTGCGCACCGCGGCGCCGGCATCACCTGCGAGCGGCGATTCGGGCCGCAGGGCACAAGGCGGGCCGGACCGCCGGAACCCGGCAGCCGGCCCGGCGCGGCTCAAACCATCCTGGTGTCGTACATCTGCATCTCGACCCCGGCCTGGGCGAAATTGGCAAGGTCGGCGGCGGCCGCCTTGCCGGGCGGCGAAGCGAAGGCCGCGCCGATCGCCTCCATCGAATCGAAGGTCAGGGTGGCTATCAGGTGCAGCGCCGACGGCCCCTGCGGCGTGCCGATCGGGCCGGCATTGACCTCGTACGAACGCAGGCCGGGAATGGTCTTGGCCAGCGGCACGTGAGTGCCGAAGTAGTAGGCGTCGAACGCCGCCGCATCGGCGGGCTTCTTGTACAGCACGATCAGTTTTGCCATTTCGTCTTCTCCTCGTAGCGTCGATAAAGTGCCGTCAGGCCCCGGCCGGTCGCACCATCTGGCACGAGGTCGGCTGCGACGCCACATAGGCGTCCCACACCGCTTCGGACCGGAAACCGTAGCCGGTGTTCTCGGCGTCGTACTTGACGCCCTTGCTGCCCTGCTTGGCCCAGATGCCCAGGTACAGCGGCGCCTGCAGCTGATGATCGGTGCGGCGCATCTCAAGCTCGCCCAGCGGGCTCTTGTAGCGCATGCCTTCAAGCGCGAATGCGACCTTCTTCGGGTCGGTCGATTTGCTCTTGCGCATCGCCTCCAACAGCATGTGCATGCTGTTCCAGTGCGCGGCGAAGATGAAGTCCTCGTTGTATTTCTTCTTGTAGGCGACATAGATGTTCTCCAGTTCCGGGGTCGGCGCGTTGTGGCCCCAGTTCCAGATCACCCCTACCTTGTCGGCCCCCCATGACCCCAGCTGTGCCGGGGTGCCCGGATTGTTGGCATTCATGGTGAAGAAATTGAGGTTCAGGCCGAAGTCCTTGGCCGACTTGAAAAACAGGGTCAGGTCGCTGCCCCAGTTCGAGGTGATCACGGTGTCGGCGCCGGAGGCCTTGATCTTGGCGATGTAGGGCGCGAAGTCGCGCACCTGGGCGATCGGGATGAAGTCGTCGCCGACCACCTCGACATCCGGCCGCTTGCGGGTCAGGTAGGCGCGCGCGGCCTTCGATACCTGCTGGCCGTGGGTGTAATTCTGGTTGAACAGGTACACCTTCTTGACGTCCGGCCGCTTCTGCAGATAGGTGGTCAGCGCCTCGATCTTCATCTCGGAGGACGGGTAGAAGCGGAAATGCCAGAAGTTGCAGCGGTCGTTGGTGAGCCCCGGATCCATCGCCGAATAGTTGAGGAACAGGGCCGTCTTCTGCGGCTCGCGTTCGGCCAGCTTGGCCAGCGCTTCCGACAATGCGAACGCGACGCCGGACCCGCCGCCCTGGGTCACATAGCGAATCCCCTGGTCGGTGGCCGACTTGAGCGCGGTCAGGCTTTCCTGCGGCGTGCCCTTGCCGTCGAACGGCACCACTTCGAATTTCGGATCACCCGCCGCGCTCTTGGCATTCAATTGCAACACGACTTCGCGCAACTGCTTGAGCGAGCCTTCGCCGGCCACCGCGAACGGTCCCGACAGCACTTCGATGAAGCCGATTTTCACGGTGTCGGCAGCGCCGGCATGGAAAGCGCAGAAGAGCGCCGTCAAGCCGAGCCATCGGTTCAAGGTCTTCGGGGCGCGCATCCGGGGTCTCCTTTGGATCTGGTTCGTAATTGTTGTCACGCCTATGCTGCTGGCCGGCGCCAGGCACGCGGCCATGCGCAGCAGCGCAGTCTAACCCGGTGCGGCGCAGACGCCGCGCGTCGCATTGCGCCGCGGCCTGCTGCCCGGGCAAATCAGCTCCACAGCGGGTTGACCCCCGGCGGCGGCGAAAACGGCAGGTCGCCGCGCGCCAGCACCGTTTCCCAGCCGCCGTTGGCGGCCAGGATCTGCGCCTGCCGCGCCTTGGCGCGCGCATCCACCGCCGCCGGATTGAGCCGCGTGCGCAAGGCCGCTTCCATCCGCGCCAGCACCGGGCCGTAGGCCGGCACGCCGGCCACATCGCGCAGTTCATCGGGATCGACTTCGCGATCGAACAACTGCGCCGGATAGCTCACGCAGCGCACGTACTTGTAGCGCCGGTCCTGGGCCATGAAGATCGCCTCGCGCGAGCCGCTGGCATGGTATTCGGAGAACACCATGCGCTCGGCTTCCGGGCTTTCGGCCATCCGGAACAGCGACTGGCCCGAGGAGCGCACCGCTTCCGCGCCGACCGCCTCGAAGGTGGTGGCGAACACGTCGACCAGGCTGGCCGGGGTCTGCACCACGTTGCCGGCCGGCACACCGGCGCCGGCCAGGATCATCGGCACGCCGACGCTTTCCTCGAACATGGTGCTCTTGCCCCACAGGCCGCGGGCGCCGTTGTTGTCGCCGTGATCGCTGGTATAGAGCACGCGGGTGGATTGCGCCAGGCCGGTGTCGTCGAGCGCTGCCAGGATCTTGCCGACCTGCTCGTCCATGAAACTGACCAGCCCGAAATAGCCGGCCAGCGCACGCCGCACGTCGGCTTCGCCCTGCATCGCCGCGTTGTACGGCATGGTGCGCGCATAGTCGGCCAGGTAGGGATGCTCCGGCCGCTCTTCCGGCGCATACAGCTTGGGCATCGGCAGGTTCATGTTGGCGTAGCGGTAGTAATGCTCGGGCGGCGCGGTGAGCGGGAAATGCGGCGCCACCAGCGCGACGAACAGCACCCACGGCCGGTCGGTATGTTTCGGCGCCTCGTCGCGCAGCCAGATCTGCGCCTGCGCGGTGATGTCGCGGTCGTAGCGGGTGTAGTCCGATTCGCCGGGGCCGGCCATGGCGATCAGTTTCTTCGCGCCGCCGCGCGGCGGGGCGTCGGCGCCGCGGTTGAGCGCCAGCAGGTCGCCCTTGCCGTCGACGATGTGCATCGGGATCCGTTCTTCGGAGAAGCCGTGGTCGTCGCCCGCATGGCCGCGAAAGTGCAGCTTGCCGATCGACACCACGCGGTGGCCGAGCGCGCGCAGCAGGTGGTGCCAGCTCGGCACCGCGCCGTCGTAGGCGTCGGCATTGTCCCAGTAGCCGATCTCGTGGTTGTAGCGCCCGGTGGCGAGCGCCGCGCGCGCCGGCACGCAAATCGGACACGGCGTCGAGGCCTGGGAAAATCGGGTGCCGCGCGCAGCCAGCGCATCCAGATGGGGAGTCGAAATGAACGGATGGCCGGCGGCGCCCTGCACCTTCGGATTGTGTTCGTCGGAAAACAGGATCAACAGGTTTTGTGGTTTCATTGCCTGGCAGCTTTGGAAAACGACCGCCGTAATATACGCCCGGCTGGCTGCACAAATAATCCGAAACCGGGAGACCACCGCATGCGCCGTCGTGAATTCCTGCAGGCAAGTCTGGCCGCCGCTGCACTGCCGCGATCAGCGCGGGCGCAGGCCTGGCCGGTAAAACCGATCCGCTTCATCGTGCCCTACATTCCGGGCAGCGCGCCCGACGTGCTGGCACGCACCCTCGCCGAACGCCTCGGCGGCGCGCTCGGCCAGTCGCTGGTGATCGAAAACCGCGGTGGCGCCGGCGGCAACATCGGCAACGAGCTGATCGCCAAGTCCGCGCCCGACGGCTACACCATCGGCCTGGCCACCTCGGCGATGGTGACCAATCCGTGGCTGTATCGCAAGGTCGGCTACGACCCGGTGGCCGACTTCACCCCGATCAACCTTTCAGTGGCGATGCCGCACCTGCTGGTGGTGCCGGCCGACTCGCCGGTGAAGACGGTGGCCGAGCTGATCCGCATGTTCAAGGATGCGCCGGGCAAGTTCAACTACGCCTCCGGCGGCAACGGTAGCGGCGCGCACCTGGCCGCCGAGTTGTTAAAGTCGATGGCCGGGGTCGACGTGGTGCATGTGCCGTACAAGGGCGCGCCGGAAATCGTCACCTCGGTGATCAGCCGCGCGGTGGCCTGCGGCATGCCGACTCTGGCCACCGCGATGCCGCAGGTGCGTGGCGGCCGCCTGCGCGCGATCGCCGTCACCGGCGCGAAGCGCAACCACGGCCTGCCCGAGGTGCCGACCATCGGCGAGACTGTCGCCGGCTACGAGCTGGCCTCCTGGTTCGGCCTGATCGCGCCGGCGAAAATGCCGCTCGAAGCGGTGCAGCGGATCGACGCCGAAACCCGCAAGGCGCTGCAGGAACCGGCGTTTCGCGACAAGGTGCAGGCTGACGGCAGCGAGGTGGTCAACCTCGGCTACGCCGAGTTCGCCGCTTTCATGAAAAGCGATTTCGCCAAGTCGAAACGGGTGGTCGAACTGTCCGGCGCGCGGGTCGATTGATTGCGCGGCCGGGCGACGCCGGCGCTACCTTTCAGCCCGCCAGCAGCTTCGCCATCGCTTCCGACAAACCGCGGTGCGGCTTGTGCGGCGGCAGCGCGAAGCTGCCGCGACTGGCACGCCCGGGCTTGAGCGCGACCAGGGTCTCGGCATGGCGTACCGCCGACGACACCCCGTCGACCACCGGCACCGGCAATTCGCCGGTGAGCGACCTTGCCAGGCCGGCCAGCGGGCCGCCGGCCAGGATCAGCACCTCGGCGCGATCTTCATCGACCGCACGCCCGCACAGCGAGAGCAATTGCGCGCGGTTGTCCTCCTGCGCGCTGCCGATGTCGGCCAGCGGCCGCTCGAGCGTGCGAATGCTGGCCAGGCGCCCGATCAGGTCGTTGGCCTCGACTGTTTCACGATACCAGGCGGCGATGCGCTGCGAGATCGCGATGATCGAGAAGCGATGGCCGAGCAGGCAGGCGGTCGCCAGCGCCGACTCGGTCATGCCCAACACCGGCACCGGCAACACTTCGCGCAAAGCCGTCAGGCCGGGGTCGCCGAAGGCGGCGACGATCACCGCGTCGTGGCCGGCATGCTGCTCGGCCGCCACCTGCGCGGTGGCATAGGCGCCGATCAGCGCCTCGAAGCGGGTTTCGATGTAGGCCACGCCGAACGGCGCGGTGACCACCGTGAGCTCGGTGCCGGGCGAGGCGCTGCGCCGCGCTTCGGCGGCGATCAGGTCGGTCACCCGGTCGGTGGTGTTGGGATTGATGATCAGAAGGCGCATCGCCAGCTCTCCATGGTTTCGCTGATGGTCATCAGGCTTCGGTCAGTTTCAACAGGATGTCGGCATACCAGGCGCAGTTCAGGCCCAGCGCTTCATCGAGTGCGAGGTCACGCGAGCCGACGTCCAGGCGCGCCGAGTGCACGCCCAGCAGGAGCCAGGGCAGTTCATCAGGCGCCCGCCCGGGCGCCGCGCGCATCACCACCGGCGCGCCGCTGGTGCCGCGATGGGTGCGCGCGTCGGTGAGAAAGTAACCCTGGCCCTGGAAGCGCAGGCCGAAGGACGAGGCCACCACCGCCTGGCGCACCACCGGCATGTGATGCAGGGTGTCATGAAAGCCGAGCGGAAACCCGACCACCAGCAGCGAACTGCCGACCTCGACGACTTCATCCGGCCCCAGCAGATGGTCCGGCGTGAAGGCCCGGTACAGGGCGGTTTTCGGCAGCGCCTTGCGCTCGATCTCGAGTACCGCGACATCGATCTCGCCGGTGCCGTCCTTGCCCTGGCGCCAGATGCTTTTTCCGGCGCGATACAGGGGCATCGAGAAGCCGGTCGATTTCGCCAGATTGTCGGCATCGATATGCAGTTCGATCTCGATGCGGTCGGGGAAATGCTTGCTCGGCTTGTCGATCATCACATGCCGGCTGGTGATCAGGAACAGCCGCTCGTCGCGCGCGAAGAAGAAGCCGCTGGCACCGGTCAGCATGCGCTCGCCCTCGAAGGTTGCGACCCGGGCGGCGGCGAGGAGAATCGGTTCAATCATGGCTGGAGGCTTTCGTTGCAGGCACGGCACGCCTGAGGGGTCGCAGATCGTGCGCAGCGCCGGGGCGTGACCCGGGATTGGCGCGCGCCGCCGTCATGCCGCCGCGGCGACGACGCGATAACAGGGCACATAGCGGCTGCCTGGCAGTTTCATGCGCTGCTGCGCGACAAACGAATCGAGCAGGGTATCCATGCGCCGCATGATCGCCGCCTCGCCGCGGATCTCGAACGGGCCATGCTGTTCGATGGCGCGAATGCCGTGGTCCTTGACGTTGCCGGCGACGATCCCGGAGAACGCGCGCCGCAGGTTGGCCGCGCGCAGGTGCACCGGCTGGTCGTGGCGGATCGTCAGTGCACGCATGTTGTCATGGGTCGGCAGGAACGGGCGCTGGAACTCATGGTCGATTGTCAGGTGCCAGTTGAAGTAGTAGGCATCGCTGATCGACTTGCGGTATTCGCGCACCGCCTGCAGGCCGGCCTGCATGCGCCGTGCCACCTGCGCCGGTTCGCCGACGATGATGGTGTAGCGCGCCTGCGCCACAGGCCCCAGGGTGGCGCCGATGAATTCGTCGATGCGGGCGAAATAGGCCTCGCTGCCGCGCGGGCCGGTGAACACCAGCGGATACGGCAGGTTGGCATTGTCGGGATGCAACAGGATGCCCAGCAGGTAGAGGATTTCCTCGGCGGTGCCGGCACCGCCGGGAAACACCACGATGCCGTGGCCGACGCGCACAAAGGCTTCGAGGCGCTTCTCGATGTCCGGCAGGATCACCAGGCCGTTGACGATCGGATTGGGCGATTCGGCGGCGATGATGCCAGGCTCGGTGAACCCGAGATAACGGCCGCCGGTCACGCGCTGCTTGGCATGGGCGATGGTGGCACCTTTCATCGGCCCCTTCATCGCGCCCGGGCCGCAACCGGTGCACACGTCGAGCGCGCGCAGGCCCAGCTCATAGCCGACCAGCTTGGTGTAATCGTATTCCTCGCGCGAAATCGAATGCCCGCCCCAGCACACCACCAGGTTGGGCGACAGCAGCGGGCGCAGCACGTCGGCGTTGCGCAGGATGTGAAACACCGCATCGGTGATGCCGCGCGAGGTGGCGAGATCGAATCGCGGGTTGCTGTTGATCTCGTCAGCGGCATAGATCACATCGCGCAAGACAGCGAACAGGTGCTCGGCGATGCCCTTGATCATCTTGCCATCGACAAAGGCGCCCGCCGGCGCGCCCTTCAGGTCAAGCTTGATGCCGCGCTCGCGCTGGATGATCGAAATGGCGAACGACTGGTAGCGTTCGAGCAGTGCGCGGCCGTCGTCGTTGTGGCTGCCCGAGTTGAGTACCGCCAAGGAGCAGCTGCGCAACAGGTCGTAGAGCCCGCCCTGGCTGGTGTCCTGCAGCTTGCCGACCTCGGCGGCGGAAAGGATTTCAAGGCGCCCCTCAGGGGTGACCTGGGCGTCGACAACGTCTGCTTGCATGATGCGGGCTTCGCTTCGGGAAAATGGGCGTCAACAACAGGGCCGCGTGCGCCGACGGGCAAACGCCAGGCGCGCGGCAACAATGCGATGTTACATCGTGCGCTGCAACATCAGGGTGAAGGCCACGCCGCCGTCGCGATTGGCGACCGCCACCGTGCCGCCCATTTTCGCCATGTAGGTGCGCACCACGAACAGTCCCTGGCCGCGATGCGGCCCGCCGATGCCACCCGGGCCGGCATCGGCAGCGTGCTGCCGCCGGCCGCGGCCAGCCCGGAGGCCGGCTATGCCGAGTTCGCCGGCTGGGTGCCGGGCGGCAACCAGATGCTGGTGGCGCGCGAAGCGCGCGGCGACGGCAAATACCGGCGCAGCTTCGAGGTGGTGCGCATCGATACGCTGGCCAGCGAACGGCAGTCCGGCAACCCGGCGCTGCTCCGCCCGTTCCAGTGCTGGCAGGATGCGCAGTGGAGGCGCGATTCGGTCAGCATGCGTTGAGGCGACTGCAGCAGCGCGCCGGCCGCCGGCGCGCTTCCGCCTCAATCGCGATGCCCGCCGCGGCCGCCGTGGTCGCCACGTCCGCCGCCACGACCCTCGTGACCTCGGTGCTCCCAGCCGCGCCCATCGCCGTGCCCGCCGCGCCATTCATGCTCCTGCCGGTAGCGCGGCGCATAGACCCGCTGATACCAGTCGTCACGCACAAAATACACCTGCTGGCCGCACGCATCGTAGCGGCCGCAATGGCGCGCCCAGTGCTTGGCGTGCCCGGGCGGCACCCGCAGATAGGCCGGCGGGCCGGCATAGTAGGGCGCTGCCTGAACCACCACCGGTTGCTGATACACCACCTGCGGCGGTGGATGGTTGCCGATGTCGATGCGCCCGTAATAGCCGGGTTGGCCGACTGTGATCGAGACGCCGACATCGGCAGCGGTGGCAGGAACGGTGCCGGCAAGCAGAGTAGCGCCCAGTGCGGCGAGTACAAGCGTGCGTTTCATGGTGTGACCCTTTCACAAAGACATGGTGCATGATCAACGCAGCGGCCGCGTGATTCGATGGCCGCGGGCGGGCGCGCAAATGCAAGCGGATGTTTCAGCGCTTACATCTGCCGCCCGGCCCAGGCAGGCCGGATACCCCCACTTGCAAGGTGGCCAGGCGTCGCACGGGGCACCGGCCGGCGCTGCTATGCTGGTCGGTAGATTCGGACCTGCCACCGCCAATTCGAGGGAACCCGCCATGCCCGCCAAACGACCGTTTGATGTGATCCTGTATGGCGCCTCCGGTTTTGTCGGCCGCCAGACCGTCGCCTATTTCGCCAGGCACGCGGAGCAACTCAACTGGGCGCTGGCCGGGCGTTCGCGCGCCAGGCTCGAAGCGGTGCGCACAGCTTGCGGCAGCGGTGCGGCGCGCGCCGGCATTGTCGAAGCTGATGCTGATGACGATGTCGCACTCGGCGCCCTCGCCGCCCGGGCCTCGGTGGTGCTGTCGACCGCCGGCCCCTTTGCGCTCTACGGCAGCGCCCTGGTGGCGGCCTGCGTTGCGCACGGCACCCACTATGTGGACATCACCGGCGAGACGCCATGGGCACGCGGATTGATCGATCGCCACCATGCGCAGGCGGCGAAAAAAGGGGCGCGGATCATTCCGTTTTGCGGCTTCGACTCGGTACCGTCGGATCTCGGCGCCTGGCTGGTGGCGCAGGCACTGAGGCAGCAACATGGCGAAGCCTGTGTCAGCGTCAAGGCCTGCTTTTCGCTCAAGGGCGGAGTCAACGGCGGCACCCTGGCGTCGATGTTCAACGCGATGAATACCGGCCAGACCACCCTGCTGGCCGACCCGTTTCTGCTCAATCAGGAAGGCCGGCGACCGGAAGATGCGAGCTCCCAGGCCGACCCGGTGTCGGCGCATCGCGATGCCGATTTCAATGCCTGGGTCGGGCCGTTTTTCATGGG
>JANPGJ010000612.1:0-5136 GCA_031423955.1 Burkholderiales bacterium
CGACCTGGTCGCCGAGCGGCAGGGCAGGCTGGTCTATCGCAACGACCCGCGCGCCGCCGGTGCGCGCCGGCTTACGATCCAGGAATTCATGTGGAATCACGCCACCCTGCATGCGATTCGCGAGGCCGAAACCCAGGACGGTGCGGCCGGCGCCATCACTTACCTGCAACTGGGTTACCCGGCCGGCCGCAACCTTGAACTGGTGCGCCGCATCCACGAGATTTTCGGCGACGAGGTGGTCCAGCATGTCGAATTCATCCGCGTCAAGGGTGCGGTCACCTGCAGCGGCCTGCCGATCGTGCGCTGGACGAACGAGCCGCGCTTGCGCGAGGTGATGCGCCTGCTCGAGGCCGAGGGCGTCTACATTGCTGACCCGCACACCTGGGTGGTGGAAGACGGCGGCAAGAAGTCGATCAATCCACGCCACGTCGAACAGAAAATGGCGATGGATCCGGCGGGCCTGCTCAATCCCGGCAAGCTGCGCGCGTGGGCCGAGCGCGGCCAGCCGCAGCCGCGGAGCGTGTTCTGGGATTCGTGAGTGTGCCCGGCGACTGATCGCTCCGCTCGCTCAGGCTGGTGCCGGCTCGCCGCCCAGGGCTTCGATCAGGTCCGCCAGCAGGGGCGCCATTTCGCCGGTGGCGATTGCCACGTCGGCGTCGAAGCGGTCTTCGTCGTCAGCTCCGGCTTCCTTGAACACGCCGTCGAGAAAGCGGATTTTCTTGATCTGCATGGTATCGGTGAGCACGAACGAGATCTTGCCGCCCCAGCACATCGCCAGCCGCGTCGGCACCTTGCCGCCTTCGACATGCTGGCGGATTTCCGCCAGGTCGAGCAAATGGCGCGAGTACTTGACCGCGGACTGCATGTCGTCGGTCGATTTCAGCTCGCATTCGCGGTCGAGGTCGAAGCGGCCGGGCGCGCTGCGCTCGGTCAGCCACAGCGACATCGATGCGTTGGGCGAAGAGTTGGTCGCAAGCAGCGTCACGTTGAAGCCTTCAAGCACGCGAACCAGGCTGGTGACCACATCGTCGGCCTTGGCCTGGGCGGTGGTGTCGATCACCAGCAGCCGGGCCTTGGGGTCGATCCACACCAGCACGGCGGCCTGCTTGGTGAAGGCCTGCGGCAGAAGCTCGCGAATCAGGTCCTCCTTGATTTCCTTTGCCTGCTTCTTGCCCGGTTTGCGGCCGGTGGCAGCTTCAATCTCTTCAAGTTTTTGTTCGACCAAGCGGCGCACCACCGTGGCCGGCAGCAGTTTGGTCTCGACCATGAACTTCAGGATCAGCTGCCCGCCGATCGATTCGACCAGTGCGCCATGCTTTTCGCCGCGCGGCGCGACCCAGCCGCTGGATTTTTCCTGGCTGGCGCCACACTCGATGAAATGCGCGCGGTCGAGCGATTCGCCGATTTTCTTGATGGAGGCAGTCCATCCCGGAGCGACCCGATAGATCATGACGTTCTTGAACACGTTTGCCTTTGCTGATGACTTGGAGGGGGAATCGACACGACCTGCGGGCGGCCATGCGGCGCAAACCGCGACTGGTGGGTCTGGTGGCATGCCACCGGAGCCGGGGGGCAATCAGGAGCGGGCCGAATGATAGCGTGCCGCCGCCGAATGCTGCTGCGCGGCGTGCCTGCCAGCGACGTTTGCGCTCCGGCCGCCGGGGTGTCTTCAGTACATGCCGCTGTGCCGGCCGCTGCTGCGATGGGCGAGCCAGAACGCGGCCAGCGGGATCAGCACCCATTGCAACAGGGGCGCCAATCCGGTACCGATCAGGGGCACCACCGGCATCGCGTCGGCGTAGGCCCAACTGCGGCGCACCACCAGGTTCAGCCATTCGCTGAAGATCGTGTAGCCGATGCCGACGGTGACGGTGATCCACATCACCCGCGTCCTGCCGCTTGAGGGCCAGCGATCGCTGCCGGCCAGCATCAGGCCGCTGAGCAGCGCAGCGGCGGCGATCAGGACGTCGCCACCGGTGCAATGCAGGATCGCCACGACCTTGTCGCCCCAGGTGCCGGTGGCCCAGAGCGTGTAAAGCGGCAACTGGGCGGTTTCCCAGAACAGGTTGCCGAGCGCGATCACGGCCAGATAGCGGCGCAGCATGGCAAGCCAGGACAGGTCGCCGAACAGCGGGAAGGAGTGCCTCATCCGCGCATTATCTTCTGCAATCGCCAAGGGCGGCCGGGCGCGCGGCTTGTATGCTCTCGGCATTGGATATGACGCAGGCTTGCACCGACTGCATAATTGCACTTGTGTGGCGAGATTTTTTCTCGCCAGAGGCAAACAGCAAAGGCGCTACAGGCGCCGGGAGTCGTGATGAAAGCCATCTGGATGGGAACCGCGATCGCGGAGAGCGACGATACGGTGGTGGTCGAAGGCAACCACTATTTTCCGGAGGCCGCGGTCAAGCGGGAATACCTGCAGCCATGCACCACCCACACCACCTGCGGCTGGAAGGGCGTGGCGAGTTACTACTCGATCGCCATCGACGGCGCGGTCAATCCGGATGCTGCCTGGTACTACCCGACGCCGAAGAAGGAAGCGCAAGCGGTGGCCGGACGCATCGCGTTCTGGAAGGGTGTGCAAGTGCTGCCGTAGCGTGGACCGGTGGTCGCGGATGGCGCAATGTCGAAGGCGTTTAGCGCCTCGGTGCGCGGTGCCGCAGCAATACCCGGTCGAGCAGTTCGAACAGTCCCTGAGTGGCAAGCGCCATTGCCGCTGCCGGCACCGCGCCGGCCAACAGCGCCGCGTGGTCGTTGAGCGCCAACCCTGAGGCGATGCGTTCGCCGAAGCCGCCGGCGCCGATGAAGGCGGCGATGGTGGCGGTGCCGACGGTGGTGACCGCGGCGATCTTGACACCGGCCAGGATGACCGGCAGCGCCAGCGGCAGATCGATCGACCTCCAGCGTTGCCAGGGCGTCAGGCCCAGCGCGGTGCCTGCCATGCGCAGGCCGGCGGGAATCTGCTGCAACCCGGTGGTGACATTGCGCACGATCGGCAACAGCGCGTAGAGCGAAAGGGCGACCAGCGCCGGCACGGTGCCGATGTCACCCAGTAGCGGGATCAGGATCGCCAGCAAGGCCAGTGACGGAATGGTTTGCAAGAGGCCGACCACCGCCATGACCGGCTGCTCCAGCCACGGACGCGCGGCGGCGGCGGCGCCGAGTGGAATGCCGACAGCCAGCGCGGCGCCCACTGCCACCAACACCAATAACAGGTGCTGGCGCGCCAGTCGGCCGAGGTCATCGGCGAACAGGCGTTCGACAAATCCGGCACGTCCTTGCGGCTTTTGGCCTCCTTGCGGCTTGACGAAATCGGCGGCGATGGCGGTGAATGCGCGGCCACCCAGTTCAGCCTCGCCGTTCATCGCGATCATGCGGGCAGCCGGAATCCGCCCTTCGAGCCGGCCAATCGCCCGCCACGCCGCAGTGAAGCGCTGCGCCAAGTCGCTGCGATGCAGGAGCACCGCGTCGTAGCGGGGAAAATAGCCGGCGTCATCCTGCAACACGTTGAGTTTTAGGGCGGCGATCTTGGCGTCGGTCGAATAGATGTCGATCAGCGCGACACGGCCGGCGGCCAACGCTTCATAGGCGATGCCGTGGTCGATGCCGACCGGGCGCTGGGTCAGGGCGTAGCGCGCCGCCATGCCGGGCCAGCCGTCGGCGCGGCCGATGAATTCATGCGACAAGCCAAACTTGAGATCAGGGTGGCGCACCAGGTTGCTGATGCGGGTGATGGCGAGGCGGCCGGCTTGGTCGGCACGCATCGCCAAGGCATAACCGTTCTGAAACCCGAACGGCACACTGATCGCCAGGCCGAGCGGTGCAAGCTGGCCTTGCATGGCGGCCAGATCCGCCGGTCGGCTGTTCTTCAGGATCTCGGCATCGATGGTGCCCAGGTATTCGGGATAGACATCGATCGCGCCGGCCTTCAGTGCCTCGAAAACCACCGCGGTGTTGCCAAGGCCCTGGCGATGCAGCACGCGCGCATGCTGCGCCGCTGTCTGCGCCACGATCTCACCCAGGATATAAGACTCGGTAAAGCGTTTCGAGCCGACGGTGAGGGTGCCGGAGTCAGCCAGCGCGACAGCGCCATGCAGCAAAGCCGTTGCCAGCAGCAGGAGGTTCGGAATTGCGATTGGCAGCAGTCTGGCGAGGCGAGTTGGCATCGCCCGACTCTATCACCGAAGGTGGCGCCGGCCGCTGGCAGCCCGGCGCACAAGGCCCGACCTTGACCAGGAGGGCGCCGATACCTGACCGGCGAATACGTCATGGCCGGCAGGACTCGCTGTACCGCAGCGCGCGCACAACCGGCGCAAGGGAACCGTAACCAAGGCAAGGGTGCCGCACTCAATCGTAAGCGTTTGTGTCAAAGCAAGCCGTTGGCGCCGGTTTGCGGTCATAGTTCAAGTGGGTTGATCGATACGCCGCGCCGCGGCATTCGTTCATATTGCTTGATACAGCTTCGATACCAGGAGCGGGAAGGCGGGGAATCATGAAACATGCCGGCTTGAAGTGGCTCAAGGTCAGCCTGTTGATGACGGTTGTACTGGCCAGTGCGGTTCCAGGACTCGCGCAGGCGCAGTACCGCGGCCACCGCGGCGGCGGCATTGGTTTTTACTTCGGCGGGCCGGGTCCTTTTTACTATCCGCCGTCCTACTATCCGTACCACTATGCCTACCCACCGGTGGTGATACAGCAGGCGGCACCGCCGGTCTATATCGAGCAGGGGACGCCCGAGGTCGCCCCGGCGCCTGCGGCGCAGGCCGGCAACTACTGGTATTACTGCAACAACCCGCAGGGTTACTACCCCTATGTGCAGCAATGTCCGCAGCCATGGCAAAAGGTTTCGCCAGTGCCGGCCGGGCAGCAGTGAGCGAGGGAGATCGAACATGACGAATCGCTTGAAGGGCGCCGCATTGGCAGGCGCGTTGCTGCTTGGCGCCTGCACCACCATTCCCCAAGGCCCGAGCCTGATGGCGTTGCCCGGATCGAAGAAGAATTTCGATCAGTTCCGCACCGATGACGATGCCTGCCGGCGTTTCGCCTTGTCGCAGGTGGGTGGCAGCACGCCCAATCAGGTCGCAGTCGACAGCGGCGTGCGCAGCGCCGCACTGGGGACCGCGATCGGCGCGG
>JANPGJ010000613.1:0-2415 GCA_031423955.1 Burkholderiales bacterium
CGCGGCCATTCGCGCGCGCCTCGTCCACCGAGGGATAGCGCAGCCGCAGGAGCGGCGGCGCCTTCAGGCTCAAGACGACGTAGACGTCCATCGGACAATCGCCGCGCAGGCCGGCCTTGCGAATCGGATCGGCCAGGCCGATGCGCCGGTACATCTCCATGGTGCGCGCATTGACGCGCTCCATTTTGGGAAGGAACTGCGGAGCGTCCTTCTGTTCGATGAGCACGCAATCGATGCCGCGCCGGCCGAGGTCGATGGCCAGGGTAAGCCCGACCGGACCGCCACCGACAACCAGAATTTCGTGTTTTTTCATTCGCAGTCCAACCGGTACGGTCCTGAGCAGGTAGACGAGTCCGCCACACCCGGCAGAACTCCATCGCAGGCGGCAATCTATCACCCGTTGCCCAGATTCGCCCAGGCAGGCAGACCAAACCACGCTCGAACTTCAACGATGGAGCGGGGCAGGAATGAGAATCGTGCATCGTCGCGCTTCGGTCGCCCGTCGATGAGATGAACGCAGTGCGGTCTCCCCTTGCCGCCTGAAGCTGGGCAACTTGGCGAACTTCCCGATCCGGGGACGACCGCTCACACGCTGACAGCGGCCACACGCCGCTATGGCTGGCGTCCGACAGTTCCCGAACCACACCCGCCTGTCAGGTTTCTATATTGCCGCAGACGTTCACGCACCTACTCGATCACCTTGTCGGCACTGATCAACAGCGAATGCGGGATGGTCAGGCCAAGTCCCTTCGCGGTTTTGCCGTTGATCACCAATTCGAACTTGGTCGGCTGCTCGACAGGTAACTCCGCTGGATTTGCACCCTTGAGGATCTTGTCCACGTAGGTGGCGGCCCGCAAGACAATCGCATTGAGGTCAGGTCCATAGCTCAAGAGGGCGCCTGCCGCAGCCCATGGCCCCCACCCGGACACCACAGGTATTCGCTGTCGGGCCGCGAACTGAAGAATCCGTTGCCGGCCAAAGGTCATCAGCCTTGAGGACACGGCAATTATTGCTTCAGCGCGTTCCACCGCCGCAGTCTGGAACGCCGTGTCAAAGTCACCGGGACCCCTGACTTCGAGAGAATGAACGCGAATGCCGAGCACGCGCCCGGCAGCCTGCGTTTCACGATACTCCGGATCGACATGATCAGGATTCCAAAGCACAGCTACCCGCGAAATTCCCGGCACCACCTCCTTGAGGAACTGGAGCCGTTTCGCCGCCAAGTCGGAGGAAACGTAAGTAACGCCCGTTACATTGCCACCTGGTCTTGCCAGGCTCGCTACGAGTCCCGATTGCACGGGGTCTACGCTGACCGCCATGACGATGGGAATCGTGTTCGTTGCGGTTCTGGCAAATGGAGCGACATCGCCGCCCAGGGCGAAGATGACTCCGGGCTTGAGCGCAGCGAGCTCGTTGGCCAGACCGGCGAGGCGCTCGGGCTTGCCTTCAGCAAACCGGAACACCGTTGCGAGGTTCTTTCCTTCAATGTGGCCAAGTGCGACGAGACCATTTCGAAACGTCGCGAGATTCGGGTCTCCCTCGGGCGTACTGAACAACAACACGCCGAGGAGTGGGAGATTCTTCCCTACTTGCTGCTGCGCGACGGAATCCAGTGCTGATATGAGCGCACCTGCGCCAAGCGCGATGACCAATTTGCGGCGGTTGTTCATATCCATCTCCCCCACGGCTGGCGACGATTATGCCGAATTTCGGCAACAAGAACGGGACGGAATATTCGACGGCCTCTGGCCTCGACCTGCTGGCATTTGAACGTAGCCCGCGATGGCCGTCACCGGCAGCTTCCTCGGCAAGAGCTGCCGCACACCGTGACGGGCCGCATCGGGCAGGACACGACCCACACCCGTCACAAGAAAGCCCGGAAAGCGGCCATTCAAGCTTGCGGCTTGCCAAAGTTTCTTAGCGTTTTCGAAGGTCTCGGTTGTTCACCAATGTTCGCGACCGCAGCTGAAACTGTCGAAATTCTTTACACCAACAGTTCGGCGCGTTCGTCGAGCGCTTGCAATGGCCGCCGCGGCGTATTCGCGTAGACACCATGGCGAGCGCAGGCGAGTCCGGCTTGCGGCGCATGCGCACGACGCGGCGCAGCGCGCTCGAGGGCTTTCCGCTGCCGCAGTTGCGCCGCGGTGTCGCGGCGATACTGGCGGCAGGCGATGACGTGACCTTCATAGGCCAAGCGGGCGAGAGCGGCACCCCGGGTGATGGCGCGCCGGCCGGTGGCGCGGTGGGTGCGTGGTCAGGCAGAAGCGCCAGAGCCTTGAAACGCTGAAGGTTGTAGCGAGCGGCAGTCCGTCGACCCGTACCGGCTGTCCGAAAGCGCCTGCTTTCGGGAGGGTCCTTTGCCCCTTCCGGGTCCGATCAAACAGACATAGCCAGGGGCGAGATTTCCTTCGAGA
>JANPGJ010000614.1:0-17661 GCA_031423955.1 Burkholderiales bacterium
GCGACGATGTGGTAGTTGATCACCTCGCGCTCTTCCTGGGTCAGGGTACCGGCGCGAACCGTCAGGTTCTTGACCTCCTCTTCACTGAGGAAGCTTGCGTCACGCCCACTTACGTCAACCCATCGATACTGGGCGATTTGCCTTACCCGCGCCAGGTCTTCGTCGCGCATGAACTCGCCACCGACATTGGCTTTGCGCAGGAAGGCGCGATCAGCGTCGAACTGTGCAACACGGCGGGCATGCTCATCGGCGGAGATCTGGCCCTTCAATAGCGCTATTTCCGCGTCCCTTTTCAGAATTTCAAACCGCGTATCTACCATGTGCACGCGGTCGAATATGGTCTCCAGCTTGGTAGCCTTGTCGACCACATGCACGGGCGTGGTCACCTTGCCGCAATCGTGGAGCAACCCGGCTATCTTGAGCTCGTAGCGATCCCTCTCGGTCATGGTGAAGTCCTTGAGCGGACCCACGTTTGTATTGGTAACCGCTTCGGCCAGCATCATGGTCAGGGTTGGCACGCGCTGACAATGCCCCCCTGTGTAAGGGGATTTCTCGTCAATGGCGGTGTTCATCACATTGATGAACGATTCGAACAGTTGCTCGAGTTGCAGAATCAGATTTCGGTTGGTCAGCGCAATGGCTGCCTGTGACGCAAGGCTTTCCGCCAGGCGCTGATCGGCATCGGAAAATTCGCATACCGCGCCGGTTCGAGGGTCAATGCGATTGAGAAGTTGCAGAACGCCGATGATCTCGTTTTCATGATCGCGCATCGGTATGGTCAGAAACGAAGTCGATCGATAGCCGGTCTTCTTGTCGAAATTGCGGGTGCCGGAAAAGTCGAATCCGTCGGCTGTGTAGGCGTCCGCGATGTTCACCGCATTGCCTGTCAGGGCCGAGTAGGCCGCAACCATCGATGTATTGGGTTCGTTGTCCTCGTTATGCAGCTTGATCGGATAGAACGAGATCGGATTTCCAGTGGTTCCGCCAAGCGCAATCTTCAGGGAATCGTTGAGGACGATCTCGAACTGCAGTTTCTCGCCATCGATCAGGCGATAGAGCGTTCCGCCGTCGGCATTGGTGATGCCCTTCGCAGCGTGCAATATCTTTTCAAGCAGGGCATTGATGTCGCGTTCCTGCGACAAGGCCGCGCCAACGGCATTGAGTTGCTCAAGCCGTGTGAGAAGGTCCTCGACAGTGAGCACAGTAACCCGGCCCGGTGCCTACTTGATGCAAACGGTGCGAACCTGCTTGAGATCAGTGACGCCCATCAGGACCTTCTCCATGCCGTCCATCTTCAGTGTGCTCATGCCCTCTTCGACACTCGCGATGAATATGTCCGACACCCGCCCATGTTCCTGGATGAGTTTCTTGACGCGCTCGCTTGCCACCATCAGTTCGTGCAAGCCGACGCGCCCCTTGTAACCGCCACCACCGCATTTTTCGCAGCCCTTGGGGCGATACATCGTGAGCTTGCCATCCTTGCCGTATTCCTGCATCCAGTAGTCATAGAGCTTCTTGAATTGCCCCTGGGGATCGGTCTTCCAGGCCGGTGTCTTGACCAATTCCTCGGCGTATTCGGTAATGAAGGACTTGAGCTCGTTGGGATCGGGGTTGTACGGCTCCTTGCACTCCTTGCACAGACGCTTGGCAAGGCGCTGCGCCAGGATGCCGAGCAGGGCATCGGCGAAGTTGAACGGGTCCATGCCCATGTCAAGCAGGCGAATCACCGCCTCCGGGGCGCTGTTGGTATGCAGGGTCGCAAACACCAGGTGACCGGTCAGCGACGCCTCGATGCCGGTGCTGGTGGTTTCGGCGTCGCGCATCTCGCCAACCATGATGATGTCAGGGTCAGCCCTGAGAAACGCCTTCATCACCACCGCGAAATCAAGCCCGGCCTTCTTGTTGACCTGCACCTGGCGCAAGCCCTTTTGGGTGATTTCGACAGGATCTTCCGCAGTCCATATCTTGGTATCGGGGGTATTCAAAAAACCCAGCACCGAATGCAAGGTGGTGGTTTTTCCCGAACCGGTCGGACCGCACACGAAAAACAGGCCGTAGGGCTTGCTGACAGTCTTCTTGAGCGCTTCCAGATTCTTCTTGGTGACACCCAGGCTATCGATCGGGATGGGCTCGCCGGCAGCCAGAATCCGCATGACCACGTCTTCGACCCCGCCCTGCGTGGGAATGGTGGCGACGCGCAATTCGATGTCGATCGGCCCGTACTTCTTGAATTTGATCTTGCCGTCCTGCGGCCTGCGCTTCTCGGAGATGTCGAGATCGCACATGATCTTGATCCGCGCAACGATCGCGGCACGGTAGCTCGCGGGAATCTCAATGTACGGAGCAAGGGTACCGTCCTTGCGAAAGCGGATTTCGGTCTTGGCCTTGCCGGGATACGGCTCGATATGGATGTCCGACACGCCTTGATGATAGGCGTCGACGATGATCTTGTTGACCAGTTTCACCAACTCATTGTCGGCTGCCGCATTGACGTCGTCACCGTCGCCGCCGACCACGGAGAGCTCTTCGTCATCCCCCATGTTGGTCAACAAATCGTCGATCGAACTGGAGTCGCCGACTTCACCGAAGAATGCGCTGAGGGTCTGCTTGAATTCGATCGCGGTGGTGACCTTGTAGATCACCTTGTTGGCGCGCGGAAAAATGTTGTTGACGATGCGCGAACTCTTGACCCGCTCAGGGTCAAGGCACACCACGATCAGGCCTTCCTTGGCATCATCGATCGGCACCCATTGACTGGATTCGACATATTCACGCTTGAGGTTCTTGAGCAGATCGGCCGGCTTGATCCGGTCGGCCTTGAACACCTCGTACGGTACGCCGAAGTACTTCGAAAGCGCCGCACCCAGCGCCGGCACCTTGACCTGAAACTCGCCAATCAGCACCTCCTCGACATCGACGCCCTTGCGCCGGGCCGAGCGGGTTGCGAGATCGAACTCCTGGGCAGAAAGCACCGCATCGGCGACCAGGTAATCATATTTCGTCTTGACCGGCTGCCCTGACTTTTGCCGTTGCCTGAAGGCAATCGCGAGCGTCTGGGTCAGCCCGATCGCCCCCTCTTCCTCCAATTGCCCGAAATTCTGACCGGACTTGTTGTTGATGATCTGGACGACACCAATCAATTCACCGGACTGGGCATCGACGATCGGCGCGCAGAGCACCTGCTTGGTTCGGTAGCCGGTGCGCTTGTCGACTTCCTGCAGGAATCGCAGATTCGGGTTGTAGGACTTGAGTTCGCTCTCGTCGTACACATCACGCAGGTTGATCAGCTTCTTCGAAAGCGCCACGTAGCCGGCGATGCTTTGTTCCGCGATCGGCAGTTTCAGATCCTTGAACGAGTTGAGCCCGGTCTTGATCTTGGAAATGATCGACGCCTTGTCTTCGCCAACCGCATATATCGTGAGACGGTCGGCGTTGAAGAGGTTGCAGACGTCCTGGCTGACCTCCAGCATGATCTCATCGACATTGTTGGTCGCGTGAATGCGGTTGGTAACTGTCTGCAGGTTCTTCTGGAAGTTAAGCTTGAGGTTGACGTCGGCAGGAGGTGCCGCGGGTTTCGGACTCAAAACAGCACTCATGACTCACCTCAACCAGCTGAAACTTTGCGACCGCCGGACCTCCGGCACCAACCCTCTGACGTGCAAAATGCGGGCCAATCCATGCTAACCCGACTTGCGCGCCGCCCAAAGCCCGCCGTCAAGCATAAATACCTTGAAACCGCGGTGTGCCAGCAGGAACGCCGCAGCGGAACTGCGCCGCCCGCTCTGGCAGTAAAGCACATATTCGCGGGACTTATCCAGCACGCTGAAGGCGTTGCGTATCTCGGCCAGCGGAATATTGATGGCGCCGGGCAAGCGGTCATATTGGTATTCCGACGGGTAGCGCACATCAAGCCATTGTGCACCTGCCGCCACCTTGCCATTGGCGACGTCGATCTTGATCCGATTTAACAAGGGCTCCTTGAGCAGCGCCACGAAATCGTGTTTCGCAAGCCGCAACAGTACGCCCGGCAGTTTCATCGTCACGGTGGCGTTGCGCTTTGCATCCGACACCAGTGCCTCTTCGCCAAACGCGTCACCGCTCTTCAGGTCGGCGAGGGTTATCACGACACCGCCGACCAGGCGCGTGACGGTTGCGCGCCCGGACTCTAGGACATAGTAGTAATCGCCCTCGTCGCCCTCACGGATGATGATGTCGCCCGCATTGACCTCCATGCGCGCAAATCGGTTGAGCAATTCGGCAATATGGGCAGACGGCAGGTTTGAGAAAGCGCCGGTCCTGAGGTTTGACATGCTGAATACGCCCGACATGACCTTCCATTGCGGCATGGTCGGTGCGTCGTCATCCTGCGCCAGCACTTTGAGGCGCCCGGTCCGGGTCGCATCGAATTCGGCGAGTTGGTCCCAGGTCAACATGATGTCGAGCAAATCGCGATCAATCCGGATAAGCTCCAGGTCGGTGACCGCGCGCCCCGCAACGATGCCCCTCGGCCTTGTCAGCGCGCCGCGTGCACCGTCAGTGCCGGCCACAACCGACTCGCTGCTGCCATCCGCAAAAAGGAGGGTCAATTCACCCTTGGCCAGAAACGCCAACTGCTCGGACGCTCCGCGCATGCGGAACGGATCAGCGCCGGCCTGGGCCCGTTCAAGAAAGCAAAGATCCGCGAATTCCTGAAGGCGCGGACCGGAAAGCGATCCGAGCGGGTCAAACGCCCGCAGCACCTCGATTGAAACGCTGGTTTCAGTCATCGCCACCGTCAAATCTCGAATACCTGCCCGTTTTGCAGCATGCGAGGCTTGTAATCACCGGCGAATTCCTCGATCTCCTGCATCGTCAGCTCGATTTCGCCTGGCTTCAGGTGGGTGATGAAAATCTCCGCCGTCCGTTCAAGTTTGGCAAGTTCTTCAGCCAGCAGGCTCGGGCACAAGTGCTTGGAAGCGACTGCAAGCTGTTTCTCGCGGTTGCAAAAAGCGGTTTCGATCAGCAGGTATTTCAGATTCGGAATCTTGTTGACGATTTTCCACAAAGGGTCATTGGTGTAGGTGTCGCCCGAAAACACCAGGCTGCCCTCGCCGCTATCAATCTGGTAACCAACCGCCGGCACCGTGTGGTTTGCCGGCAGGGCGGTGAAGGTGCGGCCGTCAAGTACCAGGCGTTGGCCGACCTTGATCCGCTGGTAGCGCATGAACGGCGCGTCGACCGTGGGAATGGAAGTGAAGTCCGGCCAGACACTCCAGTTGAAGATGTGTTTCGAAAGCGTGTCCAGAGTCTCTTCGATGCCGTAAACCGTCAGCGGCTTGTCGCGCATCGCGCCGACAGTATCGACAATGAAAGGGATCGTGGCGATATGATCAAGGTGAGAATGCGTCAGAAAAATATGATCGATCATCGACAGTTCGGTCAATGAAAGGTCAGCAACACCGGTGCCGGCGTCGATCAACACGTCGTTGTCAACCCTGAACGCGGTGGTTCGCAAATGCTTGCCGCCGATGCCGCCCGAGCAACCTAGAACCTTGACTTTCATCTGTGGAGGCCTGCCCTTGGACGAGTCACTTCTCGTCAAACGTGGTAACCCCGTCCCAGTTCGGGCCGGGCGGATTCTTGCGAAACTGTATCACGCGTTCAGCATATTTTTCGTAAAGATAGCAATCCGGGTTCATCCGCTGAAGATTCAGCAGATTCATCTCGACCTGGTCCCAGGATTGCGACCGGTAAGCCTTCAAGGCGTCACGCCATAGCTTCAGTTCGTCCTTGAGTTTCTTGTCGGCGTCGGCCTCAAGGCAAACCGGTTCGAAGACCGCGACTGGCTCGTTCTTGCCCTTGACGCGAATCCGGTCAAGTTCCTTGAAAACCACGCCCTTGACGACTTTCTCGGTCGCTTCCCCGACCAGAATTCCGACACCATACTCCTTGGTGCGCCCTTCGAGCCGCGAGGCGAGATTGACCGGGTCACCCATCACGGTATACGCCTTGCGCACCTTCGAACCCATATCGCCGACCCGCACGTTGCCGGAATTCACCCCGATGCCGATCTTGAGCGTCGGCCAACCCTTGGCGCGAAATTTGTCGTTGAGTTCGGTGGCCACTTTCTGCATCTCCAGCGCGGTAATCACACCCTGGCGTGCGTGCTCCGCGTCGGGCACGGGCGCGCCCCAGAAAGCCATCACGGCGTCGCCGATGTACTTGTCTAGCGTGCCGCGATTCTTCGAAATCATCGCCGACATGCCGGTCAGGTAGTCATTGATATACGACGCAAGGTCACCGGGTGACAGGCTTTCCGAAATCGTGGTGAACCCGCGCACGTCGGAAAACAGGATCGTCAGGTCCGCCGCGCTTGGCTCCATGCTGTATTTGGTTGGATTGCGCGCCATCTCGTCAACCAGTTCCGGCGGCACATACTGCCCGAACAGCGCAGTGAACTCGCGTTTGCTGCGCGATTCCACGAAATAGCCGTAGGCCATGTTCAGGGTGAAAAGCGCAGCCGTCATCAACAGGGACGCCGCCAGCGGCAACACCAGATTCAAGCGCGTGTAGATCAGGTAATTGAGGGCGATGATCAGAAGCATCCCCACCAGCGCCACCACGGTCGCCCGCATCGGCGACAGGAACGGCAACAATAGTGCCAGAGCGACACCGCCGATCGACAGCAAAAGCACCTCCGCCCCAAGGGTAAATGGCGGTCGCTCCTTGAAATTCTGCGACAACATGCCGGACAGCAGATTGGCATGGATTTCAACTCCCGGGTAAGCCTCCCCCACCGGCGTTGAACGCAAATCGAGTAGCCCCGGAGCCGTGGTTCCCCACAACGCGATCTTACCCTTCAGATCGGCCTTGGCGATCTTGCCCTCGCTGATATCGGCCAACGAGATGTAGCGGAAGGAATTCCCCCTCGGCCCACCCCGTCCACGGTACGGCACCAGCGCGCTGACAGTCTTGTCAACCGGAATCTTGAACGAACGCAGCGCGCCGCCTGCATTGGCCTTCATCTCAAGCCACTCGAGGCCCTGGTAATTCTTCGACAGGAAGCGCTCCGCCGGGTAGCCGGGCTCGAGGTTCGGCGACCCAAGCAAGGCTCGGAACATCGCCAGGGCCA
Organism: Burkholderiales bacterium; assembly: GCA_031423955.1. Taxonomy (GTDB): domain Bacteria; phylum Pseudomonadota; class Gammaproteobacteria; order Burkholderiales; family JAEUOS01; genus JAEUOS01. The sequence continues at coordinate 7,112 of JANPGJ010000614.1, forward strand.
GCGATTCGTAATACTGCCCGTCATACTCCGAGAGCATCGGGACCCGCCGCACAACACCATCGAGGTCAACGATCGGATTGAAAAGGCCCGATCCCAATGCCGCCTTCTGGAAGATAGGCAGATTGGCGCCAAATCCTTTCCATTGAAACCAGTCGATCGTGCGACCCTTGAATGTGCCGCCGGGCATCACCGGCGGCGGCAGGACACCGCTTTTTTCGGCATCGTCCTCCGAAGAAAGGTAGTAGCCCAATACGACCGGCTTGCCAGCGAGTGCCTTGGCGAACCGCGCATCGTAGTCAAGCTGCGGCTTGAGCCGTTCGATTTCGGATTTGAATTGTTCGTTATCCTTGAGCGCGCCGTCACGGCTGAGGCTCTCGAGGGAGCGGATGCCCGAGCTGACATCCGGCTCGGCGAACACGACGTCGAAACCGACCATCACCACGCCATACTCGTCGAACAATTTGTCGATCAGGCCGGCCATCTTGTCGCGGCTCCAGGGCCAGCGACCAAGCTTGCCAAGGCTCTTTTCGTCAATATCCAGAATGACGATGCGGTCGTCGAGCGTTTGTGGCATGGTCAGCCGCGCCCGCGCATCGTAGATGATCGCGTCAAGCTGACTGATGATCCGGATATTGAAGACTTCGGCGGCGTGCACCAAAAACAGCGACAGCACCAGAAGCCCAAGTCCGATCCGGACGATGTGCTGTTTCACTGCCGTTCCCCTTTTGGCGAATCGTCCCCTGCCTCGCGCGCCGCCACGCTAAATCCCGGCGACTGCCAAGCCTATTTGTAAAAGAACTCCATTTTGGTTCCGGCGATTTCGACCACATCGTGATCGTTCAGCGGATGTGCCTGGGCATCAAGGGTTTTGCCATTGACAACCGGAAAATTCGCGCCTTCGACATGCGTGATGAAGTAGCCCTGCGGCCGGCGTGTGATAACCGCCACCTGAACCCCGGGTTTGCCCAGCGTGGTGAGCGCTTTCGTCAGCAAAAGCTCCTTGCCGACATTGGCGCCTGACAGAAGCTGGATCGCCCCCTGCCTGGCTGGCGTCGCGGGTGCGGGCGCCTGTAGTGGCGCCGCCACCGCCGCGGTCGCCATGGCGGCTGGCGCGCCGGCCGCTGGTGCCGCCGCAGGCGCGGGCCGTGGCATGGTCCCCGGGCGCAGCACCATGGTTTTTTCGAAATCCGCCGCAGCCGCGGCTTTTGGTGCCTCATTGATGTATTTGAGCTTGTACTTCCCAAGCTCAACGACGTCGTTTGGCTGCAGAAAGTGCTTCTTGATCGGTTGCCCGTTGACCAGGGTGCCGTTGGTGGACCCCAGGTCTTCGAGGAACGAATCATTGAGAATCGTGACGATCACGGCATGCTCGCCGGAAACCGCCAGATTGTCGATCTGAATGTCGTTATGCGGCTTGCGGCCGATGGTGGTGCGTTCCTTCGTCAAGGTGATTTCCTTGAGCACCAGCCCGTCCATACTTAGAATTAGCTTCGCCATAGCCCGTTCCTTTTTCTCTTTCGCTGTTGACGCGTAGCAACCTGCCGTCGCACCAGTTTACTTGAACCACCCCAAAAACCTGCCGAACAAACCCCTGGCAGCCGGGTATTCCTTGACAATCTTGACAAGCAGCACCGACACGTTATCACGGCCGCCATTATCGTTAGCCATTTGCACCAGTTGCTGCGCCGCGAGATTGAGATTGCCGCCCAGGGTCTCCAGCGTCAGGCCGATTTCCTCGTCGGACACCATGTCCGACAAACCGTCTGAGCAAAGCAGATAAATGTCCCCGGGCCGCGTTTCATAATCGTGGATTTCGGCCTCGACCGTCGGATCGATTCCAAGCGCTCGCGTCACCAGATTCTTGTTTTGCGAGTGCTTGGCTTCCTCGATCGTCAACATGCCGCTGTCGATCTGTTCCTGCAATAGCGAATGGTCGCGAGTGATCTGCACGAACTCGGCGCCACGCTGGCGATAGAGCCGCGAATCGCCAATATGCGCGACGCTCATCTTGTTGTCGTAGAAGATCGCAGTGACAAGGGTCGTTCCCATGCCGGAATATTGCGGTTGCGACTGCGCAGCTGAATAAATCGCGTGATTCGCCTTGGTGATCTGGTCGCGCAGCATTCGCGCCGCGTGGGTCCGGAACTCGGCACCGCCTTCCGGGTCATACTCAAACGGCGCCCGCTGCGAAATCGCGGACTGCAATTCGGTCATCAGGACCGTGGTCGCCATTCCGCTGGCGACTTCGCCCGCGTTGTAACCCCCCATGCCGTCCGCCAGGATGGCAAGGCCATGCCGGGCATCGTTGGCGATCGAGTCCTCGTTATGGGATCGCACCATGCCCGGGTCGGTATGGCCAACGATCTCGATCGCATCTGCAAGACTCATGCGCATGCCCTAAAGTGAAATGTCCACATCGGGCGGCGGCTTCGGTGCCGCCGCCGCCGCCGGCCGCTGAGCAACGGGCGGCGCCACCTGGAGTATGACCGTCTTGTCGTTATCCGGTGGCGCCTGCAGTACCACCGTCTCGCCTGCGTGCGGATTGGTGGCCTGGACCGCCGGAGCGATCGATTGTGTCGGTGGCGGGGAGAGCGGAATCGACTGCGTCGCCGGCGCCACGCCCGCCGTCGCAGATGCACGCGATGCCGCAGGGATGTTCATTCCCGTGGAGGTTGATGGCGTCTCGCCGTAGGGTCGCAATGCAGCCGCTAATTCCTCACCGGTCTGGAAGCGCAGGTCCGCATCCTTGCTCATCGCCTTCTGCAAGACTTCCACCAGTCCGTCCGGAACCTGTGGATTGAGCGTACGGATGTCAGCCGCCTCTTCATTGGCGATCTTGAACATCAGCTGCGCCATCGAGTCGCCGACAAACGGTAACTGACCGGACAGCATCTGGTACATGCTGACCGCCAGCGAAAACAGGTCCGAGCGCCCGTCAACCTTCTTGCCCGACAACTGTTCGGGTGACATGTAGGAAGGCGTACCCAGCACCATGCCGGTCTTGGTCTTGGATGAATCCGTAACCCGTGCGATGCCGAAATCGGTCACCTTCGGGTTGTCCAATTCCAGGTCGTACATGATGTTGGCCGGCTTGATGTCGCGGTGAACGACATTCTGGCGGTGCGCATACCCGAGGGCATCGGCGACCCGCGCCGTGATCGACACCACCCTGGCCATCGGCAGCAGTGTCTCCGGCTTGGTGTACGGTATCAGGTCCTTGCCTTTGAGCAGCTCCATCGCTATGAAGCAAAGGTCATGCTCTTCGCCGGCATCGTAAATGGTCACGATGTGCGGGTGATTGAGCCGGCCTGCGGTCTCGGCCTCGCGGAAGAAACGCGCCTTTGCCTCGTCAAGTTCGTCGGCCTCGAATTCCTGCGACAAGGCCATTGTCTTGATCGCGACCACCCGGCTGATCTTCGGATCACGCCCGAGATAGACCACGCCCATCGCGCCCTTGCCAAGCTCTTTTTCAATCTGGTAGCGACCGAGCATCGGCTTCTCGCCTGCGCCGGCCCCATCAAGGATGCTGGCGTTGCTGCGCCCTGACGCGCCACCAAGAATCACCGTCTCCGACAGGTTCTTGGCACGGACGATTTTCTGCTCAAGATCCTTGTATTTCGGGTCATACCCAGCCATGTGCTCATAGACCGCCTGCGCCTTGTTGAACTGGCGCTTGCGCTCGAAATCAAGGGCGAGGTTGTACAGGTTGTCCATCACCGCGCCGTCGAACGGCACCTTGCGGAACTTGTCGAACGCCATGTCGAGCTGGCCCTGGCCCTGAAAGGCCAGGCCCAGCATGCGATTGGACTCGGCGGATTCGACATCCGACTTTTGCTTGCCTGCTTCGGTGACGATGTAACGCTTGGTGGTCAGCAGCAGGTGCCCGACCAACAGAAGCGTGGCAGGCACCATCAGCTGGATCCACATGCCGGCCGAAACCATCAGCGCGAAGTGCGTTGCGAGCAGCGCGACAAGGACGCCCAGAGTAATCAGCGCCGCCGGCCGGGCTTTGAGCTTGGGCAACAACGCGATCAGGTACGCGGCGACCAGCAGGAAAACCACCAGCTCCAGCCACACTGCCCAGGCAGGGGTCACAAAGAAATGTTCCGACAAGATCGACGACACCGTATGGGCCGAGATTTCGACCGGCGTCAGTGCCGAAGATACCGGTGTCACGAAGCTTGTGCCGACACCGGACGCTGTCGCCCCGATCAAAACAATCTTTCCGGCATACCGCTCGGCGGCATTGATCTTGCCGGAAATCACGTCGTAAAACGAGTCGATCTGGAAAGCCCGCTTGTCGCCACGATCCTTGTAGAAGAAACTGAACATCCGCGAACTGGAATCAGTCGTAATCGCCAGCTTGCCCAGGCGCAACTGCTCACCCCAGGTGACCTTGATGTCATCAACCCCGAGATTGAGCGACTTCGCCGCCACCATCAGCGCAAATGACGGCACATATCGATCGTAATACTGCAGCAACAGCGGTTCGGTGCGAATCGCACCATCCGGATCCTGGGTCTGTGTCAGATGTCCCAAGCCCGCCGCCACCGACCCCAGGCTTTCGATCGGAAACTGGATCTGGTTGGTCGGGATGATGTCGGCGCCTTTCTTGTCCACCAGGGTGAATTTGGCGACGAATGCCGGAAGGTCCTTGTCGGGCTTGCCACGCGGCTCCCCAACCGTCAGGTCGGTGGAAAGCACCACATTGTTGGCGGCGGCAAAACTGGACGCGAGCTTGCGGTCGGTATTGAGCGCCGTGTCGGCTTCCTTGAGAAGCGTGCCGAACTGGGCGAAGTCGACACTTGGCGCAGTCGCGTCAGCAGCCCCCGGCGTGCCCGCACTTGCCGCTGGCACGGCCTTGTTGTATGCCGCCAGCAACTTGTTGATATATGCAAGACCCGGATCCTGCTGAGGTTCGAAAAACTGAACACTGTTGCCGATCACCTTGGCCTTCGCGCCAACCAGGATATCGGTCATTTTGGCATGCACTTCGCGGCTCCATGGCCAGCGTCCGATATTCTTGATGCTTTCATTGTCGATCGCAATCACGGCGATCTTGTCGTTCGGGGTCTTGTTCGACGCAGCAACGCCCCAATCGTAGGCTTTGCGTTCAATACTGCGCAGCACTTCGCTCCCGTACGGGTAGGCTGCGACGAAAAACGCAAGCGCAATGACCAGCCCCAGAAACCAGTCCGATTTCCAGAAATCCGCCTTCCCTTTGGCCATCGTGTTCCCCTAATGCCGCGCCTGTTGTGACTTGGCCCGTGCAATTGACCTGTCGAATCCCGATGCGCAAAAGCCGCGCCGACGAAAACCTGAATACTTCAGGATTGCGACGGGCGGCGAAAAACATTCGAAGTTTACGCCAACCACACCTTCAAATGGAAATTTCGCAAGATAAACAGCATGATGATACGCATTCTTGCAGTCAATCATCAACAACGTCAACTGATTGACGGGCATCACGGCGCGAAAACGCCAACCTGCGACGATAAAACCACACATCGCCACCAAGGCCGCGCCGGCTCAATGTGCCGGCTTGGGTCGCGCCGCCAGCACCTTGCCAAGCAACACCACCAGGGTAGCCCCCGCCAATCCGGCCAGACTCAACTCCAGCGCCCCGGGAATGATTGTCAGTTCCTGCGCATGATGCAGGTGCGGGAACCACTCGACCATCTTGGGATCGCCGACAATCATCTCGCCCGCCAAATAACCCAGCAGGGCCGCGCCCAGGGTGATGATGATCGGAAAGCGTTCCATCAGCTTGAGCATCAGGGTGCTGCCGAAAATAATCAGCGGAATGCTGATCGCCAACCCCAAGACGAGCAAGGTTATGTTGCCCTTGGCCGCGGCAGCCACACCGAGGACGTTATCAAGGCTCATGACCAGGTCGGCGATCAGAATTGTCTTGATCGCGCCGGCCATGCTGGAATGTTCCTTGACATGACCTTCGTCGTCGTCGCCGTCCATCAGCAACTGCACGCCGATATAGACCAGGAGGACGGCGCCGACGATCTTGAGCCACGGCAGCGTCAGCAACTTGACCGCGAAGATCGTCAACACGATCCGCATCAGGATGGCCGCGCCGCTGCCGAACAGGATCGCCTGCTTTTGCTGCTTCGGCGGCAACTGTCGCGCTGCCAGCGCGATCACCACCGCGTTGTCACCCGACAGGACAATGTTGACCAGAATGATGTTGCCAAGCGCCGCCCAAAACGTCGCCTGCATGAACATTTCCATACTTCGTCTCCCCTACAACAGAAGGGGCGCCTGCCTCGCAAGCGCCCCATTGTCGGCAATCCGTGAAAGCAGTCCTATTTGAGAGCGGCCCTGAGCAGCTTGGCCATCTCGGACGGGTTTTTGGTGGTCTTGATGCCGCACTCTTCCATGACATCGAGCTTGGCCTGGGCCGTGTCCTCGCCGCCGGAAATCAACGCTCCGGCGTGCCCCATCCGCTTGCCAGGTGGTGCGGTGACGCCGGCAATGAACCCGACCACCGGCTTTATCATGTTGTCGCGGACCCAGCGGGCCGCGTCGACTTCGTCCGGCCCGCCGATTTCGCCGATCATCACCACCGCATCGGTCTCCGGGTCGTCATTGAACAATCGCATGATGTCGATATGCTTCAAGCCGTTGATCGGATCGCCGCCGATTCCGACCGCCGAGGACTGGCCAAGGCCGATCTCGGTCAATTGCCCAACCGCTTCATACGTAAGGGTTCCGGAGCGCGAAACCACGCCAACCCGACCCTTGCGATGGATGTGGCCGGGCATGATGCCGATCTTTATTTCTTCCGGAGTGATCAACCCGGGGCAATTGGGTCCGAGGAGCAATGTCTTGCGGTTTTGCGCCCTCATGCGATTGCGCACCTCAAGCATGTCGCGCACCGGAATGCCTTCGGTGATGCAGATCACCAGGTCGAGATCGGCCTCGACCGCTTCCCAGATCGCCGCTGCCGCCCCGGGAGGCGGCACGTAAATGACCGAGACCGTCGCACCGCTTTGCATTTTCGCGTCCTTGACGGAGCCGAAAATCGGGATGCCTTCGTAACTTTCGCCGGCCTTCTTGGGATTCACGCCTGCCACGAAACAGTTCGCCCCGTTGGCGTATTCCTTGCACATTTTGGTGTGAAACTGACCGGTCTTGCCGGTGATGCCCTGGGTCATCACCCGGGTGTTCTTGTCAATCAGGATGCTCATATGTTCCCTTCATGCCCTTGGGACTGTGATGTCGGCGATCCGGCACATCGCGTCCGGCTCGCGCGCGCCTACTTGGCCGCCGCCACGACTTTCTGCGCGGCTTCTGCCATGGTGTCGGCACTGATGATCGGCAATCCGGAGTCGGCCAGCATTTTCTTGCCCAGATCTTCGTTCGTCCCCTTCATGCGCACCACCAGCGGTACCGCCAGACTGACCGCCTTGCAGGCGGTGATCACGCCTGCTGCGATGGTGTCACATCGCATGATGCCACCGAAAATATTGACCAGGATCGCCTTCAGGCCGGGCGTGGTCAACATGATCTTGAAGGCTTCAGTCACCTTCTCCGCAGTCGCGCCGCCACCGACGTCGAGAAAATTGGCCGGTTCGCCGCCGAACAGCTTGATCGTATCCATGGTCGCCATCGCCAGTCCGGCGCCATTGACCAGGCAGCCGATATTGCCGTCAAGCTGGATATAGGCCAGATCGAACTTCGACGCTGCGACTTCCGCCGGGTCCTCTTCGTCGAGATCGCGGAACGCAACGATTTCGGGATGGCGGAACAAGGCGTTAGAATCAAAATTGAACTTCGCGTCGAGTGCCTTGATGTTGCCGTTGCCCTCGAGAATCATCGGATTGATTTCAGCCAGCGACGCATCGGTCTCCATGTAGCATGCATAGAGCTTCCGGAACACGTCTTTCGCCTGCGTCAGCGAAGCCTCCGGAACCCCGATGCCGCGCGCCAGGCGATCTGCCTGTGCCTCGGTGACACCGGTGGCCGGGTCGATGAACTCCTTGAGAATTTTCTCCGGTGTCGCGTGGGCCACTTCCTCGATATCCATGCCGCCCTCGCTGGACGCCATGATGGCGACCTTCTGGCTGGCCCGATCGGTCAGCGCCGCGACGTAGTATTCCTTCCTGATGTCGGCGCCATCTTCAACCAACAGCCGGTTGACCTTCTGGCCGCCTGCGCCGGTCTGATGCGTGATGAGTTGCATGCCGAGGATCTGGCCAGCCCGCTCGCGAACTTCGGCAAGCGATTTCGCGACTTTCACGCCGCCGCCCTTGCCGCGGCCACCGGCATGAATCTGCGCCTTGACCACCCAGACCGGGCCGCCCAGTTGCTCCGCTGCCGCAACCGCCTCGTCGACCGAAAAACACGCAATTCCGCGCGGTGTCGGTACCCCAAACTTGCGCAGAATTTCCTTGCCCTGATATTCGTGGATCTTCAACGTATTCCCCTTTGCGCCCGGTTTCGACCGGAAAAATCCTGCCCGCGAACCGCTGCCCGACCTGACTCGAAACCTGTGGCGCGCCCGCAGCCTGAAACGGCGACAGTGTTGCAATCCGGCGGATGCCAATAGTGCCCAATGATCAACAACGACGATGGCTTGGCAGACCATGCCGACTACTCGTTCGCGGAACAAAAATACCGCACTGCCATTCACGAAAACCCGGGCACCCCGATACGAAAAACCAGAGCACCCCGTTCAAAAATTTCATTCAAGCGTCGCTTGCACGCCTTTGCGCCCAGTGGTCTGGTTCAACCCGTACGCACTCATCGACCTTCACCATCCTGCAACCGATGTTCCAGACTGCATTCAGCGCCGCCAGCGCAATGGCACGGCAAAAAAACGCCTTGTCAGGACAGCGTTACGGCCTCAAAACAAGCCTGAAATAATAGCATAGGCCCCCATCGGGGCAGTGCTGGCGTTACGGCGACGACGCAACAAAAGCACCGCCGAATACACGCGCCACGCGTAACCACGGTTCAGTTGGAATCGTTTGACACGCAAGACACAAGATGCGGCGCGCAAATCCGCACGCAGCACCCGCAGACCAGGCTGCTACTGGTCTTCCTGCAGGCAAGCCTTGGGAACGACTTTGCGGATCACGTCGCCGGGAAAGCCGCGCGCCTGCAAAAAACGCATCTGGCGGGCTCGGTCGCCCGCATCTTTCGGCGCCGCGCCGAATTTGCGTGCCCACACCGACTGGGCAAGATCGAGATCGCCGGCCTTGAGGTCGGCGACCAGTCCCGCAACCTCGGCCCCGACGCCCTTCTGGCGCAATTCGTTGGCCACCCGCTGACTGCCAAAGCGGGCGCCGCGCACCCGTGCAACCCCTTCGGCGTAGCGTTGGTCAGACAGCAGTCGCTCGCTTTCGAGCGCGTCGAGCAAAGTGTCAACGAGCGCATCGCCCCCCCCGAGCCGGAGGAGCTTTTGCCGCAATTCCGCGCGGCTATGCTCGCGCCGTGCCATCCAGCCGACGGCACGTGACCGCAAGGATGCCAAGGTGACCTGCGCAACTTCCGCTACGTCATCACCGGATGCGCCACGCTGCCGTGCCGTCGCCTGCGAGAATTTCCTGGCGCCAAACATGCACTCATCCCGCCGTGTGCGAACAAACCGGCCGCACAGCCAAGCCCCGGGAGCGCTGCAACTTGCCGCCGCACAGGGCGGCCGCGCCGCATGGCGCCGCCCTGACCCGTTTGCCCGACGGCCTGCCCGTCATCTCAGGCGGCAGCCGCCTGGCTGGATGGCCCGCCCTTGACGCCGAGCGCCTCGCGCACGCGGGCCTCGATTTCATGCGCCACCGCGGGGTTCTCGCGCAACCAGTTGCGGGTATTGTCCTTGCCCTGGCCGATCCGATCACCCTTGTAGCTGTACCAGGCGCCGGATTTATCGACAATCTTGTGTTCAACGCCCAGCTCGATGATCTCGCCTTCCCGCGAGATGCCGGCGCCGTAAAGAATGTCGAAATGCGCTTCCCGGAATGGTGGCGCGACCTTGTTTTTCACCACCTTGACGCGGGTTTCGTTGCCGATCACCTCTTCGCCATCCTTGATCGAACCGGTGCGACGGATATCCAGGCGCACCGAGGCATAGAACTTGAGCGCATTGCCGCCGGTGGTGGTTTCAGGATTGCCGAACATCACGCCGATTTTCATGCGAATCTGATTGATGAAAATCACCAGGGTGTTGGTACGCTTGATGTTGCCGGTGAGCTTGCGCAGCGCCTGGCTCATCAGCCGTGCCTGCAAGCCCGGCAATTGATCGCCCATTTCGCCTTCGATCTCGGCCTTCGGCGTCAGCGCCGCCACCGAGTCGATCACCACGATGTCAACCGAGCCCGAGCGCACCAGCATGTCGGCGATCTCCAGTGCCTGCTCGCCGGTGTCGGGCTGCGAAATCAGCAAATCCGAGATATTGACGCCCAGCTTTTGCGCGTAGCTCGGATCGAGCGCATGTTCGGCATCGATGAAGGCGGCGGTGCCGCCGATCTTCTGCATTTCGGCGATCACCTGCAGGGTCAGCGTCGTCTTGCCTGACGATTCCGGCCCGTAAATCTCCA
>JANPGJ010000615.1:0-2258 GCA_031423955.1 Burkholderiales bacterium
ATCCGGCCTGCTCAACTGCGATCGCACGCGCCTGGGGTGCCCCGCTGATGCTGCATGAAAAAGCCGGGCATGACCTGCCGCTGGACGACGGCGCCTGGGTCGCAGCCAGCGTGCGCCGCGGGCTTGATCAACGGCAGCGCCCGTCCTGCGCCGCGGACTCCCGCGGCTCAGCTGCTGATCGCTAGAAGCACGCAGGGGCAAGGCAACTGTGCGCCATCGTGCGCACAGTTGCCTTGCCCTTGCAAACGTGATGTTCAGGCGTTCAAGTGAAATGCCGCGCATAGCGCGGATTCATCTGGCTCAGGTTGAACAACATGAACAGATCGGCGCTGTTGAAATCCGGATCCCAAGCCGGTGCGCCGCCAACCTTGGCGCCGACCCGCAAATAGCCCTTGACCAGCGGCGGCGCGCTGGCGGCGTCACCATTGGCCAGCTTGTCCACCGGCAACGGCAACTTGGGAAACACCTTGTACTCGGGCGCCACCAGATCGCGCTCGTTGAGGCCGCGATAAAGGTTGGCCGCGGCGTGGCCGCCGTCACGCAGGCTGATGCTGGCGCACCCGATCAGGTATTCGTACCCATAGCGTTTCATGAAGCGCGTAATGCCCGACCACAGCAGCATGATCACCGGGCCGTTGCGGTGCTCCCAGTGCACGCAGGAACGACCGGCCTCGACCATGCTTCCGCGCAGATGATCAAGCCGCCCGATGTCGAACTCGGTTTCCGAGTAAAAGCCGCCGATGCGCCGTGCCGTTTCCGGCGGCAATAGACGATAGGCGCCGACCACCCGGCCGTCGGCGCGACTGCGTACCAGCAGGTGTTCGCAATGGGCGTCGAAGGCATCGACATCGAGGCCGCTTTCGGGGTTTGGCAACCGCGCGCCCATTTCCTCGGCGAACACCTTGAAACGCAAGCGTTGTGCCTCCGCCACTTCGCTTGCACTGCCGGCGAAGCTCAGGCTATAGCCGCCCTCTTCGGGACGAACCACCGGGTCATGGCGCACCTGCGGCACAAACGCCAATCCATCGGAATGCGCAAGCCAGTCGAGTCTTTTCATCGTTTCGATCCTTCGCGTCGCGGCACATGCCGGGGGCGAAGTTAAGTCAGCGCGGTGACGCATCGATGACGATTCGATGAAGAATTGGTTACATCAGAAACTCCGCCGCCAGAGCGACCCGCAACACCGTTTGCGTTTCATCGGCGCGCACGCGATTGGAAAACCACCAGATCGCGCCCTTCTTGATGGTCCAGTCATCCTCGGCGCCGCCAAGCAGCAAGGCGGCGGCGCGACCGAGCGTAGGCTGATGGCCGACCGCGATCACGCAACCCGATTCGCCGCCGCCCTCAGGCCACTCGGCCGCGGCCAGCAATTCCTCCACCCCGCGTTCCGGGTCAAGCCCCTTGACCACCTTGAAGCGATTCGCCAGCGCGCTCGCGGTCTGTTGCGAACGCAAGGCGCGGCTGGCCAGCAGGGTCGCGCCGGCCGGGGCGTGCTGGCGCAGCCAGTCGGCCATCACGGCGGCCTGTTTGAGCCCGCGCCGGGTCAGGCCGCGCTTGAGATCGATATCGCCCTCTTCGGCTTCGGCATGGCGCCACAGAATCAGATTCATCGGGTCTCCAGAGTAGTAGGTGTTGGTGCGGCGCGATATGACTCAAGAATACGCTTGACTTCGGGCATCGACATTAGCCAATTCCGCGGCCGATTCCACCGCGCGCCGCAGTCTGCGCGCTGACCTTGACGCGGCGGTGACATTTCGGCGCGCCTTTGTCATCGTCCCGTCACATTCTGTTCATAAAGTGCGATGGTCTGATCAAACGCCTTCGAAAGGATTGCCATGCGTCTCGCAAAACTGATTCCCCTCATCGCCGCAATGGCGGCAAGCAGCGCGGTGTTCGCGCAAACCGGCCCGATCGTCAAGATCGACGGCTCTTCCACGGTATACCCGATCACCGAAGCGGTGGCCGAGGAATTCCAGAAACTCAAGAAGAATTCGGTCAAGGTCACGGTCGGCATTTCCGGCACCGGCGGCGGCTTCTAGAAATTCTGCCGCGGCGAGACCGATATTTCGAATGCCTCGCGCCCGATCCTCACCAAGGAGATGGAAGAGTGCCGCACCGCCGGCATCAAGTACATCGAACTGCCAGTGGCATTCGACGCGCTCACCGTGGTGACCCACCCGAACAACAAGTTCCTCACCCAGATGACAGTGGAAGAACTGAAAAAACTCTGGGAACCTGCCGCCCAGGGCAAGATCACC
>JANPGJ010000616.1:0-6692 GCA_031423955.1 Burkholderiales bacterium
GGTGCGCATCGACCTGGTCAGCCTTTCGGCGACCGAAAAGGATGCCGCCGGCGCGGCCAGGCGTGAATTCCGCCAGCGTGTGGTGATGCCGGTCGACGGCTTCATCCATTCGTTCTCGCTCATGGAGCAGGTCATGCAGCAGCTCGAAAAGCACGGCCTGGTGGTGCGCAAGCCGGCGCCGGCCGCACCGCCACCCGCCGCCACCGCCGTTGTTGCCGCGCCTGCCGCCGCCCCTGCCGCTGGCGCAGCCACAGGCGCCGCAAGCCTTGCGACCGGCGCGAAGTCGCCGAATTTCAAGTAACGTGCATCGCGGCCAACGCCGGACCGCCGGCCGACCGCACTCGCTGCGTCGCTGACCGGGGACCGCTCGCCGATGGCCAAACACACCGCCGTCGAATGCCTGGTCGCGGTCGCCCGCCACCATGGGCTCGACCTCTCCGCCGACCGCCTGGTGCATGACTTCGCGCTCGGCGAGCAAGAGCCATCGACCGACATCCTCACCCGCATGGCGCAGCAATGCGGATTGGTGGCGCGCCCGATGCACTTCGATTGGGACCGGCTTGCCGCGCAACCACGGAGCGTTTTCCCGCTGCTGTTGCGGCTGTCAAATGGCAATTCGGTGGTCGCCCTCGGATTCGCGGCGACCGCCGCGGATGCTCCCGGCGACGCCGATGCGGCGGCGGCAGCCGCCACCGCGACCCGGCCGGCGACCGCCGGCGGCCTGATCGTCGCCGATCCGCTTGCCGACGGCGGCAAGCACCTGCCGGTGAGCCGCGCGCAGCTTGAGGCGGTGTGGGCTGGTGAAGCCGTGCTGATGCGGCGGCAATACGCGATCGGCGACGAAGACCAGCCGTTCGGCTTGCGCTGGTTCGTGCCCGAGCTGCTGCGCCAGAAATCGCTGTTGCGCGACGTCATCATCGCCGCCCTGACGCTGCACGTGGTCGCGCTCGCTTTGCCGATCTATTTCCAGATCGTCATCGACAAGGCGCTCACCCATCAGAGTTATTCGACACTGTATGTGCTGTCGCTGGGCGCGGTGCTGTGCGTGCTGTTCGAAGCCGCGTTCGGCTTCGTGCGCCAGTATCTGCTGCTGTACGCCAGCAACCGCATCGACCTGCGTGTTTCAACCCGCATCTTTGCCCACCTGCTGGCACTGCCGGTGGCTTTCTTCGAACGCATCGCCGCCGGCGTTCTGGTGCAGCACATGCAGCAGGCGCGCAAGGTCCGGGAATTCCTCACCGGCAAGCTGCTCTTGACCCTGCTCGAAGCCAGCGCGCTCCTGGTATTCATTCCGGTTCTGCTGCTCTACAGCGGCCGGCTGACCGCCATCCTGCTGTTTTTCTGCCTGCTGATCACCGCTGTCATCGCACTGGTGATCGTGCCATTCCGGGCCCGCCTGCAGCGGCTCTACCAGGCCGAGGCGACGCGCCAGAGCCTGCTGGTCGAGGCGATCCACGGCATGGGGACGGTGAAGGCGCTGGCGCTCGAACCGCGCCAGCGCAGCGCATGGGAGGAACGCACCGCGCAAGCCATCGAACTGCAGTTCGGCGTCGGCAAGCTGTCGGCGCTGGCGCAGACTTCCACCGGCCTGCTTGAAAAGCTGATGCTGGTGGCGGTGATCGTGGTCGGCGCCGGCGACGTGTTCGACGGCAGCTTGAGCGTCGGCGCCCTGGTGGCGTTTCAGATGCTGTCGAACCGGGTGTCGCGGCCGCTGGTGCAACTGGTGTCGCTGATTCATGAATACCAGGAGACCGCGTTGTCGCTGCGCATGCTGGGCGAGGTGATGAACCGGCCGCCGGAGCACGGCGCCGGTCGCGGCCTGCGGCCGGAGTTGAAGGGCGCCATCGAGTTCGAGCAAGTGGTGTTTTCCTACCGGCCCGAGCAGCGCGCGGTCGATGGCGTGTCGTTCTCCATCATGCCCGGCACCATGGTCGGCATCGTCGGGCGCAGCGGCAGCGGCAAGACCACGGTGGCGCGCCTGATCCAGGGCCTGTACGCGGTGCAGGACGGCATCATCCGCTTGGATGGCGTCAACGCCCGCGAGATCGATCCGCAGCACCTGCGCAGCCGCATCGGCGTGGTGCTGCAGGAAACCTTCCTGTTCAAGGGCTCGGTGCGCGAAAACATCGCGATGTCGCGTCCCGACGCCAGCGTCGAACAGGTGGTGGCGGCGGCGCGCATGGCCGGCGCCCTCGAATTCATCGAGCGCCTGCCGCAGGGGCTCGACACACCGCTCGACGAAGGCGCGACCAACCTGTCGGGCGGCCAGAAGCAGCGCCTGGCGATCGCCCGCGCCCTGCTGCGCGAGCCGCGCATCCTGGTGTTCGACGAGGCCACCAGCGCGCTCGACCCCGAATCCGAGACCATCGTCCACGAAAACCTGGCCGGCATCGCCCGCGGCCGCACCATCGTCATGATCACCCACCGCCTGTCGTCGCTGACCCAGGCCGACACCATCCTGGTGATGGACCGCGGCCGCATCATCGCCAGCGGCCGCCACTCCGAACTGGTCGCCGCGCCCGGGCTCTACCAGGACCTTTGGCGGCAGCAGACGAGGTTCATGCAATGACCCGCGCGGCGGAAGACCAGGACATCGCCGGCTTCGCCTCGACCGCCGCCGCCATCGAGCACCGGCAGCCGCCGCTCATCGCCCGCGCCACGCTCTACCTGCTGGTGGCTTTCATCGCCAGCGCGCTGCTGTGGGCGTCGCTGTCGAAGATCGACCAGATCGTCATCGCCCAGGGGCGCCTGATCACCACCGCGCAGACCATCATCATCCAGCCGCTGGAAACCGGCGTGATCCGCGAGATCCATGTGCGGGTCGGCCAGCAGGTGAAAAAAGGCGAGGCGATCGCCACCCTCGACCCGACCTTCTCGGTGGCCGACGTGGCGCAGATCAGGCAGCGGCGCGACAGCCTGAGCGCGGAAATCGCGCGCCTGGAGGCGGAGTCGAAGGAGCGCGGCTATGCGGCGCCGCGCGGCGACAGCGACGCCGCGATGCAGGCCGACATGTTCGAAAAGCGGGCCGCCGAATACGTATCGCGGGTCAACGGGCTCAAGGCCGACATCGCGCGCATGGATGCCGACCTGAAAGGCACGACGCGCAGCCGCGAAGTGTTGAAGCAGCGCCTGGACAGCGTCAGCCAGATCGAGAAGATGAAGGACGACCTCAAGGACCGCCAGTTCGTCTCGCCGATGTCGGTGCTGGAAAGCCGCGAACGGCGGCTCGAGGTCGAGACCGCCTACGAGGACGCGGCCAACAAGGCGCAGCAATTGAAGGAACAACTGGCACAGTCGCGCCACGCGCTGGAAACCTTCGTCAAGCAGTGGCGGCAGAAGGTGCTCGAAGACCTGCTCAAGGCGCAGCGCGAGCGCGACGGCCTGCAGGAGCAGTTGACCAAGGCCGAGCGGCGCAACGCATTGGTGCGGCTGATCGCGCCGGTGGATGCCACGGTGCTCGAGATCAACCGCCGTTCGGTCGGTTCAGTGGTCAAGGAAGCCGAAGCCGTGGCCACCCTGGTGCCGGCGAACAGCCCGATCGAGGCGGAAATCCAGATTCCCGCCGAGGATGTCGGCTTCGTCCGGCGCGACGATCCGGTGCGCATCAAGATCGACGCGTTTCCATTCCAGAAGCACGGCACCATTCCCGGCACCCTCACGGTGATCGGCGCGGATTCCTTCCTGGCCGACCAGCAGGCCGCGACCCAGGGGCAGAACGCCGGCCGGGCAACCAGCCGCGCGTTCTACCCGGCCCGCGTGGCGAAGCTGGAAAACACCCTGATCAAGGTGCCGCCCGACACCCACCTGGCGCCCGGCATGACCTTGATCGCGGAGGTGAAGATCGGCGAGCGCTCGGTGATTTCCTACTTCGTCTATCCACTGATCAAGGCGTTCGACGAAAGCATCCGGCGCTATTAGAGTATGTTGACATTCAGGGCGCTACTGGTCGCTGACCGGTAGCATGGGATCGGCAGTGGCAACCGGACCCTGGACGTTGTCACCGGGAGTGTGCGGCCATCGCCATCGCCACACGCGCCAGCAAGCCGCGCCCGGTGTTGGCGGACTTCGTGATTTCATGATGCTCTTCTACTCGGCATAGTTGAACAATGGCCACTGTCAGCGCCTATTCGCCCGCAGGACTCATCGCCCGGGCGTTGTTCAACTTCGACGCCTTCGGCATTGCCGATTTCAAGCTGACCGGGACCGTCAACGTCTCGGTATCCGACAGCTTTACCCGACCCCAATATCTGGCGGCGTTTCCGCAGCTGTCCAGCAACATATACACGTCGCTCGCTTTCGGAAACGGCAGTTGGACGACAGCGCAACTTGCCAACATCGACTTGATCACCGGTACCTACACAAATTTCATCAACCTGAATTTCTCGCCGGTTGTCGACTACTCCGGTTTCACGCCCGCGCAGGTGGGCTTCGCATCCGACATCGACATCAGCCTGATATACCGTATCGATGTCGGCTACTCCGGAATCTCCGCGCTCGGCACCGACACGTCGTTCGGTTACCCGGGAAGCCGCGGCGACGTGGTTCTCAATGTGAACGGCTTCGGTGCATCCGGACTCGCCAACGACTATTCACTGGACGCGTCCTCGTTCGGATTTCACGCATTGATGCATGAGATCGGGCACTCGCTGGGCTTGTCGCATCCTCATGCCGTCATCTCTGCGAGCGGCACGGTGATCACAGAAGACTACCGCGCGACCACCAGTGCCGGATTCGACAAGCTCGGTTTTCACATCAATTCCCCGCTCGACATGAACAAGGAGTATTTCTCGATCATGTCGTACGACGACCAGAATCCGGCTGGTCAACCCGACACGTTCGCACAAACGCCGATGATCCTGGACGTGATCGCCCTGCAAGCCGCGTATGGAGAGGGCCGCGGCTCGTCCGGATCGACCGACGATGTCATCACGCCCGGCGGCGGTGGAAACGTGGCGGCCTACAGGACCTATTTCGACACCGGCGGCACGGACACGATCAACCTTGCCAACTATGCGTCCGGCGCCTACCTGCAGATGGGCACAAGCATCGAAAGCGCCAGTCACCTGGTCGGCGTAGCGATGAGCGCGGCCGACGCGAACACCATGCTCAATCTGGGTAGTGACCCGGCGAGCCTGCGCTGGTTCTACGGCGAATTCGAAAACGCGATCGGCTCGGCAGCGGCCGATGTGATTGTCGACAATCCGCTCGACAATTCGATACAAGGCGGCGACGGCGACGACACTCTGTCGTCGGTCAACGGCGGCCGCGACACCTTGAGCGGCGGCGCCGGCAACGACACGTACACGATCAGCAGTGCGACCGCGGTGATCGTCGAAGAGGCGAACCAAGGCGTCGACACGGTCAGGAGTTCGGCCAGCTACACCCTTTCAGCGAACCTCGAGAGTCTGACCCTCACCAACCCGGCGGATCAGGTCGCCACCGGCAATTCGCTCGCGAACACGCTGACCGGAAATGCCGGCAACGACAGTCTCAATGGCGGCGCGGGCAACGATGCCCTTTTCGGAAATGCGGGCGATGACGTATTCGACTGGGATTCCGCTTCGCGCGCCGGCAATGACACGATGTACGGCGGCGCGGGCAACGACCAGTTCGTTATCGACACGCTTGGCGACTCCGTGGTGGAACTCGCAACTGAAGGCACGGATACGATCTGGTCCGCGATCGACTATTCGATCGCGAGCCTGGGCAATGTCGAGAATCTGTACCTGTTCGGAACCGCCACTGCCGCAGCGACTGGAAACGCGGTGGCGAATGGCATCCGCGGCAACGATGCGGCCAACTACCTGAGAGGCAACGAAGGGACTGACACCGTCGAAGGTGGTTTGGGCGACGACACATTGAACGGCGGCAGCGGCGATGACGTTCTTGACGGCGGCGCAGGCAATGACTTCGCGTCTTACTTCGACGCAACTTCTGCCGTTACGGCAAGCCTCGCAATCGCCGGCGCGCAAACGACGGGAGCCGGGTCTGACACATTGATCGGAATCGAAAACCTCGAAGGCGGAGCGCTGGCGGACACGCTGGGTGGCGACACGGCTGCCAATCAGCTAAACGGAAATGGCGGAAATGACCGCCTCATCGGAGGGTCGGGGAACGACACCCTCGACGGCGGATCCGGTGCCGACACTGCACTCTTCTCCGCGCTGGGGCGTCAGTATCTGGTCACCGGCAACCCCGCCAGTGGGGTCACCGCGACCGTCAACGGCCCTGACGGCACCGACAGCCTCAAAGCCATCGAGAAACTGCAATACGCTGACGGCACGCGCAGTTACGACCTCACGACCGGTGCCGGCGCCTGGACCGTCGATAGCCAGGCCGGCAGCGTCGCCCGTCTCTACTGGGCAACGCTGGGACGCGCCCCGGATGCTGACGGCCTGCGCTACTGGATCAACAACGCGCACACCGGCACCGCCTTGACCACCGTCGCCGGCGCCTTCGTCGGCAGCGGCGAATTCCAATTGCGTTACGGCAGCCTCGACAACCGCGCCTTCGTCAACCAGTTGTACCTGAACGTGCTCAGCCGCCCCGCCGATGCCGGCGGCCTCGTCGCCTGGGTCGGTGCGTTGAATGGCGGCAGCAGCCGCGCCGACGTCACGCTGGGCTTCTCCGACTCCGGCGAATTCCAGACCCGCATGGCCGCCAACATCGACGGCGGCATCGTCGCCACCCAG
>JANPGJ010000617.1:0-8277 GCA_031423955.1 Burkholderiales bacterium
TCGAGGGTCGACTTGCCGGCGCCGTTCGTCCCGGCGAGCAGGTGAAGAATCGCCACGCGCTGTGGTGCAACGCTCTCGGCGCACCCACGGCTCGCTTGTCCGGCCGGGCGCTCCGCACGGGCTGCGTTGGCCGCGACCGCCGCGCCGGCGCGGCGCGCCAGCGCGCCCGACTTGGCCAGCGCGACCACATGCGTTTTCAGTGCGGCCAATTCAGCGGAGTCAGGGCTCGCGGCCGCACCGCGAGCGGCATACACGGCAGCATCCTGCCGCGCGATCAGGGCGCTGGTGTCGCGTGCGGTCAACCCGGCGGATTCAAGCGCACGCCCAAGCGTGGCCCAATATTCGATCTGGCTGGCCACCGAGCGGCGCATGGTGACGGCGGCCGCGCGGGCGTCATCGACCAACGCAGCGGCAAGCTTGACGGATGTAAAGCCTGAACCGGTAGCCATGGCCGCTCCTCGATATTGGGAGTCAAAAGGTAGCTAAATGGCGCATTCATGTCAATCTTTCCACGCGTATCGGCCGCATGTAGCTCCAGTTTTCCCACGCCTTGCGTGACATACGGAGCAAGCGCCCTGCGCCTTGCAGTTCCCCGGGAATTCCTCGATCGCGGCGCGCGCCCGCACGCTGACCCTACCAGGCCGCTTCCAGCAAGCGCTGCAGATCCTCCACGCCATCGATCGGCCGCGGATTGGTGCGCACCCACAGGTTTTCCTGCGCGCCGCGCGCGATCTGCGCGAACTGTTCCTGCTTGACGCCCAGGTCGCGCAGACGCGTGGGCAGACCGAGCCCGGCCACAAGATCGGCAACCGCCTGCGGCGCGTCGCCATCGACGCGGCCCATGGCCTCGGCGATGCGGGTCTGTGCCGCTTTGGTGGCGTCGAAATTCCAGCGCATCACATGCGGCAGCATGATGCACGAGGTATAGCCGTGGCTCATGCCGGTGACCGCCCCCAGGCTGTGGCCGATGCCGTGCGAAGCACCATAGGGCACGCGCAGGATGCCGAAGCCCGACAGCCATGCGCCCTGCAGGCATTCGAGGCGGGCTTCCATGTCGGCGCCATCGTCCCTGGTGCGCTTGAGCGAGCGACCGAACAAACGCAATGCGTGCAGCGATGCCGCCTCGATCAGCGGTGAGGGCTGGATCGAGCAAATCCCTTCGACCGCGTGGTCAACCGCTCGGATGGCGGTGGATAGCCACAACCATTCTGGCGTGTGCACCGTCACCGCCGGGTCGAGGATCACGGCCGCGGCGCCGCTGTACTTGCCGGCGTAGCCGTCCTTCACCTTGCGCGCGGTATCGGTGCAGCCGCCGAAATCGGAAAATTCGGCGGCCGACAGCGTGGTCGACAGCACCACCTGGCGATACGGCGGCGGCTTGATTGCCGGCGTGTGGCGGCTGCCGTCGGGGTTCATGCGCAGGTGGTAGTCGCCCAACTGCTCCGGACGCGTCAAGTCGTGCGCAATGGCGATCAGCATCACCTTGACGGTGTCGATCGCGGTGCCGCCACCGAATGTGAGCACCATGTCCGGCGCGGCGGCGCGCGCGGCGTCGGCTGCGGCGATCACGCTCTCGCGCGGGGTGTGCTCGACGCACTCGTCGAAAGTGCCCGCATGGCGCGGCCCCAAGGCATCGCGGATCTTCTGCACCGCGTCGGTCTTGCGATTGAGGGTCTTGCTGGTGACAATGAAAACGCGCTTGGCGCCGCGGCGATCGGCTTCTTCGATCACCGCCTGCGCAGCGGGTTTGCCCCAGATCACGCGGTCCTGGGCCAGGAATTCATGCAGTCCGGTATTCATGGTCGCAGAGTGTGCCACAAGCGGCTTGGTGCATCGCGCAAAATGGCCTCCCGGATTCGGTGGCATTCTTCGCACCTTCGCCCAGCCGAGCACCGCTATGACCGACACCACCATCCGCCCATTCCGCCTCGCGATTCCAGGCCAGGCCATCGACGATTTGCATGCGCGCCTTGCGCGCGTGCGCTGGCCCGATGAGGCGCCGGATGCCCCTTGGGCCTATGGCACCTCGCTCGGCTTCATGCGCGACTTCAGCGAGTACTGGGCCAAGAGCTTCGACTGGCGCAAGACTGAAGCTGGCCTCAACGCGCTGCCGCAATATGTGACATCGATTGACGGCATCGACGTGCACTTCATCCATGTGCCGGGCAAGGGTCCGGCGCCCAAGCCGCTGCTGTTGTCGCACGGCTGGCCGGGCTCGGTGCTCGAATTCATGAAGTTGATCCCGCTCCTGACCGACCCCGCCGCGCATGGCGGCCGTGCCGAGGATGCCTTCACCGTGGTGGTGCCTTCGCTGCCCGGATACACCCTGTCGTTCCGCGAAAACCAGCCGCGCAAGTCGCTGCCGGCCATCGGCGCGATGTTCCATCAACTGATGACGCGCCTGGGTTACAGCCGCTACGGTGCGCAAGGTGGCGACTGGGGCTCGTTCGTCACCGCTTGGCTGGGGGCGAATCAGCCCGGGCAGGTGACCGGCATCCACCTCAACATGATGCCGATCCGGCGCGATGCGGCGATGTTCGCGAACCCATCCGCAGCCGAAGGCCGTTACATCACCGAGCTAGCTGAGTTCCTGAAAGAAGAAACCGGCTACCAGGCGATCCAGGGCACCCGCCCGCAGACCCTTGCCTTCGCGCTGTCCGACTCCCCGGTCGGCCTGGCCGCCTGGATCGTCGAGAAGTATCGCGCCTGGACCGATTGCGACGGCGACCCGCGCACTGTGCTCTCGATGGACGAGATGCTCGGCAACATCAGCCTCTACTGGTTCACCAACTGCATCGGCGCTTCGTTCTGGCCCTACTACGCGCGCCTGCACGGGCCATGGCCGATCGACGGCCGCATCACGGTGCCAACCGGCTACTGCGAGTTTCCACGCGAAATCCTGCGCCCGCCGCGCGAGGCGGCCGAGCGCGTCTTCAATATTCAGCGCTGGAGCGTGATGAACAAAGGCGGCCACTTCGCCGCGCTCGAGCAGCCGCAGGTCCTGGCCAGCGAAATCCGCGAGTTCTTTCGCCCGCTCGGCTGACCCGCCGCGGCGGATTGCCGGCCTGCCCTATTGCAGCGCCGCCGGCCGCACCGGCGCTGCTGCCAGCGCCATCTCGACATGGCGCCTGGCGTCGAACTCCTCGGCCACGCGCTGGTCATTGTCGAGCATCGCGCGGGCGTCGACATCGGCGAACTGGATCGCACCCATGGCGCTGAATGCCGCCTGCACCTTCGGGCTCCACAGGCCGATGTCCTTGACCGTCGGCACGATGCGCGAGAACAGGCGCCCGCGGAACTGCGCCATCATGTCGGAAGCCATCACGGTCTTCAGGCTTTCTTCGGCGTCGAAGCCCAGATTGGCCCACAGCTCGACCTGGTTGAAGCGGTCGCGCATGTGGTGGCAGGCGGCGATCACGAAATCCTCGCGCTCGGAGCGCTCGACAGCGCTCAATTGCGGGTAATAGTCGCGCAGGGCGATGCGGCCAAAAGCCACATGCCGTGCTTCGTCCTGCATCACGTAGGCATTGACCGCCGCGGCCAGCGGGTTCTTCGCGGTGTCGCGAATGCGCTGGAAGGCCGCCAGCGCCAGGCCTTCGATCAGCACCTGCATGCCCAGATAGGCCATGTCCCAGCGCGTATCGGTGAGCACGGTCTCCAGCAATGCCTTGAGGCCCGGGGTGATCGGATAGACCAGTTCGAACTTTTCATGCAGCAGGCGCGCGTACACCTCGACATGGCGCGCTTCGTCCATGGTCTGGGTGGCGGCATAGAACTTGGCTTCGACGTTCGGCACCATGTGCACCAGCTTGGCGGCGACCATCAGCGCGCCCTGCTCGCCATGCATGAACTGCGACAGCGTATGCGCCTGCTGGTGGTGGCGCACGTTGATGCGGTCCTTTTCCGACAGCTTTTCCCACAGCGGCGTACCGAAGATCGGGATCGCGCGATCGTCCATCTGCTGCGGATTTTCCGGGTCGAGTTTCTGCGACCAGTCCAGGCGCAGCGCCGCATCCCATTGATGCTTCTTGCCCTTGTCGTACAGGTCGAGCAGCTCGCGGCGGCCGTCTTCGTACTCCCACGAAAAGACCGTTTCGTCCTGCTTGCCGATGGTCCATTGCGTGACATCAACCGGCATGGCGTAGCGGCGCATCGTCGACATGGTTTGTCTCCTTTGATCGATTGCGGCATTCCCGCCGCATTTCGCAGAACCTTGGCAGAACCGCGCGGCGCTCGCCGCGCGTCAGCATGATCGAAAAAACTAGAATCACTGTTCTATTTCAGCGGCGATGGTAGTAGGATGATGCCGATACAGTCAAGCGGCAGTGCACAACCGTGGTCCCGCGCGCGGCGGCAATAGCGCCCGCGTGATGCGACCAGGTTGATCGACAGGCCCGATCCGAGGAGACCCGATG
Organism: Burkholderiales bacterium; assembly: GCA_031423955.1. Taxonomy (GTDB): domain Bacteria; phylum Pseudomonadota; class Gammaproteobacteria; order Burkholderiales; family JAEUOS01; genus JAEUOS01. The sequence goes on from JANPGJ010000617.1 coordinate 4,416, forward strand.
TTGAAATCCAGAGTGATGCTGGTCACCGGCGCGGCCGGCGGAATCGGGCGCGCGACCGCGCTGGCCGCGGCGGGCGCCGGCGCCCGCGTGTTCGCCGCCGACCTCGACGCGACCGGCGCCGAAGAAACCGCGCGTCTGGTGCGGGACGCCGGCGGCGAGGCGCGCGCAGCCGCGTGCGATGTGGCGCAGTCGGTGAGCGTCAAGGCGCTCATTGCCGACGTCATCACGGCATTCGGACGCATCGACTGCGCCTTCAACAACGCCGGCATCGAGGGTTCGCCGGCGCCGGTGGCGACGCTTGAGGAAGACGACTTCGACCGCGTCATCGCGGTCAACCTGAAAGGCGTATGGCTGGCGATGAAGCACGAGATCGCCGCGATGCTGGCGCAAGGCGGCGGCACGATCGTCAACACCGCCTCGATCGCCGGCCTGGTCGGCACCCCGGGCTATGCCGCCTATATCGCCTCCAAGCACGGCGTCACCGGGCTGACCAGGAGTGCGGCGCTGGCCTATGCGTCGCATGGCATTCGCGTCAACGCCGTATGCCCGGGCTTCATCGAAACCGCGATGACCGGGCGCATCTTCGAGGGCCAAGCGGCGCGCAAGGAGGGCCTGATCGCCCGCATCGCGCAGGGTCGCTTCGGCACGCCGCAGGAAATCGCCGACGCGGTGGTATGGATGTGCTCCGACGGCGCACGCTATCTGAACGGGCATATGCTGACGGTCGACGGCGGTTACGTCGCCATGTAGGAAAAGCCGCACTGCGCGGCGCCGGCCCGGCGGGCCCCGCTGCGCTGTGCCCGATCGCGGATCTCGATTCGCGGCACCTGGCCGACAGGTCAATTCAAACAAGCACTGAGGAGCAGTCATGGAAAGCTACGATGTCACCGAATGGGGCAAGCCGCTGCAGCGCCGGCTCAGGGAAACTCCCGCGCCGCAGGGCACCGAGGTGCTGGTGCGGCTGCGCTATTGCGGGGTATGCCACAGTGATGTTCACATCCGCGACGGCTTCATGGATCTGGGCGGCGGCAAGAAAATCGTTCTCGGCGAACGCGGATTCAAGCTGCCGCTGACTCTGGGCCATGAGCCTTTCGGCACCGTCGTTGGCGGCGGTCCCGAGGCCGGGCCGGTCGCCGTCGGCAGTGACGTCGTCGTTTATCCGTGGATTGGCTGCGGCACCTGCGCGCGCTGTACCGAGGGCAACGAAAACCTGTGCATGGCGCCGCGCAATCTGGGCCTGCATCGCCCCGGCGGCTTCGCCGACCATTTGCTGGTGGCGCATCCGCGTTACCTGGTTGATGCGGCCGGCCTCGACCCGGCCTATGCGGCCACGCTTGCCTGCTCGGGACTCACCGCCTATTCGGCAGCCCGCAAGCTGACCCCGATCCCGGCGCCCGAGTGGGTGCTGGTGATCGGCGCCGGTGGCCTGGGCCTGTCGGTGATCGCGGCCCTGCGCGCCCTGGGGCACGAGCGCATCGCCTGCGCCGATGTGGATGCGGCCAAACTGGCGGCCGCCGGTGCGGCCGGCGCGACCGCGCTGATCGACAGCAGCGGCGACGATGCGGGCAAGAAGGCGCAACAAGCCCTTGGCGGGCCGATCTATGGCGCTGTCGACCTGGTCGGGACTGCCGGCACCGCCGCGCTCGCGCTGGGGCTGTTCCGCCGCGGCGGCCGCTATGTCGGCGTCGGCCTCTACGGCGGCGAACTGCCGTTCTCGATCTCGGCCATGATTCAGCGCGGCCTAACCCTGCAGGGTTCGCTGGTCGGCACGCTCGCCGAGTTGCGCGAAGTGATCGCCCTGGCGCAAGGCGGCAAGCTGAAGCCGATCCCGGTGGCAACACGCCCCCTGGCGGCGGCCGGGCAGACCCTCGACGACCTCGCCGGCGGGCGCATCACCGGCCGCGTGGTGCTGGAAATGGCCGCGACCTAGGTGCGCCACAGCGAGTCGACGTTGCGCTCCCCGAAGCAGGCGCGTAGCGCGCTTTCAACCGGCGCGATCCTGGATGCCGCCGCGGCGCTGATCGCCGAACGCGGCGTTGCCGCCACCTCGGTTGCCGCGGTGGCGCGCAGCGCGTCATCGTCGGTTGGCGCCATCTACTTTCGCTTTGGCGACAAGGAGCGGCTGGTGGCCGCGGTCTTGCAGCGCGCGATGGACGCGATCGGCAGCGAAATCGAATCATTGCTCGCCGACGCGCGCCTGCAGCGTCACGGTGCGGTGACGCTGCTGACGCGCTATGTCGCACTTGCGGTGAGCGTGTTCCGCCGCGAGCGCGGCCTGATGCGCGCAGTGTTCGCACAGTCACTGACCGAAACCGGCGCCTTCGACCCCTGGCGCCAACTCGGTATCGACAGCCGCAAGCGGCTGGCTGCCGCGCTCGAGGGGATGACCGAGATGCGCCGTGTCGAGCAGCGCGAATTCCGCCTGCTGGCCGGCATGCAGGCGGTGTATGGCACGCTGCTCAGCGCCACCATGAACCGCGCCTGGCCGATGGATCTCGATGATCCGCGCATGGCCGACGAGCTTGCGCGCATGCTGCTTGGCTACTTGGGTCTTGCCCCGGTCACCAGCGCCGGGCGGCGCGCAACTACCCCGCTCGCCGGTCGCAGCGCGCGCCGGCGCGTCTGACCCGCGGGCGAAGTCGCTGCCACCGGCGTCGGCCTACCGCGGCCGATCGCCCTTCAGGGTCACCCGGTGCATCAGGCGCTTGTAGCCGTGATAGTCGTTGACCGGGTTGTGCAGCACACAGCGGTTGTCCCAGAAGGCGATGTCGCCGACCCGCCAGGAAAAGCGGCAGCTGAATTCCGGCTTGGCCTGATGGGCGAACAGGAACTCCAGCAGCGGCCGGCTTTCCTCCTCGGTCATGCCCACAAAGCGCGCGGTATGGCCGTAATTCACATACAGCGACTTGCGCCCGGTTTCGGCATGGGTGCGCACCACCGGGTGTTCGGCCGAGAGTTCTTTTTTCGACTGCGTCGTCGGCCCATCCTTGACGCGGTCTTCGCGCGTCCTGGTGACATCGGCCTTGGCCGAGGTGTTGACCGCCTTGAGGCCTTCGAGCATGCGCTGCAGCGCCGGCGACAGCGCCTCGAACGCCGCCGCGCCGCTGGCAAACAGGGTGTCGCCACCATAGGGCGGCAGTTCGCGTGCAATCAGCATGGTGGCCATCGGCGGCACTTCAAGGTAAGCCGTATCGGTGTGCCAGATGCCGCCGAAATTGTTGCGCTCGTGCGGCAGCTTCAATACCGGAATGATCAGCGGGTGCCCCTCGATGCCGGCAACGAATGGATACTCGATGACTTCACCGAAACGCTCGGCGAAGGCCTGGAACTGCGTCGGCGGCAGCGGCTGATTGCGCAGGAACAGCACGCCATGGGCGAGCCAGGCGCGGCGAATCGCGGCGATCAGCGCGTCGCTGGCCGGTTGGGTCAGATCGAAACCCGAGGCTTCCGCGCCGACGGCGCCTGCCAACGGGCGGACTTCAATGTCGCTATTTTGACTCATGATGGAATCGCCTCTGAAGTTTGGCGTTGGATTGCGGGCCCCAAGAAACTCTCATCGGGCTCGCATCGGATCGCAAGAATACCGCACGGCCACATTTCGGCAAACGCTTCCGCGGCAATGCCCGGCACCTGTGTAATGTCATTTCGCCACAGTGGCTGTCAGCCCCAGTGCCCGACCTTGAAATCGTTGCGCCCGGTACGATCCTGCCCGCGCAATAGCCACAAGGGGCGGGTCGCGAAGGCGGTCGAGACCCCGGTGCCATCCAGGCTGATGTTGCGCTCGAACACCGAGGTGCCGGGCATGTAGCGCAAGGCGATGCCGGTGCGCCGCTTATCCGAGCGGTTGGGTTCGGCGCCATGG
>JANPGJ010000618.1:0-2592 GCA_031423955.1 Burkholderiales bacterium
TCGAACGCGCGGTTGCCGCGTTTCCCGACCCGGAGGCCATCTTTGGCCGCAACATGCAAACCCTGAAAACACTGGGCATCGATGGGTGGCAAGCGTTGGCTGTCGGGCGTACAGCCCCGGTTCTTCCGGAGACGCCCACTCCGCCACGGCGGCGTGGCAAGATGGGCGCATGAGATCCGCGCCAAGACTTCAGGGAGAGCCGTCCCGCGGCGTCCGCAAGCCTACCCCGCACGAGGCGTTGGCAGAAGAGCTGCGGCCTGGCCAGTCGCTGGAGCTGCTCAAGGAACTGCATATCCTGACGCGCGACGGCAAGCTCAACCAGGATTCGCGGCGCAAACTCAAGCAGGTCAACCACCTGTTCCAGTTCATCGAAACACTTCTGCGCGAACCGGCCGCCGGCGATCATCCGATCACCCTGGCCGACCACGGCGCCGGCAAGTCGTACCTGGGCTTCATCATCTACGACCTGTTTTTCAAGGCCCGGGCGGAAGGCCACGTATACGGCATCGAAGCCCGTACCGAACTGGTGCAGCGGGCGCACGACCTGGCGCAGCGCCTTGGCTTCACGCGCATGTCGTTCCTGGCCACCAGCGTGGCCGAATCGACCTTCTCCGATCGTTTGCCGGCGCAGATCGACATGGTCACCGCGTTGCATGCCTGCGACACCGCCACCGACGACGCCATCGCCTTCGGCCTGCACAAGCAGGCCCGGTTCATGGTGCTGGTGCCGTGCTGCCAGGCCGAGGTGGCGCGCGCCTTGAACTTCAACAAGGCACAGTCGCTGGCGCGCACGCCGCTGGCCGAACTTTGGCGGCACCCGCTGCACACGCGTGAACTTGGCAGCCAGATCACCAATGTGCTGCGCTGCCTGTATCTGGAGGCTTGCGGTTACCAGGTGACCGTGACCGAACTGGTGGGCTGGGAGCACAGCATGAAAAACGAACTGATCATCGCGCGCCACACCGGCCGGCCCAACCGTGCGGCCGCGCAACGCCTCAACGCACTGCTGGTCGAATTCGGCCTGACCGGGCTGGCGGCGGCGCGCTTCGCGCTGCCGGTTGAAGGCGACACAGGCGTGGCCTCACCGGCCTGACGCGCGCCTGGCCGCTGCCTCGCGATGGCCATCAGAGCTTGGGAATCCGGATGCGGCTGATCATCAGCGAACCCGAGACGACGAACAGCAGAACCAGCGGATGCAGCTTGAAACCGGCCAATGTGACTTCGCCAAACCAGAGGTTTTGTTGTACCGCACCGAGCCAGGCCGCCAGCGCCAGCAGGCCGACGATCAACAGGGATGTCGGGATTGGCGTGCCTTCGAAGTACTTCACCTTGTCGCCGCCTTCAGACAAGGCCTCGGCGGTGACGTTGTAGCGCGCCAGGCGCGACACCCCGCAGGCGACGAAGTAGGCCAGTGCGATGCGGTCGTACAAGCCCTGCATGCCGCAGCCGTACGCGATGATCGCCGGCGCGACGCCAAACGAGATCACGTCGGCCAGGGAGTCGAGTTCGCGGCCCATGGTTGAAGACTTCTGGCGCCATCTGGCGATGCGGCCGTCGAGGACGTCGAACACCAGGGCGGCGAACAGCAGCGCACAGGCGTAGTAGACGTGCCTGACGTCGTTGGTTTCGAGGTAGGTCATGGTCGAAAACAGCGCGCCCACGCCGCATACCGCATTGGCGAGCGTGAACCAGTCGGCCAGGTGGAACTCGCGGATCATCGAGAAAGGTCTGGCTGGTGCCGGGGTGTTCATGGTTCGTCGTCTCCACTGTGAATGCGCATGCCACTGTGCCACAGTCGCGCGGTAGCGGGCCCGCGGCCGCGTCATTGTGGCGCGAGAGGGGATCAGCGCCTGAGTTTGTAGCCGCTGCGAAAGGCCCACCACACGAAACTCAGGCACAGCACCAAGAAGCCGAGGGTCATTCCGGTGCTCACCGCGATATGCACATCGGCAACGCCGTAGAAGCTCCAGCGAAAGCCGCTGATCAGGTAGACCACCGGATTGACCAGGCTGACCTTTTGCCACAGCGGCGGCAGCATGTTGATCGAGTAGAACGCGCCACCGAGGAAAGTGAGCGGGGTGACCACCAGCATCGGCACCACTTGGAGCTTCTGGAAATCGTCCGCCCACAGGCCGATGATGAAGCCGAACATGCTGAAGGTCACCGCCGTCAGGATCAGAAACCCGAACATCCAGAGCGGATGAGCGATCTCGTAGGCCACGAAAAACCGCGCGGTGATGAGGATCAGGAGACCCAGTGCCACCGACTTGGTCGCCGCCGCACCGACATAACCGATCAGCACCTCGATCCATGACACCGGCGCGGACAGCAACTCATAGATGGTGCCCGACCATTTGGGCATGTAGATGCCGAATGAGGCGTTGGAAACGCTTTCGTTCAACAGCGTCAGCATGATCAGGCCAGGAATGATGAAGGCGCCGTAGGCTACGCCGTCGATATCGCCCATGCGCGAGCCGATCGCCGCGCCGAACACGATGAAATAAAGTGAAGTCGACAGCACCGGTGCGGCGATGCTCTGCATCAGGGTGCGGAAAGTGCGCGCCATCTCGAAACGGTAGATCGCGCGAATGC
>JANPGJ010000619.1:0-2608 GCA_031423955.1 Burkholderiales bacterium
TGTTATGCCGACTACATCGCGCTTTCGCCGCTGCAGTGGGCGCGCATCATCGATCCGCAGCCCGTGCTCGAGGCGGATGACACCCTGCAGCCGTGGCTCGCGCGCATGCTGGACCTCCACCAGGGGTTCGCGCGCAGCGAACCGGCGTACGCGGATCGCCGCTGACAATGGGCACAGTGCACATCAATTTCGATCCGGCCAACAGCGCGGCCTATCGCGCCGGCGGTTACTGGAACGACGAAGTCCTGGCCGACTGGCTTCGGCGCAACAGCAACACTCGCGGCGACCGGGTCGCCCTGCGATCGGCCGGGCAACGTTGGAGCCACGCCGAACTGCAGTTTGAAGTGGCGCGCCTGGCCAATGCACTCACCGCGCAGGGAATCGCGCGCGGTGAAGTGGTGGCGGTACAGTTGCCCAACATCGCGCAGTTCGTATTCGCCTATCTGGCGATCGCATCGATCGGCGCGGTGATGCAAACCGTGCACATGGCCTATCGCGGCGGCGACTGCGAAGCCCTGCTGGCGCACAGCGGCGCAGTGGCGCTGATTTGCATGGGCGACAATCCGCAGGCGCCGGTGGCAAGTATGTTTGTGAACATGAAGCCGCATCTGGCCGAGATGCGCCAAATCATCGTAGCCGGCGGCGGCGTACCCGACGGATCGGTCGGCATGGAGTCGCTAACTGCGGGACGCTCGGTGGGTACGCCGACCCTGCCGCAGACCGGTGAGGATCCGTTTCTGCTGCTCTATACCTCGGGCACCACCTCGTCGCCAAAAGGCGTGCCGCACGCTTATCAGGATTTTCTCGCCAATGCCCGGCTTTCCGCGCAGGCACTGGCGGTCGATGCCGACGACATCCTCTTGTCAGCCGCGCCGTTTACCCATTTGTACGGGCTCTTCACCATCAACATGGCGCTGGCGACCGGCGCGACGATCGCCTTGCTGCCGGCGTTCTCGCCGCCGGCACTGGCCGATGCGATCCGCACGCTGCGCCCGACCATCGGTTTCACTGCGCCGGCGCACATTGCCGCCTGCATTAACGCCGGACTCTTCGATCAACTCGACCTGACCTGCTTTCGCTATGTGCAGATTTCCGGCAGCACGGTGCCCCCCGCGCTCGGCCGCGCGCTTGAACCGCTGCTTGGCGGCGGCAAGGTGATGCAGCTATGGGGCATGACCGAACTGCAGGCTGGGACCTATACCCGACTCGATGATACCGAAGCAGTCCGGATGGAAAGCACCGGGCGCGCCTCGCCGGGCACCGAGTTGCGTGTCGTCGATGCAAGCGGGGTTGTGATGGCCGTGGGCGCGGAGGGCGAATTGCAAATGCGCGGGCCGTCGCTTTTTTGCGGCTACCTGCGAAATCCCGAGGCGACAGCCGCGGCGTTCACCGCCGATGGCTGGTTTCGCACCGGCGACCTGGCCACCTGCGATGCGGCGGGCAACGTTCGCCTGACCGGGCGGGTCAAGGATGTCATCAATCGCGGTGGCGTCAAATTCAATCCGATCGACGTCGAGGTGCTGATGCAGAGCCATCCGGCGGTCGCCGAGGTGGCGGTGGCACCGGTGCCGGACCCGGTGCTGGGGGAGCGCGCCTGCTGTTTCGTGGTCGTGCGGTCCGGAATGTCACTAAGCTTCGAGCAGATGCAGGCCCATCTTGCGGCGCTCGGCGCAAGCAAGTTCAAGTGGCCCGAGCGCCTGGCCATCGTGTCGGAAATGCCGCTGACGCCGACCCGGAAGATCATCAAGGGCAGGTTGGTGCAAGACCTGCTCGGACAAACCTAGAAAGCCGGAATCACATGCACATCGAAATCCTGGGCGGCGGTCCCGCCGGGTTGTACAGCGCGATCCTGATCAAGAAGTCGTTCCCCGGCGCGCTGATCCGCGTGTCCGAGCGCAATCGAGCCGACGACACCTTCGGCTTCGGCATCGTGCTGTCGGACGCGACACTGGCCAACCTGCGCCAGGCCGACGAACCGTCCTATCGCGACATCGCCGCCAATTTCGCCTACTGGGACGACATTTACGTTCACTACAAGGATAGCGTGATGAAGTCGGGCGGCCATGGCTTTTCGGGCCTGTTGCGCCTGAAGCTGCTCAATATCCTGCAGGCCCGGGCGTCCGAACTGGGGGTCGAGGTCGCCTATGGCTGCGAGGCCGGCAGGGTTGACGAGATGGCCGCCGCCGCCGACCTGGTGATCGGTTCCGATGGCATCAACAGCGCGGTACGTGAACGCTGGAAACAGCATTTCAAGCCCAGTGCCGACCTGCGCACCAACAAGTTCTGCTGGCTTGGCGCCAGCATGTCGTTGCCGGGCTTCACCTATGCCTTCAAGGAGAATCAGCACGGCATCTGGAACTTGCATGCCTACATGTTCACCCGGCCCGGCGATCCGCCGCAATGCACCTTTGTGCTCGAAACCACCGACGAGGCCTTTCGCAATGCCGGCCTGGTTGTGGAGGACGAAGAGCGCACCGCGCGCTATTGCGAGGCGGTGTTTGCCGATCTGCTCAAAGGCAACCGGCTATTGACCAACCGCTCGTACTGGCGCAATTTTCCGACCATCAAATGCGAAAAATGGAGCCACGAGAACGTGGTACTGCTTGGG
>JANPGJ010000620.1:0-30932 GCA_031423955.1 Burkholderiales bacterium
TCTCCAATCTCCTGCGCGACCTCGGCGTCGCGCGCCGCGAAAGCCAGGCGTCGTGAGCATCGAGCTCCTGAGCCTTCTGTTCGTCGCGGTCTTTGTCGTCATCCTCCTGACCGGATTGCCGCTGGCCTTCGCCACCGGCGCGGTGGCGGTGTTCTTCGCGCTGGTGCTGTTCGGCTGGCCGGGCCTGACCCTGATCGTCGGGCGGGTGTTCACCCTGATGGGCAACTACGTGCTGCTGTCGGTGCCGCTGTTCATCTTCATGGCCTGTGTCCTGGAGCGGGCCGGCATCGCCGAGGCGATTTTCCGCGCGGCCCACGTGTGGGCGGGCCGGGTCCATGGCGGCCTGGCGGTGGCGGTGATCATTTCCTGCGCCTTGATGGCGGCGATGGTTGGCGTGATCGGTGCCGAAATTGTCACCATGGGGGTGGTCGCATTGCCGGCGATGCTGTCGCGCGGCTACAAGAAGGAACTTGCGCTCGGCTGCATCTGCGCCGGCGGCGGCCTGGCGACCCTGATCCCGCCGAGCGTCGTGTTCATCATGTACGGCCTTACCGCCGGTGTGTCGGTCGGGCAGCTGTATGTGGCCGGCGTGATCCCCGGGCTGATGCTGGCCGGCATGTATATCGTGTACATCATCATCCGCTGCAGGCAGCGACCCGACTTCGCGCCGCCTGCCAGCGAAGCGGAACTTGCGATTTCACTGCGCGAGAAGATCGCGTTGCTGCGTGAATTGATCCTCCCCGGGCTGGTTGCGTTCAGCGTGCTGGGTTCGCTCTATCTCGGCTGGGCGACACCGACCGAGGCAGCCGGTGTCGGCGTCGCCGGCGCGGTTTTCGCGATGTGGTGGAACGGCAAGCTGTCCTGGGAGAAGCTCAGGTTCGCCGCCGAGGACACGGCCAAGGTCACGGTGATGTTGTACTGGCTGTTTTTCGGCTCCTCGGCGCTGATCGGGGTTTACACGCTGGCCGGCGGCACCAAGTTGATCCAGGACGTGATGACCAGCCTGCCGGTCGGTCCGATCGGCGTGGTGATCCTGATCCAGATCGTCTGGATCGTGCTGGGCTGCTTCATCGACTGGATCGGTATTCTGCTGCTGACCGCGCCGATCTTCGTGCCGGTGGTGATCAAGCTCGGTTTCGACCCGGTATGGATGGGCGTGCTGTTCTGCATGAACATGCAGATCTCCTATATCTCGCCGCCGTTCGGCCCGGCGGCGTTCTATCTCAAGGGCGTGACGCCGCCGGATATTTCGCTGGGCGACATCTTCCGCTCGATCTGGCCCTACATGGCCCTGCAATTTGTCGCGCTCGGCCTGGTCATCGCATTCCCGCAGATTGCCCTCTGGCTGCCGGGTACGATGGCGAACTGAGATACCGTGCCTGCGCCGCGCGAGCGGGGCGGCGGCGGTTGCGTATCAAGTATCAAGTGGGGGTTGCGCATCAAGTGAGTGTTGTCAGCCAGCGAGGCCAAACATGACACCGGAACAGATCCTCAGGATACCGCCCAGGGTTCTCACCCAGGCGCAGCGCGAGTTCTATTTCAACGAAGGCTACATCTGCCTGGAACGTGCGATCGGCGACGACTGGATCGCGCGCCTGCGCGCGGCGACCGACGAACTGGTCGAACGCAGCCGCGCCGTCAGAAAATCCGACGCCGTTTTCGATCTCGAGCCCGGGCATCGTGCCGACGCTCCGCGCCTGCGCCGGGTGTCGAACCCGGCCGAACAGCACGCGGTCTACTGGCAGTATTGCCGCGAATCGCCAATGCCGGACATCGTGGCCGATCTGGTCGGGCCGGACGTCAAGTTTCACCACTCCAAGCTCAATTTCAAGTGGGCCAATGGCGGCGAGGAAGTGAAGTGGCACTACGACATCAGCTTCTGGCCGCACACCAACTATTCGCCGCTGACCGTGGGCACCTATCTCCACGATTGCGGCATGGAGCAGGGGCCGCTCGCGGTGCTGCCGAAGAGCCATCTGATCGACCCGATGCTGTCGCAGTACGGCGCGGACGGCCACTGGACCGGCTGCCTGTCCGCGGCCGATTGCGCGAAGTTGGACCTGTCGAAGGCGGTGAGCCTGCCGGGTCCGGCGGGTTCACTGACCATCCATAACTGCCGCACCCTGCACTATTCGGCGCCGAACAATTCGGATCTTGGCCGACCGCTGCTGCTCAATACCATGACCTCCGCAGACGCGTTTTCGTACACCGTGAACCCGATCAGGCCGAAGCACGACCAGGCGATCCTGCGCGGCAAGCGCGCGCTGTTCGCACACCATGACCCGCGGCCGTGCCTGATTCCGCCGGATTGGTCGAAGGGCTACACCTCGATCTTCGCTTTGCAGCAGGAAGAGGGCGAAGAGCTGATCGCGCGCTGAACGATCAAGCGGGGAATTCGGCGAGGAAGGCCAGCAGGCGTTCGGCCAGCAGCGCGGGTTGCTCCTCCGGAATGAAGTGCCCGCAATCGGGAATCGCGCCGCCGCGCACATCGAGTGCGATCGCGCGCAGCGATTCGAGCGGCTCGCAGCCGCGCCCGCGCGCCTCGGCCCGCGCGCCGCCCAGGGCCAGCACCGGCATTTTCAGGCGGAAGCCTGCGGCCAGCAGCGCGCGATTGTCGGCCTGGTCCTGCGGGATGTTGCGGTAGTAGCCGAAGCCCGCGCGCAATGCGTCCGGCTGGCTGTAGCAGCGTACATACTCATCGATGTCGGCGCTGCTGATGGCATGTTTTTGCCAGCAGAACTCGCGATAAAACCAGCTCAGGTAGAGGCGCTCGCGCCCCTCGACCAGGGCTTCGGGCAGGTCGGGCGTCATGTGAAAGGCATGATGCCAGCGCTTGCCGCCCTGCGAAATATCCGGGCCGATGCCGGGCACGGTCACATCCAGAATGGTGAGTGTCCGTACGTCGGCATGCAGCGCACAGGCGAGCGCGAACGCGGTCGGGCCGCCCCAGTTGTGGCCCAGCAGATGGAAGCGGCCGAGCTTGAGCGCCTGGCACATTTCCACCAGGTCGCAGGCGATGGTCTTTTTGTCATATCCGTCCGCAGGCCGGGAACTGTCGCCCAGGCCCGGCAGATCCGGCATGATCAGCCGATGGCGGTCACACAGCAGGGGCATCAGCTTGCGCCACTCGTGCCAGGTCTGCGGCCAGCCGTGCAGCAGCACCAGGGGCACGCCGTTGCCGACGCTGGCGACATGCAACTTGACCCGTGACAGCTCGAGTGTCTGATGAGTGATCTGCATATGTTCTCGACTCCTTGGTGCGGGGTGTGTCGGGTCTGTTTTCAGACCACGGTGCGCCATTCCGGGTGATCCGGGACATTGCCGCGCACCACGTCGAAATAGCATTGACGCAGCAGCGCGGTGATCGGCCCCGGTTTGCCGTCGCCGACCGGCAGCTTGTCGATCGAGGTGACCGGCAAAATTTCCTGGCCGGTGCCGCACACGAAGGCCTCCTCGGCGAAGTAAAGCTCGCTGCGATCGATCTCGCGCTCCTCGCAAATCCTGCCGGTGCGCTCCCGGTAGAGCGTGATGATGGTGTCGCGGGTGATGCTCTCCAGGATGTTGCTGGTGATCGACGGGGTGACCAGCTTGCCGTCGCGCACCATGAAAAAGCAGGCAATCGGCGCTTCCGAGACGCGCCCCGCGGCGGTCAGCATCAGGGCGCCGTCGTAGCCGTCGGCCTTGGCCTGCAACTGCGTCAGCCGCGCATTGTGGTAGTTGGCGGTCGACTTGATGCGCGGCGGGCTGGCGTTGTCCGACAGCCGATGCCACGAACTCACGCCCAGGCTCATGCCGGTTTCAGCGAATTTCGGCTTGTCGCGCGGCATCGCTGCCGCGGTGAAACCGACCGGCCCGGTAGTCGCCATCAGGCCGATCGCCTCGATGTAGACCAGGAGGCGCATGTAGACGTCGTCATCCGGATCGTTGGCGCGGATCAGCCGGGTCAGGCAATCGCGCATGTAATCGGTCTCGTAGGTGCGGTCGAAGCGCATCAGCTTCATGCCGACCTGCAGGCGCCGCATGTGCTCGGCCAGGCGAAAGATCGCGAACTGCCGGGTGGCCGGGTTGTAGTAGGCACGCAAGCCCTCGAACACGGTGGTGGCGTAGGCCATGCCGAGCGAAAGCGGGTGAACGCGGGCGTTGGCAAACGGCATCAGTTCGCCATTGACCATGATTGTGTTGGCTTGCCACATGATGGGGACTTAAGGGTTGCGTTTGAAACCGAGCGCCGGAATCTGGCGTGCCATCTCGCGCTGCACGCTGATGAGCGTCGCGCTGAAATCCCTGTGACCCTGATAAGACGCGGTCGCCTTGAGCTTGCCCATCAGTTCCCGGAAGGCGGCCGTCTTCATCATGTCCTGCGCCGCCTCCTCCCATTGTGCGATCACGTCCGCAGGCACGCCGGCGGGACCGGCGATGCCATAGAAAATCGGCACTGACAGCGGGTAGCCCAGTTCCTTGTAGGTCGGAAGGGCGGGAAAGTCGGGCAGCTTGTCAGGGCCGGATTCGACCAGCAGGCGCGCCTGGCCTGAGGCTACGAAGGGCGGAAACTCGGCAGCCACCAGCGCGTCGATCTGGCCACCGATCAGCGCGGTGATTGCTTCGGCGCCGCCCTTGTAGGGCACATAGGTGGCGGTGATGCCGAGGTGCCGGAACGCGGCCTCGGTGGCGATGTGCGGCCCGCCGTTGGTGGCGGCCGTTGACCAGTTGAGCTTGCCTGGATTGGCGCGCGCCCAGGCGACGAAGACCTGCCAGCTACGGTGTGGGCTGTCGCTTTTCACGAACAGCGGTTGCGCCGACACCAGGAACTGGAACAGGTAGGTGAAGTCTTTGGCGGCGTCATAGGGCAGGGTCTGAAAATTGGGCGCCACCGTGAACGGGCTGGTGGTGGCGAGTGCGACGGTATAGCCGTCGGGTCGGGCGCGCGCCAGTTGCGCGGCGGCAATGGTGGCGCCGGCGCCCGGGCGGTTCTCGACCACCACCGGCACCTTCCAGCGCTCGCGCAGATAATCCGCGATGAAGCGCGCCGAGATGTCGCCGCCGCCGCCCGCTGCGAAGCCGACGATGATGTTGATCTGCTTCGCGGGGTAGCGTTCCTGCGCCATGGCACCCGCGAGTGCGGCGAAAAGTATCGGCACCAGCAGGGCGGAAAATAGCTTGGCAAGTTTTGGATGCATGCGCATTTTGAGGTTCAAGGATTGGAGTGGAGTGCTGATGATGGTTGGGACAACGTTGCCGCGGCCTTCAACCGCGCATCGCCGCCAGTTGCGCCTGGTAGCCGCTGGGATCCACCTGCACGTCGATCAGCGCCGGACCGTCGCCGGTGAAGGCCTGCGCCAATGCGCGACGGTAGGCGCTCAAGCTGCGGGCGGAATAGCCGCGGCCGCCCATCGCGCGCATCGCCATCGCGAAGTCGGGACGCGCCCAGCGCACGCCGCGCGAGGGCAGTTTGCGCTGTTGTTGCTTGATATCGATCAGCGACAGCGCGCCATCGTTGAAGACGATCACCACGATGCGCGCACCGGTATCGACCGCGGTGGCCAATTCACCCTGGCACATCAATAGCCCGCCATCACCGGTGAAGGCGACGGTGTGGCGGCGCGGGTCGGACAGCGCACTGGCGATCGCAGCCGGCAATGCAAAGCCCATGGTCGCCAACCCGTTGGAGATCAACAGGTCGCAAGGCTTGTAGCAGGGCCAGAACGCGGTGGCCGAGAACATGTGGGCACCAGCGTCCACCGTCGCGCGCGGCCAATGCGGCAGGCCTGCTGCTACCTGCACCGCGGCCTCCACCACCTGTTGCGGCGACAGTCCGGCACCGCTCCCGGTGTAGGCGAGTGCGGCGCGCATCGCATCGCGCAACTGTGTGATGGCGGCACGCTGCCAGTGCCCCGGGCGGGCATCGCCATTGAGGGTGGCGAGCGTGACGGCGAGGTCGCCATGCACGGCGCAGGCAGCCTTGACGTAATGCACCGGGTGGCGTGTGAAGCCAAGTTCCAATACCGGGATGGCATAGGGCCAGGGCTGCAGGATCAGTTCCACCGGGTCCACGCCGACCAGCACGATCAGGTCCGCCTGCGTGACCGTTGCCTGCTCCGCCAGGCCGCCGGTGAAGATACCGACGCAATGCGGATCATTGTCTGCAATCACGCCCTTCGCCTTGTAGGTGACCAGAGCCGGGCAATCGAGGCGGGCAACCAGTGCACGCAACGCTTTGGCCACATCGGCACAGCGCGCCTCAAGTCCGGCCACGATCACCGGCCGACGCGCATTTGCCAGCAGCCGGCGAGCGCGGGTGAGCGAAGCCAGGCTTGCGGCCGGCAATCGACCGGGGATGAAGGACGAAAGTGCGGGCGCGATCATCGCGCGCGCTGCCGCACTGGTCAGCTCGAAATGCACCGGCCCCTGGCGCGGCAGCAGCGCTACGTCCAGCAGGCGCGCGATGTCGGCTCCGGCTTTTTCGTCATCGAGCAGGCTGTGACCCTTGACCAGCGGCGCGAACAAGGCCTTCTGGTCATACCACTGGTGCGTGACGTATTTGCGAATCTGTGGCGAGAAGCCGTCGGTGACGACCGCCACCGGCGCACGGTCGAGCGCGCAATGGGCGACGCCGTTGGCCGCATTGGCCGTGCCCGGCCCTTTGGTGGTGAGCGCGACGCCAGGCGCGGCTTCAAGTTCGGCAGTGGCGGCGGCCATGAACACGGCGCCGCACTCGTGGCGCGCCAGGATGAACGGGATGCGCTCGCGTTGCGCCGCCTCGATCAGGTCAAGGCTGCTGCCGCCTCCCGGCAGGCCGAACATGCGCTTGACACCATGGGCCTTGAACGCGTGCGCCAGTGCACTGGCGACGCTGATCGCCCTGGCGGACTTTTCGCCACCGGCGGCACGCGATACCGGTTGGGTCACGCCTTGTGCATCGTCCGCGGTCTGGGCGTCTTGCTTCAAGTCCGGCTTCTCCGTGAGGCCCGCGGGCAGACGCCCGAGGTGAATTTTTAGTATACCTTCGCACCCTGCGAGGCGGTCGCGAGTCGTGATTTCGCCGGTCGAATGGGAGAGGACACAGGATGGCGCAATTTGGCGCGTTGCAGGTAGGCTTGATATGGCAACGTCTGGCCGGCTTCATCGACGAGGCTGCCGAGGTGTTCGTGCGCACGTCTTTCTCGTCGGTGGTGCGCGACAACTGGGACATGGCGGTCGGCCTGATGGACAGCCAGGGCCGGCAGATCGTGCAGTCGACCAAGAGCGTGCCCTCGTTCATCGGCACCATGCCGCGCACGCTTGCGGTGATGCTGGCGCGCTATCCGCGCGCGCAACTGGCGCCCGGCGACGTGCTGATTTCCAACGATGCCTATCACGGCACCGGGCACTTGAACGACATCACCATGATGAAGCCGGTGTTTCGTGCCGGTGCGCTGATCGGCTTCATCGGCAGCACCTTTCACAGCGTCGACATCGGCGGTGCGCCGTCGGTGGAGGCGCGCGATTCGTATGAGGAAGGCTTGACCATTCCGGTTTGCTGCATCGTCGTTGGCGGCCACGAAAACCCCGATGTGATCGCCTTCCTGACCGAAAACCTGCGCGCGCCGCAGGAAACCCTGGGCGACATTCGCGCGCAGTTCTCGGCCTATGCACAGGCCGAGGCGCGCTTGTTGCGCCTGCTAGATACCGAAGGCATGGACGGGCTCGATGCACTGGTCGACGACATCCTGGCGCGCTCCGAATCGAGCATGCGGCGCGCCATCGAGGCGGTGCCCGACGGCACCTATGTCGACCGCATCCGGCTCGATGGTTTCGATGCGCCGCTCGACATCCATTGCGCCCTGACCGTGGCGGGCTCGGAGATCGAAGTCGACTTTGCCGGCACCTCCGCGCAAATCGCGCGACCGATCAACTCGGTGCTGAACTACACCATCGCCTACACCCATTACGCGCTCAAATGCCTGCTCGATCCGGCCACGCCCAACAACGACGGCACGTTTCGCCCGATCCGCGTGAGTGCGCCCGAAGGCTGCCTGCTCAATCCGCGCCGCCCGGCGCCGGTGTGGGCGCGACACCTGTCGGGCCACTATGTGCCGCCGGTGATCTTCGGCGCGCTGGCGCCGGTGCTGCCGGATCGTGTGGTCGCCGATTGCGGCTCGCCCCTGTGGAACGTGTATTTCAACGGCACGCAACCGGACGGGCGGCGCTTCGTGAAGATGTTCTTCATGAACGGCGGCCACGGTGCGCGCATGGGGCATGACGGCGCCGCCTGCCTGTCGTTTCCGTCGAATGTGGCGACGGTATCGATCGAGCGCTTCGAGAGCAGTGTGCCGCTTCTGATCACCGAGAAGGCGATCCTGCCGGACTCCGGCGGCGCCGGCCGCTATCGCGGCGGACCGGGGCAGCGGCTGTCGTTCAAGGTGGTGGGCGAGGCGCAGGTGTCGATGACGATCCGGCATGAGCGGGTCAAGCATCCGCCGCGCGGTTTGCTGGGCGGCGGGCCGGGCGCGGCCGGGCGCGACCTGATCAATGGCGAGGTGGTGCCGGCCAAGGGCCGCTACACGCTGGCGCCAGGTGACCTGGTTACCTTCGAGACGCCGGGCGGTGGCGGGATCGGCGCGGTGCAACCATGAGCGCGGCCGCACGCTATCGCGTCGGCGTCGACATCGGCGGCACCTTCACCGATTTCGTGATGCAGGACGTGGTGACCGGGCGCCTCACCAACGAGAAGCTGCTGACCACGCCGGCCGACCCCTCGCAGGCGGTGCTTGCGGGGATTCGCATGCTGATGCAGGCGCATGGCGTGGCGCCGCACGAGGTGCTGCAGGTGATCCACGGCACCACCCTGGTGGCCAATGCCCTGATCGAACGCAAGGGCGTGGTGACCGCGCTGGTCACCACGCGCGGCTTCGCCGATGTGCCCGAAATCGGGCTGGAGTGGCGCTACGATACCTATGACCTGAAGCTCGAACTGCCGGCACCGCTGGCGCCACGCGAACGGCGCTTCGAGGTCGGTGAGCGCATCGGCCCGGATGGCGTGGTGATCGAAGCGCTCGACGAAGCCTCGGTGGTGGCGGTGGCACAAGCCATGCGCGCGCAAGGCGTGGCGGCGGCGGCGATCTGCCTTCTGCATTCGTTCCGCAATCCGGCGCACGAGGAAAGGGTGCGCGACATCCTGAAGCGCGAAATGCCGGAACTGGTGCTGTGCATGTCCTGTGACGTGGTGCCGGAGATCGGTGAATACGAGCGCATGTCGACCACGCTGGCCAACGCCTACGTGCTGCCGATTTTCGAGAAATACCTGGCGGCGATCACCCGTGAACTGCGGGCGCTGGGGATCAGGCGTGACCTCTACATGATGCTGTCCGACGGCGGCACCGTGCATGAAAGCACGGCGATCCGCCACCCCATCAGGCTGGTGCAATCCGGCCCGGCCGGCGGGGTGCAGGCAACCACCCTGATCGGTGCGGCGGCCGGCGCGCGCGACGTGTTTTGCTTCGACATGGGCGGCACCACCGCCAAGGCCTGCCTGATCGACAACGGCGAACCCCTGCGCGCCACCGATTTCGAGGTGGCGCGGGTGTATCGCTTCAAGCGCGGCAGCGGCCTGCCGCTGCGCATTCCGGTGATCGACATGATCGAGATCGGCGCCGGTGGCGGCTCGATCGCGCGCATCGATCGCCTGGGCCTCCTGCAGGTGGGCCCGGACAGTTCCAGTGCCGACCCCGGGCCGGCCTGCTACGGCCAGGGCGGCATGGATGCAACCGTGACCGACGCCGATTTGGTGCTGGGCTACCTCGGCGCCGACAGCTTTTTGGGCGGCGACATGCGACTGGATGTCGAAGCCGCGCGCGCCGCCATCGCCAGCCGCATCGGCACGCCCCTGGGCCTTTCGGTGGAGCAAGCGGCCTGGGGTATCCACGACCTGGTCAACGAAAACATGGCGCGCGCCGCGGCTATCCATGCATTGGAGAAAGCCAGGCGCATCACTGACTACGCGATGGTGCCGATCGGCGGCGCCGGCCCGGTGCATGCGGCGCACATCGCGCAAAAGCTGGGCCTCGCGCGCGTGATCTGCCCGCTCGGCGCCGGTGTCGCCTCGGCTTTCGGCTTTCTCGCCGCGCCAACTTCCTTCGCCTTCGTGCGCGGTCGCGTCGAAGCGCTGGCCGCCCTCGACTTTGCTGCGCTTAACGCCTTGCTGGATGATCTTGAGGCCGAAGGTCGCGCCCTGCTTGAAACCGCCGGCACCGCGGCAAGTGACATCGAGTTGCGGGTGGAAGCGGCGATGCGCTATCTGGGGCAGGGCTACGAGATCGATGTGGTGCTTGATCGTGCCGCGATCGCAAACGGCGACACGCCGGCGCTTGCCGCCGCCTTCGATGCGACCTATCGGCGCCTGTTCGGTCGCACCGAAGAGGGCGTGGCACTTGAGGTCGTGTCATGGCGCCTGGGCGTCCACGGACCGCGGCCACAGATCGCACTGGCCGCTGCGCGTGGTGCCGCCACAACGGCCGCAGCCACGGCGGTCAAGGGGCATCGCATGGCGTGGTTCGCGCAGGCAGGGGCATATGTGGAGACTCCGGTCTACGATCGCTACGCATTCGGGCCCGGCAGCACCGCTACCGGGCCGGCGCTGTTCGAGGAACGCGAATCGACCGTGGTGGTGCCGCCGGGGGCGCGCGTGCACTGCGACGCTAGTCTCAATCTGTTGATCGATTTTTGACTTGCGCGCTGGTCGACACGGTGTTTCCGGCAAGCTTGAACCGCAATGCCGCTTCAATCCCGGTCCGGCGCCCCGAGCGGGAAATAGTGCCGATACGGCCTCGCCTCGTTGACGGCGCGGGCGAATGCGGGCCAGGCCAGGAGGCGCGACCGATACGCACGCAGCGTCGGAAAGGTGGCGGCGATCGGGTGCACCCAATCGGTGTAGAACAGCGACGGCGCCGCCGCGCAATCCGCCAGGCTCATGGTGTCGCCGGCAGCCCAGGTGCATCCATCAAGCCTTTGCTCCAGCCAGCCATAGGCCAGGTCAAGCCGCCGCCTTGCTTCCGCCATCGCCTCATCCTTGCGGGAAGGGTCCTTCCGCAGCGCCTCGAACACAGGCCTCTGCATCGCCGTCATCACATCGTTGTCGAAGAACCGGTCAAGGAATCGAACCTCCAGCGCTGCGCGCGGGTCTTCAGGCAACCAGCGCACCCGGCCGCCGTGATTCTGCATCAGGTGTTCAATGATGATGGTCGACTCGACGATTGTGCGGCCGTCGTCAACCAGCAGCGGAAAGCGCGCGAATGGCCAGCGGGCCGAAAGTTCAGCCATCGCCGCAGGGTCTTCAATCATTCGGTACTCGAAAGGCACGTCGTTTTCGTACAGGGCGACGAGCACCTTCTGGCAATACGACGAGAAGGGATGTGCATAGAGCGTGAGCGACATGGGGCACCTGAACGGGTGGCGTTGTGCGAGTGGTCAGGAATCGCAAATGGGCAGCCGGGTTTGCCTCGCGCTATCGAGCATAATGTTCGCTTGCGAAAAGAGAGACAGGAAGGAGAGGCATGGACCATCGCCGAAAACTGATTATTGCACTTGGCGCTGGGACGATTGCCGCCAATCGCTCCTCGGTCGCCCAGCCACGCCAGAAGATCGCCCGCGTGGCTCGCCTGTCTCCGCTGTCAGCCGCGACCGATGCAGGTAACTATCGGGCGTTTATCGCGGGAATGCGTGATCTGGGGTGGGTCGAAGGGAAGAATCTTGAAATCGAGTACCGCGCCGCCGACGGCAGGTTTGATCGCTTGCCGGCGCTCGCCACCGAACTTGTCCAGAAAAACGTTGACGTCATTGTCGCGGGCTCATCGCCGGGAGCGCTAGCGGCAAAGAACGCCACTGCGACAATACCGGTCGTGTTTGTGACGACCGGCGATCCGGTCGAAAACGGTCTGGTCAAGAGCCTGTCGAAGCCGGGAGGGAACGTTACCGGTGTGACCGCGCTCGCCCAGGTCCTGGGTGCTAAGCGAATGAGTCTTTTTAAGGAGACAGTTCCCGGCATCGGCCTCGTCGCGGTGCTTGACAACCCGAACTCTCCTGACAGCAAGTCGTCCGTCGCAAGCGTCCAAGCCGCGGCCCGGCTGTTGGGGCTGAAGCTTCAAATCCTGGAAGCGCGCGACCCGGCGGCGATCGAACGCGCTTTCGAGTCGATCAAGAATTCCCAGGTGAAAGGCTTGATGGTTTTGCCAGACGCCATGTTCCTTACACACCATCCGCGAATAGTTGAACTGGCTGCTCAATATCGTCTGCCCGCCATGTACGGGCTGGAGAATTTCGTGGATGCTGGTGGCCTCATGTTCTACGGCGTCGATCTTCCCGACATGTATCGGCGAACCGCAAGCTATGTCGACAAGATTCTCAAAGGGAGAAAACCGGCCGACCTGCCGGTAGAGCAGCCAACCAAGTTCGATCTGGTCATCAACATGAACACGGTCAAGGCGCTTGGCATCAAGATTCCCGGCACCATTCTTATTCAAGCGACCAGGCTGATCGAGTAAGTTGGCGAGCGCGCGATATCGGCGATGTTGAAGCGCGGAAGGGTGCAATCTGCCGAAGTTCCGGGAGTCCGTCGGCTTCCGGAGACCGCCAGAGCGGCGATGGTCTGATCCTTTCAGCAAAGTCAGCGCTTCACGCGGGGGCAATAGATCAATTCCAAATTGGGCAGTGGCAGTGCCGAAATCGCGGACGTTGAAAGTAACGACGGCTTGCGCCTGTCCGTTCACTGCAGCTTCGAGCACCATTTCGTCACTCGGATCGCGCAATTGCGGGCGCCAGAGAAAGTGCGTTTCCACTGGTAATACTGACGCGGCAATGGCGTCCAGAAAAATTCCCACTTCCTTCTGTGCCAGTCCCGCCGCTGTCCGGTGCGCGACTCGCGAGCGAACCGCTTCGTACTCCAGCATCAACGCGACGTTGGCACAGAGTGTGACGCGCTGCTCCAACGCGGCCGACAGCAATGCCGCCGATGCACCGCCAGGGCTGCGCATGCCGGCGACGACGACGTCGGTGTCGAGGACTGATCGCATGTTTGATTGTTATCACATCGCCGGTACGGTGATGTGATCTACAGTTCCACTTTAAAGCCGCGCGCGACCGAACGGCGGGCTTCAGCAGAGGCTGAAGGAAGCCGGCATGCATTTTGCCCGTCGCAATGAGCGTGTAGAAAAGCAGAGCCAGCATCAGCCGCCACGGCTGCAACCTGCATGATCATGGTTTAGGCTTAGCAAACTTGTCGCCGATTTTTTCAAACCAGGAGAACCCATGAAGAAGTTGCTCACTGCCACTGTCACCGCGTTGGCCCTCGCCGGTGCCCACGCCCAGGAAACCAAGGTTGCCATCGGCATGTCGGGCTGGACCGGCTTTGCACCACTCACGCTCGCCAAGGAAGCCGGCATTTTCAAGAAAAATGGCCTTGATGTGTCGATCAAGAAGATTCCGCAGAAAGACCGCCACCTGGCCGTTGCCTCGGGCGACATCCAGTGCGCCGCCACCACGGTGGAAACCTGGGTTGCCTGGAACGCTGCCGGCGTCGCCACCACACAGATATTCCAGCTTGACAAGAGCTTCGGCGCCGACGGCATGGTGGTCAAGTCCGGCATCACCAGGATCAGCGATCTGAAGGGCAAGACGGTAGCGGCCAGCGCGCCGGGCACCGCGCCTTATTTCACCCTGGCCTGGATGCTCAAGAAGAACGGCCTGACGCCCAAGGATGTGAAGATCGTCAACCTCGAACCGCAGGCCGCTGCCAATGCCATGATCGCCGGCAACAATGACATTGACGCCGCCATGACCTACGAGCCCTATCTCGGTGCGGTGCGCGCCAAGCCGGAAGCGGGCCGGATCATTGCCACCACGCTCGACTACCCGATGATCATGGACACCTTCGGCTGCACGCCCAAATTCTTAGGCGACAACGGGCGCGCTGCCAAGGCCCTGGCCGACAGCTATTTCGAAGCGTTGGAAATGATCAGCAAGGATCCCAAGAGGAGCTTCGCGATCATGGGGGCCGATGTGAAGCAGTCGGCCGAACAGTTTGAGGCCAGCCAGAAGTACCTGCGCTGGCAGGACCGCGCAGCCAACCAGAAGTTCTTTGCCGGCGAACATGCCGCCTTCACGAAGGAGGCCGCCGATCTGCTGTTGGAAGCCGGCGTGATCAAGGCGATTCCCGACTTGAGCAAGCTGGCAGACACGCGCTTCATCAAATAGTGAAGCCGCTGCAACCGGTCACGCCTGGCGCCCGTGTGGTGCTGGGTGTGAGCTTCTTCATCCTGTTCGTCGCGCTTTGGGCGGCGGTGACCTTCAGCGGCTGGGTGTCCAAGACCTTCCTGGCCGACCCGCTGACGATGGTGAAGTCGGGTTACGACCTGCTGGTCAATCAGGGCTTCATCAAGGACATCGCCATGACCGTCTGGCGCGTGCTGGGCGGCTTCGCCATCGCCGCCGCGCTTGCCGTGCCGCTCGGCGTGCTGATGGGCGCCTACAAACCGATCGAAGCGTTTTTCGAGCCGTTCGTGAGCTTTGCGCGCTACCTGCCGGCTTCGGCCTTCATTCCGCTGCTGATCCTGTGGGCAGGCATTGGCGAAGCGCAGAAACTGAGCGTGATTTTCATCGGCAGTTTTTTCCAGTTGGTGCTGATGATCACGGTCAGCGTCGGCAACACGCGGCGCGACCTGGTGGAAGCGGCGTACACATTGGGCGCCGGCGATCGCGGCGTCGTCACCCGCGTGCTGATGCCGAGCAGCGCCCCCGAGATTGCCGAGACCCTGCGCATGGTGCTGGGCTGGGCTTGGACCTACGTGATTGTGGCCGAGCTGATCGGTGCCTCCAGCGGCATCGGCCACATGATCACCGACAGCCAGGCCTTGCTGGCTACCGACCAGATCATCTTCGGCATCATCGTCATCGGCGTGATCGGCCTGGCGAGCGACTTCGCTTTCAAGGCCTTCAACAAGCGACTCTATCCGTGGGCGACCTTGTGACGCGCGTGCCTGCCGCTGCGTGTGGCGGTGGTTTCCGCGAGCATGAGGACGTCGCCCGGTGGCAAGCGTTCGACATGCGGCATGCGATCGTCGACCGGTTGTGCAATGCCGGGAAATGCCGCGCGGTCTGCTGCTGCCCGCCGTCGCGCGGAGAGGGCAAATGAGCATCCTCGCCGTGTCGCAGGTGTCGAAAAACTTCCCCGGCGCCAACGGCGGCACGCTCGCACTGCAGTCCACCGATTTCAGCGTCGCCGAGAACGACTTCATCACCATTCTTGGACCCTCTGGCTGCGGCAAGAGCACGCTCCTGCGCATGGTGGCGGGCCTGGACACGCCAAACACCGGGCACATCGCGCTTGATGGCCGCACCGTCAGCGGCCCGGGCGCCGACCGCGGCATGGTGTTCCAGAGCTACACCTTGTTTCCCTGGCTGACCGTGCTGCAAAACGTGTGCTTCGGCCTGCGCGAAAAAGGCCTGCCGCTGGCGGAGCAGCAAACGATCGCGCGCCAGTTCCTGGCCAAGGTCGGGCTCGCGGATTTCGAGAACCACTTTCCGAAGCAGCTTTCGGGTGGCATGCAGCAGCGCACCGCGCTGGCGCGGGCGCTGGCCAACAATCCGCGCATCCTGCTGATGGACGAGCCGTTTGGTGCGCTCGACCACCAGACCCGCGAGTTGATGCAGGAACTGCTGCAAGGCATCTGGGAGGCGGAGCAGAAGACGGTGCTGTTTGTCACCCATGACATTGATGAAGCGATTTTCATGGGCAGCCGCGTGATGGTGATGAGTGCGCGTCCCGGCCGCATTAAATGCGACCTGGTCGTGCCGATCGCGCATCCGCGCCGCTATTCGGTGAAGACCGCACCGGAATTCGTGCGGATGAAGGCGCAGCTGACCGAGGAAATTCGCGTCGAGGTGCAGCGGGCGAGCGGGCTTCAGGTGCTGGCTGCACAACGCTAAGGAGGAAGCGGCGTGGCGATTGTGGCCGACGCGGGCGGTACGGTGTCTGGTTCAGTCCGCGTTGATTGAATCAGTTTCCCAAGTCTCCAGTCGCGTCAAGCGACGTACCTTTTTTCCTGTTCAAGCACGAAGTGGGTCACGATGCGGTTGAACTCCTCGGGCATGGTCTGCGAGGCGGCGTGGCCGCCCTTCTGCATGGCGACCAGGCGCGCGCCCGGAATCGCCGCCGCCAGTTGCTGCGAGAAGCGCAGCGGCGTCAGCAGGTCGTCCTCGGCGCACAACACCAGCGTCGGCACGCGGATCCTCGGCAGGTCGGCGGTGCGGTCGAACGCGAGCACCGCTTCCATCCGGCTGATCGCGATCTCCGGCGCCGGGAACAGCGCAACGGTGTTGCGTTCCATCTCTTCAAGCTTTTGCGCGTTGGCGTTGACCCACCAGTCGGGGTGCAGGAACACCGGCGTGGCCCGCATGTAGGCCATCGCGCCGCCGCCTTGCAGCGCGGCTTTGCGCGCCTCGAACTGGCGGCGCATGAACGGATCGGCCTTGGTCCAGCTCGCATACATGACCATGCTGCGCAGGCGCTGCGGCGCTTCGACCCCGAGAATCTGGCCGATGGCGCCGCCAGTGGAGTGGCCGACCAGGTGGACATTGTCGATCCGCAGCGCGTCGAGCAGGCCGAGCGCGTCTTTCGCCATGGCGTCTACGGTGTACCTGGTCTTGTGGTGGGTACTGCGCCCGGTGCCGCGGTGGTCATACATGATCACCTTGAAATGCCGGCTGAGCGGCTCGACTTGCGGCCCCCAGTAGGAAGATGCGCCGCCGAGCCCGGCGATCAACAACAGCGGCGGGCCATCGCCGTGGATTTCGTAGTGGAACTCGCAATCGTCGAAAGTCACCGTTGGCATCGCGTCTTTCCCCAAATGAAATTGCAACGCTGCGCGACGGAAAACGGCGGCAGTTCCGGGTGTCGCGCCGCATCCCGCGCCATTTGATACATTCACATATCCAGCCAATCAGTCGCAGAGGACTTGAACATGGCATTCAAAGTGATTGTACCGGCGGGATCCGCGCCGCCTTTGGCGCCCTATTCGCCCGGGGCGAAAGCCGGAAACACGCTCTATGTATCCGGCACATTGGCAATGGATGTCGCCGGCAAGACCGTCGGCGTCGGCGACGTGCGCGCCCAGACCCGCCATGTGCTCGAAAGCATCAAGTCGGTGGTCGTCGCCGCCGGCGGCGCCATGACCGACATCGCGTTCAACCAGATTTTCCTCAAGGACCTGGGCGACTACTCGGCGATGAACGAGGTGTATCGGGAATACTTTCCGGGCAACCCGCCGGCGCGCTATTGCATTCGCGCCGACCTGGTGCGGCCGGAATTCCTGGTGGAGATCGCGTCAACGGCGCACATCGGCTGATCGGCGCGGCGCCCGGTGATTGGCCGGGCGCCGTCGTCGGCGTCCACCGGGGTTCAAGATCGCTTTTAGTTTCCTCTGGAGGGCCATGCGGGCAGCATGGGCCATTCCTGGTCGCACGACAACCGGCAGTCCGCCCCCTTAGCCCGGCTTGACGGCATCGAAATCCTTGGCGTCATGCCGCTCCCGCAACTGGTTCGCCGGATCGCCGATGACGCGGTTGACCCGGCGGCCGCGCTGCACCGCGGGGCGCTTGGCAATGGCATCGGTCCAGCGCTGCACGTTCTTGTATTCGTCTACCGACAGGAACTCCGCGGCGCCATAGACCAGGCCCTTCACCAGCGCGCCATACCAGGGCCAGATCGCCATGTCGGCGATGGTGTAGTCGGCGCCCGCGATGTATTCATGTTCGGCCAACTGGCGGTCGAGCACGTCGAGCTGGCGCTTGACTTCCATCGCGAAGCGGTCGATGGCGTACTCGATCTTGATCGGTGCGTAGGCATAAAAGTGACCGAAGCCGCCGCCAAGATAGGGCGCTGCCCCCATCTGCCAGAATAGCCACGACAGGCACTCGGCACGCCTGGCTCCGTCCTTGGGCAGAAAGGCGCTGCCGAACTTCTCGGCCAGATACATCAGGATCGCGCCCGACTCGAACACCCTGGTCGGCGTGGCCGTGCTGCGATCAAGCAAAGCGGGAATCTTTGAATTCGGGTTGATCCCGACGAAGCCCGAGCCGAACTGGTCACCTTCATTGATCTGGATCAGCCAGGCGTCGTACTCGGCGCCGGTGTGGCCCGCGGCCAGCAGTTCCTCCAGCATCACAGTGACCTTCACGCCATTGGGCGTGGCCAGTGAATAAAGCTGCAGCGGGTGCCGCCCGACCGGCAGTTCCTTGTCGAAGGTCGCACCGGCGATGGGCCGGTTGATCTTGGCGAACCGGCCGCCGCTTTCCTTGTTCCATACCCACACATTGGGTGGCGTGTATTCGTTGGTGTCGCTCATCTCGATGTTGCTCCAGTGGTCAAAGGCGCATTCTATGCGCAGCCAGCGGGCGCGCGACTGCGCAACTGCCCGGCGTCGGGCATTGATGCCGGACGAAACGTCGGCGTGTGTGTTCGCGCATGTTTGCGTCCTCCAAGGGGCGCGCTGGAACGGGCCTGTGACACGCGACGACGATGCTCGCGTCAGCGCAGAAAGCGTCGTAGTCCGATCAACAGCGAACCGGCCAGCAGCATGGAGAGCATCGAAGGTTCGGGCACGCTGGCGACCGCGGCCAGTTCGGCCGGCCAGTAGCCGGGCAGCCGGTCCCATGGATTGGGTGCCGATGGGTCACCTGGCACATAGCGGTCGTCGGTGACATAGACATAGCCTATGTTGCGGGCCTGTGCCTCGCCCACCAGGGTACGCATGGCGTCGGCACTGGCAACGTTGTAGAACAGGCTCGCCTGCTGTTGCGCAGCCGCCGTCGACATCCAGGGTTCGCTCGCTGCGCCGGCATAGGTGCCGCTGCCGTTTTCAAGCGTTACCAGGGTATCGGCGACGCCCAGATATTCAACCGGCGCCGAGGTGCCGGGATTGCCCACGATCAAGCCGCCCGGCCGCGCCGAACGCAGGCCCTGTGCCACTGTCTGGTAGAAGGGCAACGCAGTCAACTGGTTGGACATTTCGTCCAGAAAGATGCCGTCGACCTTGTACCAGTCGGTGTAGCGTTGGGCATCGGCCAGAACCTCACCGGCGCTGCGGGTGGACGGCAAGCCGCTGACGCAATTGCCGCCGCCGTAGCAGGTGTATACGTAGCCCAGCACCTTGCCACCGGCGGCGCGAAAACCGGAGACCGCGCTGACATAGTCGCTGTTCAACGCGGTGCCAGGCCCATTGTCCGGATTCATGATTGCGGTGACCCGTGCGCCTGCGGCCGCCGCGGCGGTCAGGTCGTTCCAGTAATTCTGCGCCGGATCGAATGAAGGATAGAAATAGGCCGGCACTAGGAGCGAGGTGGCTGATGCGGCACTATTGACGGCGAGTGTCAAGGCGAGGACACCGAAAAAGCGAATGGACATGAGAACGCTCCTCTGGAAAATTCCATATGTCAATGTCGCAGGGCAGGCTTACGCCGGGCTCACAGGGAGCGACTCTCAACACCTGCGTGCGGGCGCCACACCCTATTTGCCGCTCTTCAAGTCATCCCGGATGCGCGCAAGCACACGCTTGTCCAGCAGGTCTTTCTCGCGATAGTCGGTTTTTGTCTTGATCAAGCCGTCGATATTGAGTACGCGCACCGAAGTCTCGCCGATCACCAGCTCGCGCACGTATGGCTGCACCGATTCGTAGGTTTCGCCGTTGGCCGCGAACAGCAAATCCACCAGTAGATCGTCGGCAACGCGGATGTTCTCGACCTCGCCTGTTGCTGCCGGAACGAACCAATCAGGGTCCAGTTCCTGGGACGACGGCAGGAAGTCGAGCGCGCGAATGATCTTTTCGCCATTCATGCGCGTTGCCTTGACCAGCACGTCGATATCCTCGGTTGCGCGCAGGTATCCGTTGAGCCGCACGGCCTGCCCGCCCACCAGCACATACTCGACTCCTTGCTCGTGAAACCGCGACAGCAGTCGAACCAACGGGTTGTCGGTTTTCATTCAGTGTTGAGCGCGCGCGCCGCTTCGAGTTGGCGCGCGGCATCGACGCGATTGAAATACTCGTGCGTGCCCCGCGTGACGCCGCGCGCGACCGACGGCATTGTGCCGAGCATCATGGCGTCGAGAAGCTGCCCGCGCCGAAGGGCCTTGATCGGGTCAAGCTCGATTTCCGAACGGTTCTGATCGCCGACGATGCGCATGCCGCAAGTTTAGGCCGCTTCTGTACAGGCAGCAAGTTGCGATCGCCCGGGCTGGGCTGGAACAGCGCGGTGCCAGCGGTTCCTGCGGCCTTGGTCTTGCGGGGCATGTGACTGCCTGAGGTCGCGGCCTGCCTGTCGATTGCAGCCAAAGCAGGAAAAGGAATAACCACCGCCGCAGGGGAGCACAACGCAGGAATCAATTGCGGAATCGTTCATAAAGCATATCCAGGACAGCCCGGAAGCCGCCTGCCGCGATGGTGTCACGCAAACCGGTGTCGGACTGGCTGTTAAAGTAGCCGGTAGACCGGTCCGGCAATCTCTTGGAAGTGACTGCCCCCTTTTATTTTTTTCGTTTGTATTCCTCGGCTTCGCCTCGAACCTTTTCGTCATTGATCGCAAGAGTCCATGCCCCGCTCATACAACCGGTTTCTGCCCCTGCTCGGCGTGCTGATCGTGGTCCTGACCGTGATGTCCCTGCTCTACATGCTGGGCATGGAGCACCTGGAAGGCAAGCCGCGCAACTTCTGGCAGGCCCTGCAGTGGGCGGCCGGCACTACCTCGACCACCGGCTACAGCATGGATACCTCCTGGCAGCACCCGGTGATGGTGCTGTTTGTGGTGTTCACCCAGTTCCTCGGGGTGACGATGATCTTCCTGGTGTTGCCGATGTTCCTGATCCCCTTGCTTGAGGAGCGTTTCGAAACCAAGTTGCCGCAGGAGTCGGCGAATGCGCGCGATCATGTGGTCATATTCGACTACGGTCCGGCGGTGGCGACCTTGATCACCGAACTCGAACAGGCGAGCATTCCCACCGTGATCATCGATGAAGACGAGGTCGAGGCGCGCCATCTGCTTCTGCACGGTCACCGCGTGATCCACGGCAATCTCGATGAAGGCGTGCTGGCGAAATCCAATCTCGCCCAGGCACGGGCCCTTATCGTCAATGGCAGCGACGATCGCAATGCCGCCACCATCCTGGCCGCGCGCCAGATGGGCTTCAAGGGCGAGATCCTGGCGCTGGTCGAGGACCCCTACCACCGGCAGCCGATGATTCTCGCCGGCGCCAGTGGCGCGTTCACGCCGCGCCACGTGCTGGGCGCTGAACTGGCGGCGCGCGCCAGCCAGAAAGTGAGTCCGACGGTGGCCGGCATCGCGCACCTCGGCCACAAGCTGCAGGTAGCCGAGGTGCGCATCGCGCGCGACAGTGCACTGGGCGGCAAGACGCTTGCGCAAGCCGGTCTCGGCCAGCATGCCGGCGTGTCGGTGATCGGTCAGTGGGTCGGCGGCAGGCTGATCGCGCCGCCGACCCCGGCGATGCGCCTGGAACCCGGCGGCATACTGGTGGTCGTCGGCAGCGATGACAACATCCATGACTTCATGAACCTGTGTGCCGGCGCGCGCCGGCTGCGGCGCGACGGCCCGTTCCTGATCGCCGGTGGCGGCGAAGTCGGGCGCAAAGTGGCGCAACTGCTCAATGATTGCGGCGAACAGACGTTCGTCATCGACCGTCAGGCCGGGCCTGGCGTCGACCTGGTCGGCAATGTGCTCGATACAAAGGTGCTGGAGCAGGGCGGCCTCAAGCATGCGCAGGCGGTGATCCTCGCGCTCAGCACCGACGCCACCACGCTGTTTTCCGCGGTCATCATCAAGGACCAGGCACCCAATGTGCCGGTGATCGCGCGCGTCAACCTGGCCGAAAACCTGGAGCGCATTTACGCGGCAGGCGCGGACTTCGCCTTGTCGATCGCCCAGGTCTCGGGGCAGCTGCTGGCCTGGCGGCTGCTGGGACGCGAATCGGTCGCCGTTGACGCGAAATTGAAAGTACTCAAGGTCGCCGCGCGCAGCCTGCTGAACCACCATCCGAAACAGTCGGCGCTGCTTGAGCAAACCGGCTGCAGCGTGGTGGCGGTCGAGCGCGGCGAGGACCTGCTGGTTGAATTCGACGCCGAGTTCGCTTTTCGCGGCGACGACGCGGTGTACATCTGCGGCAATGGCGAGGCTGTCGAGCGGTTTGGCAAGGAGTTCGCAAAAGCCTGATCGCCGGGTTTACTCGCGACACGAAACGCCGTCGTGCTGCGCCGCGAAGTGCAGCACATGGGTCGCGCAAGCGGCCGGCAGCATGAACTGGATGGCATGGAACTCGGTGGGGAAACTCACATACTTCATGCCCTTGTCGGCGACGATCTTGCGGATCGCGGTTTCCTCCGGGCCGGTGATCCTGCCGCGCGACGGATACAGGCCGAGCATCGGTGCAGCCACCCGCGACAGGTAGGGACCGGCGCTCGACTTGCAGATCAGTTCGAAAAACGCGACCAGCACCGCCTGCGGGGTCTTCGCCATCTCGTTGGCATACCACTCGATCAAGGCGGGGTCGGTGTCCGGCGGAAAGCGGGTGCTGGCATTGGTGCGCCGGACCCATTCGACGGTGCCGAGTTTCTCGAGCGCCTCGGTCAGCGACGAAAAACCGCAATCCCAGGCGGTGCGCACCGAGGTCGAGATGGTCAACGGCGCCGACACCAGCGACAGGGTGCGCAGCCGGTCCGGATGCTCCGCGCCCAGCACCATGCCGAGAATCCCGGCGAACGACTCGCCGCAGTAATGCACCTTTCCGCCACCCAGCATGTCGATGACATCGAGAATGTCCTCGACATAGGTCGCCACGGTCAGCTTGTCGTAGGTGGCGGGATCGACATGGCTCTGGCCGTGGCCGCGCAGGTCGGGCCGCACAATGCGATAGAAGCGCGACAGGTAAGGCACCCAGCGATTCCAGAACTGCGAGGAGCGCCCGTAGCCATGCTGCAGGATCAGCACCGGCGCATTGCGCCAGGGGTCGGTGTAGTCGTCGAATTCATAGTGCAGGGACGGTTTGCCCGCGCGCGTCAAGCTTGGCATCGGTAGCTCCAGTCGGTGGTGTCCGGTGGTTGGTCGCGCTGGCCGGGCGCGACTTTCATGGCGGCCGGCCGTTTCAATGGCAGCGCGGCGGCCGGCCGCGCTGTCGCCGTGGCCGTGGGCTGCAAGGGCGGCAATCCGCGCTGACCCACGCTGACAATGACGATTGTATCGCCACGCAAAAGATCGCTGGTCATTCTGGTAAATTGAACCGAAATGCCGTCTGCGGCACCACAACAACGCGGGAGACAAACTGTCATGAAGACAAGTGCGGGCAAGAAGGTCGTCGCCAAAGCCGCGCCCAAGGCAGTGCCGGAGGCGATTCCCGACGGGCCTGAACTGATCGTCGGGAACCAGGGCCATGTGCGGATCCTGACCATCAATCGCGCGCACCGGATGAATTCGCTGACGCCGGCGCTGATGCACGATTTGTCGCATCAATTCAACGAGGCCGGCATCGATCCGCAGGTGCGTGCGGTGATCCTCACCGGCACCGGCGATCGCGCGTTCTGCGCCGGGCTCGACCTCAAACTGCGCCGCGAGGCCGACGCCGCCGGTCAGGCCAACCGCTATTTCATGAACGAGGTGAGCCGCTTCTTTCTTGAGGTGATGCAGGAATGCTGCAAGCCGACCATTGCCGCGCTCAACGGTGCGGCGGTAGCCGGCGGCTTTGAAATGGCGGTCGCCTGCGACATCCGGATCGGTGCCGAACATGTGGTGATGGGTCTGCCCGAGGCCAAGCGCGCGATGGGCGCGCATTTTTCGACCATCATGCTGCCGCGCGTGATCCCGCGCGCGATCGCGATGGAGGTGTTGTTCCGCGGCGACCTGTACCCGATCCAGGAGGCCTACCGCTGGGGCTTCATCAATCGCATCGTGCCCAGGGGCCAGGCGCTGGCCTCGGCGCTGGAAATGGCGCAGGCGATCGCCCGCAATGCGCCGGTCACGGTCAGGCGGATGAAGGAAACGGCGGTGAAGTCCTCGGGCCTGCCGATGGCGACGGCAATGCGCCTGAACGAAGGCCAGAATCCGTATCTGGCCGAGGACCGGGTCGAAGGCATCCGCGCCTATGTCGAAAAGCGCGAGCCGAAATGGAAGAACCGGTAGTTGTCAACCTGATGTGTGCCGGGCGGCCTTGATGGCCGCAACGCGCGACGCGCTGGCGGCGCTGTTCGAGCCCGTCTCGGTGGCGATTGTCGGGATTGCCGACGATCCGAAAAAACTCAGCCGCATCACCCTGCGCAATCTAATTCAGGGTGGCTACGCGGGGCGCATCTATCCGGTCAGCCGGCGACTGACCGAGGTAGAGGGATTGCGCTGCTATCCCGATATGACAGCGCTGCCGGAAGCAATCGATGTCGCCTTCCTGGCGCTGCCGGCGGCGGCTACCGCTGCCGCGCTGCGCGAGTGTGCGGCAGCCGGCGTCCGGGTTGCGATCCTCGGGTCGGCCGGATTTGCCGAGAGCGGCAGCGAAGGCGCGGCGCTGCAGGCCGAACTGATGGATATTGCCGCGCAATCCGGCATCCGCATCGTTGGTCCGAATTGCAATGGTGTCTACAGCGCTACCCACCGCCTGGCGCTCGGATTCAACACAGGCCACTCGAAACCGTTCAAGGCAGGCAATGTGGCGCTGCTGTCGCACAGCGGCGCCCTGTTCGACACCATGGCGACCATGCTCACGCGCCTCGGCGCGGGATTGTCGTTTTTCGTCTCGGCCGGCAACGAGGCCGACCTCGTCCTGCTTGATTACATGGAGCATGCGCTGCGCGACCCGGCCACCGGCGTGATCGCGCTGCTGCTCGACTCGCTGTCCGACGGGCCGCGTTTCCGCCGCCTGGCCGGGCGCGCCGGCGCGCAGGGCAAGCACATCGTGGTCTTCAAGATCGGCGTGTCGCCGGAGGGGGCGGTGGCGGCGGAAGCACATTGCAGTCGCCTGGCCTCGCCTGCCGCCGCCTACCGCGCCTTGTTCGACGCCAGCGGCGTGGCGGTCGCACAAACGCTTGAAGGCCTGATGACCGCCGCGGCCCTGTTGTCGCAGTTCGGCCGGCGCACCGGTGGGCTCGGCGCCTTGACCGTGTCGGGCGCCGGGGCGGCGATCCTGGTCGATAGTGCCGGCGAGCACGGCGTGCCCCTGACTCGCTATGCAGACCGCACCCAGGCCGAACTCGACGCCCGAAAGATGTTCGCCAGCGTCGGCAACCCGACCGACTACGGCGTGTTTGGCGCAATGCGCTCGGCGTTTGGCCGGGTGCCAGGCCTGATCGCGGAGGATCCCGGTGTCGCTGTCCTGCTCACGCTGGTGCACTCGATGAACGACTATCAGCGCACGCCGTATATCGAGGCGCTGGCCGCCGCGCGGCCGGCGGGAAAACCGATTCTGGTGCTGACCCCCGGCTGCCTGGCGGCGGAGGAGCGGGCGGCTTATGAGGCCCAGGGTTTCTGTTGCCTGGGCGATACCGATAGCGCGATGCAGGGCATTGCAGCCCTGCTGGCGCCCCCGGTCGCAGACGCGCCGACGGACGCGGTGCCGCTCGCGCCGGCAGGATTGTGCGAGCCTGTGCTGCAAACCCGGCGCCCGCTGAACGAACCGGACAGCCTCGCCCTGCTGGCGCGCTACGACCTGCCGGTGGTGGCAACGGTCCTGTGTGCGGGCCTCGGCCAGGCGCTTGCCGCTCTCCTGCGGTTCGGCGCCCCGGTGGCGTTCAAGGCGGTGCGGGCCGGGGTGTCGCACAAGACCGATCTTGGACTGGTGCGTGTCGGCATCCGCGATGCCGCGGCGATGCGCCAGGCCTATGTTGAATTCGGATCACCGGCAGCCACGCTGGTGCAGCCGATGGTGGAGGGCAAACTGGAGGCGATCATCGGCCTGAAACGGACCTTCGATCTCGGCCTGTTCATGGTCGCCGGGCTGGGCGGGATCCATGCGGAAGCCTTGCGCGATGTCACGCTGTGGCCGGTCCCGGTGACCCGCGAGCGGCTCGAAAGCAGCCTGGCCGAAACCGCACTTGGTCGCGTTCTGCAGAGCGCGCGCTGGCCTTACAGGGCGTCGTTCCAGGCGCTGGTGGCGACGCTGCTCAAACTGCAGGCGTTCGCGCTGCTGGCGGCGGACGAGATTGAAGCGGTCGACATCAACCCCTTGATCATCGGCGAGGATGGCTGCACGGCGGTCGATGGGCTGATCGTGCCGCGCAGCGCGGATCACGCCATTGCGAAACACAACGACGGCGCTGGCGACGCCTTCTGATGTGCAACAAGCGCTTTGCCGACACTCGTTGGCCTACCGCGCCAGGCATGGGAGAAGCCATATGAAAAGGGCATTTGAAATGTTGGCGGCAGTATTCCTGCTGCAGTTCGCAGCGTTGCTCGCGGCGCAGCCGGCGGAGTCCGGCAGGACCGTTCGGCTGGTGGTGCCGTTTCCGCCAGGCAATGCCTCCGACCTGCAGGCGCGCGCGCTGGCCGAGCAAATGCGCAAAAGTGGCCAGCGCGTCACGGTCGAAAACCGGCCCGGCGCGTCCGGCGCCATCGCGCTGGAACATGTGCTGCGCTCGCCGCCCGACGGCAGCACCCTGCTGGTGGCATCGCTGTCGCCGATCGTCATCACGCCGGCGATCAGCAAGTCGCTGCCCTACGACACGGTGCGCGACTTCAGCGGCGTCGCACTGCTCGGATTCAATGACGTGGTGCTGCTCGCCAGCCAGAAGTTCGAGCCTGGGTCGGTGCGCGAACTGCTGGCAGCAGCGCGCGCGCGACCGGGCGGCATCAGTTACGGATCGATCGGCCAGGGCACCCTCGCGCATATGGTGATGGAGCACATCGCCGCGCGCACCGGCGTGCGCATGCAGCACGTGCCTTACAAGGGCAGCAATC
Organism: Burkholderiales bacterium; assembly: GCA_031423955.1. Classification (GTDB taxonomy): domain Bacteria; phylum Pseudomonadota; class Gammaproteobacteria; order Burkholderiales; family JAEUOS01; genus JAEUOS01. The sequence goes on from JANPGJ010000620.1 coordinate 26,962, forward strand.
AGGCCTTGCCGGACCTGGTGGCCGGTGAAGTGTCGGTCATGCTCGACGGCATGCCGCAGTCGCTGCCGCAGGTCGAGGCCGGGCGCCTGAAGGCACTGGCGATTCTCGGCAGCAGCCGCTCGCAGTTCGCGCCGGCCATACCGACAGTCGCCGAATCCGGCGTTGCAGGGCTGCAGGACATCAATGTCGTCGGCTGGACCGGCGTGCTGGCGGCAGCCGCGACGCCGCGCGCGAAAATCGTCGAGTTGAACGCGGAAATCCAGAAGATCACCGCGGGCAGCGAAATGCAGGCGTTCATGAAGTCGCAGCGACTGCAGACTTTTCCGCCGCACTCGGCGGACGATTTCTCGCGTCAGATCAGGAGCGAACTGGAGACCTGGAAGGAAGTCGCGCGCGCTGCCCGGATCGAGGCGATCCAATAGTCTGCGCCGCACACGCGCCACGGGCGGGCGCAGACCCAGGCACCTTTCAGTCCGCGATCGTGGCACGGCCCGGCGGGCTGCTAAAGTTCGTCCCGTCCTCCCACCGACCGGACCCATCACCATGCCCGAACTCGACCGCTTCCTCGCCGCCCGCGATTTCCTGCAAACCCAGTCGAACGACTATGAGCGCGCCGCATCTGGGTTTCAATGGCCGCAGCTCGAGCATTTCAACTGGGCGCTCGACTACTTCGATCACATTGCGCGCGACAACCATGCGCCGGCCTTGCGCATCCTCGAAGAGAGCGGCGTCGAGGCTTCGCTGACCTACGCGCAATTGGCGCTGCGCTCGAACCAGGTCGCCAATTTCCTGGTGCGCCATGGCGCGAAGAAAGGCGATCGCATGTTGCTGATGCTGGGCAACGAGATTCCGCTGTGGGAATCAATGCTGGCGGCGATCAAGCTGGGCGTGGTGGTGATTCCGGCCACCACCCTGCTCTCCGGCAGTGACCTGCTGGACCGTCTGGAGCGCGGCAAGGTGGCATTTGTGCTCACCAACCAGTCAGGCGCTGCCAAATTCGACGACCTGCCGGCTGCGGCCCTCAAAGGTATTCATCGCATCCACATCGGCGGCGCACGTGATGGCTGGACCGACTACGCGGGCGCCGCGGGCGAAGCCGGTGCATTCACGCCGGTCGTGAGGCCGACCGCGCACGATCCGCTGCTCGAATACTTCACCTCCGGCACTACCTCAAAGCCGAAGCTGGTGCAACACACGCAGGCCAGCTATCCGGTGGGACATCTGTCGACCATGTACTGGCTGGGGTTGAAGAAGGGCGATGTGCACTGGACCATCAGCTCGCCCGGTTGGGCCAAGCACGCATGGAGTTGCGTGTTCGCACCGCTCAACGCGCAGGCCTGCATCTTCATCTACAACTACACGCGCTTCAACGGGCCGGCAATTCTTGACGTGCTGGTCAACAACGCGGTGCAGACCCTGTGCGCGCCGCCGACCGTGTGGCGCATGCTGATCCAGGAGGACCTGAAGCGCTGGCCGATCAAGCTGCGCGAATTGATCTCCGCCGGCGAACCCCTGAACCCCGAGGTGATCGATCAGGTGCGCGCCGCCTGGAACCTGACCATTCGCGACGGCTTCGGGCAGACCGAGACCACCGCGATGATCGGCAATTCGCCGGCGCAGGCCTTGAAGCCGGGCTCGATGGGGCGGCCGCTGCCCGGCTATCACGTCGCGCTGCTCGATCCGGACGGCAGCCCGGCCGACGAGGGCGAAATCTGCATCGACTTGTCGCGGCGGCCGCTGTCGCTGATGAACGGCTATGCCGGCGACGATGCCAAGAATGCGGAGGTCATGCGCGATGGCTATTACCACACCGGTGATGTCGGGGCGCGCGACGCCGACGGTTACATCACCTATGTCGGCCGCGCCGACGATGTGTTCAAGGCTTCCGGTTATCGCATCAGCCCATTCGAGCTGGAAAGCGCGCTGATCGAGCACCCGGCGGTGGCCGAGGCGGCGGTGGTGCCGTCACCGGACGCGGTGCGCGGCTTCGTGCCCAAGGCCTACCTGATCCTCACCGCCGGTAACGCACCCGATGCACAAACCGCGGCCAGCATCTTTCGTTTCATGCGCGAACGGGTTTCCGGCTACAAGCTGGTGCGGCGTATCGAGTTCAGCGACCTGCCCAAGACCATCTCCGGCAAGATCCGCCGGGTGGAACTGCGCGGGCAGGAGAAGGGGCGGCCGGCCAGCGGGGCGCGCAATGAGCGCGAATTCCTGGAAGAGGTGGTGAAGTAAAGGGCGCGTTCGCACATCGCTGCGCTGTCGCAAGTTTCGCGCGCCGCGGACGATCGCCATGTCGCCACGCATAGCGGGAGTTGCGGCGGCGCCGCGCGCAAGCCGACGCTACCGCCGCGGCGGCACATGGTCGTCGGGCGCACCCGGCGGAATCGGCGGATGCTTCTTCAAGGAGTCCTGGAACGCAAGGATCATGCGGCGAATCGGTCCGCGCACCCAGCCCTGGGTTGAATTGACGTCGCTCTCCTCTTTCGGATCCTGTACCAGGTTGAACAGGTAGGGCGTCTCCAGATGGTTGGCGCCGGCGTTGGGCTCGACCTCCCAGACGAAATGCATTTTCCAGTCGCGCCACTTGGCGGCGCGCATCTCGGTCTTGATGTAGTAGACGAATCCTTCTCGCGCGGACTTCTCGGTTGCGCCCGAGAAGAAATCGAGCTGATCGACGCCGTCGATCACGCGATCGGTCGGCACGCTCGCACCGGCCATGCGCGCCAGTGTCGGGAACAGGTCGACCACATGGACGATCTCGTTGCTGACGCGGCCGGCTGGAACCTTTCCGGGCCAGCGGACGATGAATGGCACCCGCAGACCGCCTTCCATCGCGGTGTGATACGTGCCGGTCCACATGCCGGCGCTGCCGCGCCAGGGGCGGCGATACTCGGGGCCGTTGTCGCTGGCGAAAATGAAGACGGTGTTGTCGCTTGCACCGCACTCATCCAGCGCATCGATCATCTGCCCGACCCGCGCATCGAGTTCGACCAGGGAATCGGCAAAATCGCCGTGCCCGGTGCGCCCGGCGAAGTCGTGGTGCGGCACGGTCGGAAAATGCATCTGGGTCAGCGGCACGTAGAGGAAAAACGGCTTGCCACCTGCGGCCGCGCGGCGCATGAACCCACAACTCTTCTGCGTCAGGTCGCCATCGATGCGCCGGCGCATTTCGAGGTCAAAGGCGCCCTCCCGCACCGCCGGTTCGCCCTTGCGTCCGGACATCACGTGCGGCGGTTCGACGACCGCGGGATCAAAGCCCACCGCTTCGGTGAACATGCTTTCGTTGCTGGTGCGCGGAATGCCATACCACTCGTCGAAGCCGCGGTCCTTGGGATAGCGGCCTTCCTTGTCGCCTAAGTGCCACTTGCCGTAGATCGCGGTGGCGTAACCGGCGCCTGATAGCGATTCGGCGATCGTGACTTCCCACGGAATCAGGCCCTGCGGCAGGCCTGCGGGTACTGACTGCAGCGCGCCGGTACGGACCGGATGGCGGCCGGTCATCAGCGCCGAGCGGGTCGGCACGCAGTCGCTTTCGACATTGAAATTCAGGCAACGGGTGCCCTGCGCGGCCAGCGCGTCAATCCGCGGCGTGGGGGCACCGCGCAGCGCGCCGCCGCCATAGCAGCCGAGTTCGCCCCAGCCGAGGTTGTCGGCCAGTATCAGCACGATATTGGGCCGCCAGGCCGGCGCTGCGGCCTGCTCCGCCCCATTGTTACTGTTGGTGTCCATGTGGGTAATCCGGATGATTCATTCAAGTTTGAGGTTCAGCGTCGGCACCAGGCGGTCCCAGCGCTCACCGGTGTCTTTCAGGAATCGGTCGAAGCGTTCGCTGTTCATGGGTTCGGGATCGATCCCGATTTCCTGCAGGGACTTGCGCACCTCCTGCAAGGCGACGATGCGTGTCAGTTCGTCCGACAGGCGCTTCACCACGGCCGGCGGCGTGCCTCGCGGGGCGACGATGCCGACCC
>JANPGJ010000621.1:0-16709 GCA_031423955.1 Burkholderiales bacterium
GTCTCGGGAGACGACGTACTCGACCTGGTGCGCGCCAATCCGCAATTGCGCCTGATGGAAAACGGCGAACCGGTGGAGTCGCTGCTGCCACGCGTCGCCTCCGCCAATGCCTACCTCGGAGCCGACGTGGTGCGCGACGCGCTGGCCACCGGCGCGCCGGTGGTGATGACCGGCCGCGTTGCCGATCCGTCGCTGTTTGTCGGCACGGCACTGCACGGCCTGGGCTGGAGCTACGACAACTATCCGATGCTCGCCGCCGCCACGCTCGCCGGCCATCTGATGGAATGCTCGGCGCAGTTGACCGGCGGCTGTTTCATGGACCCCGGCAGGAAGGATGTCGAGGACCCGGTCAACATCGGCTTTCCGTACGCCGACCTCGGTCGCGACGGCAGCCTGGTGCTGGGAAAACTCGAAACCAGTGGCGGGCGTTTTGACGTCATGACCTGCACCGAGCAATTGCTGTACGAAATGCACGATCCCGCCGCCTACATCACCCCGGATTGCGTGCTCGATATCACCGGTGTGGAATTCAGTGCACAAGGCCGCCACCGGGTGCGCGCCACTGGTGCACAGGCACGGGCGCGCACCGCCAGCTACAAGGTGGTGGTCGGCTACCACGACGGCTACATCGGCGAAGGTGAAGTCGGCTATTCCGGACCGAACGCGCTGCCCCGCGCAAAACTGGCCGAGCATATCGTGCGCGAACGGCTGCGGCTGCGCGGCTTTTCCTACCCCGAACTCCGCGTCGACTACATCGGCATGTCGAGCATGCACGGCATGGGCGACGGGCGTGACACTCCCTACGAGGTGCGCCTGCGGGTCGCCGCGCGCAGCGCCGACCGCAAGGCGGCGCAGGCGGTCGGCTTCGAGGTACGCGCCCTGCATGTCAATGGCCCGGCCGGCGGCGGTGGCGGCTCCAATGCCGTGCGCGAGGTGCTGGCGGTGAAGTCGCTGCTGCTCGATCGCACACTGGTGCGGCCGGCGATCAGCGTAGAGGGCGCCCTATGAGCGTGCGCGTCTACGACCTCGGCCACGCCCGTGCCGGTGACAAGGGCAACACGTCCAATATTTCGGTCACCGCCTACGACGAAGCTGCATGGCATGTGCTGCGCGAACAACTGACCGTCGAGCGGGTGGCGCACGCCTTTCGCGGCATCGCCGGTGGACCGATCACCCGCTACGAACTGCCGCGCCTGCGCGCGCTCAATTTCGTGCTCGAAAACGCACTCGGCGGCGGGGTCACGGTATCGCTCGCGCAGGATGTGCATGGCAAGAGTCTTTCCTTCCTGATGCTGGGCATCGACTTGCCCGGCGCGGTTTCCGAAGAGCCGCCAGTATCCGCAACTCGCACAACGGAAAGATGACGATATGCAAATCCGGATGAAACACGCTCAGCCTGACACCCGCACTCTTCGCCTGTTCACCAACAGAATCCGGACATCATGACAAAACTCGCGATTTCGATTGCGGCGGCGCTTGCAGCCCTGATTGGCGCCGGTAACGGATGGGCGCAGGACCCGTATCCAAGCCGGCCGATCAAGCTGCTCGTGCCCTTTTCCGCCGGCGGCGGCATCGACATCCTCGGGCGCACGCTGGCACAGCAGTTGGCTGAAACCATGAAGGTAGCAGTGGTGGTCGAGAACAAGCCGGGCGCGAGCGGCAATATAGGCACCGAGGCGGTGGCCAAGGCGGCGCCCGACGGCTATACGGTACTGGTCACGGTCAACACCATCGTCATGGTCCCGAGCATGGGCAAGGGCGCGCCCTACGATCCGGTGAAGAGCTTCGCGCCGGTGGCGCCGCTGGCGCTGGGCGTGCTCTCGCTGGTGACCCATCCGTCGGTGGGCGGAACCTCGGTCAGGGAGCTCGTCGACTACGCCAAGGCCAATCCGGGCCGCATGAGCTATGCCTCGCCAGGCAGCGGGACGCCGCATCACCTGGCGATGGAACTGTTCAAGCAACGCGCCGGCATCGACCTGCTCCATGTGCCCTACAAGGGCTCGGCGGGCTTCTTCACCGACGTCGTCGGTGGCCAGGTGCAGGCGGCCTTCATGCCCATCCATCAGGCCTTGCCGATGGTGCAGGCGGGCAAGCTGCGCATGCTCGCCGCCGGCGGTACCCGGCGCAGCGCGGTCACACCCAACGTCGCCTCGCTCGCAGAAGCCGCGGGGATCAGCGATATCGACGTCGACATGTGGTACGCCCTGTATCTGCCGGCCGGCACCCCCAGGGAGGTAATCGTCAGGCTCAACCGCGAGGTCAACGCGGCGCTCAAGCTGCCGACGGTGGCGAGCACGCTTTCGCAGCAGGGCCTGACGCCCACCGGCGGTACGCCCGAGGAACTTGCCGCGCTGACCGCCAACGACCTCGTACGCTGGGCCAAGGTGATTCGAGACGGCAAGATCGGCGACAACTGACTTTCGCAGGCGGTTATGCCGGCTGGCGTCGGAGTCGCCAGGTTGAAAATGAGGAGGAGCAGGAGATGCGCATCAACATGAAACACCGGCTGGCGATCGCATTCAGTGTTTGCCTGTCCGCCTGCGCCGCGCTGGCGCAACCCTATCCGTCGAAAGCGGTCAAGGTGTTGATCCCCTACGGGCCGGGCTCCGGCATCGACGTCGTCGTACGCATGCTCAATGAAGCACTGAGCAAGAATCTCGGCCAGTCCTTCGTCGCCGAAAACCGCGCCGGCGCCGCCGGCACCATCGCCGCCGCTTTCGTCGCCTCGCAGCCGGCCGACGGCTATACCCTGCTGAGCGATTCATCATCGCACACCATCATCCCGTCGCTGCGGCCGAACATGCCGTTCGACACCGCGCGTGACTTCGCCGGGGTCACCACGCTGATCGAAAACCCGCTGGTGCTGGTCACCGCACGCTCGCGCGGCATCGCCACACTGCAGGAACTGATCGCGGCGGCCAAGGCGAAGCCGGGATCGATCACCTATGCGTCGGCCGGGGTCGGCACCACCACCCACATCAGCGCCGAGAAATTCCGCATCGGCGCCGGCTTCGAAGGCCTGCACATACCCTTCAAGAGCTCCACCGACGGCCTGGCCGAAGTGATGGCCGGGCGCATCGATTTCACCTACACGGCGCTGGCCTCCGCACAGTCGGGCATTCGCGACGGTCGCCTGGTCGCGCTGGCGATGGTGTCCAAGCGGGTGGCGGTGATGCCGGAAATCCCGGCGATCGACGAGATCGTGCCGGGCGCCGGCTACAGCACCTGGCTGGGCATCATGGTGCCCGCCAAGACGCCGCGCGACCTGGTGATGCGGCTCAATGCCGAAATCGTCAAGGCGATGACGACGCCCGAAATGAAGGATCGCATGGCCAAGCTCGGCACCGAGCCGTGGACCATGTCGCCGGACGAGTTCGACGCGCTGCGGCGGCGCGAGCTGATCGACAACGAACGACTGGTCAAGGCGGCCGGAATCAAGATGCAGTAGCCGGTCGCATCGATGCCTGATCCTGCGGCCAGGCTTGACAGCGGACAGCAGGCTCCGATAAAGTTGTTCTGTAAGTAGAACATTGGATCATATGCAGAACGGCAATACCCTCCTCGCCGAACCGCGATCAGGCCGCGCCCGCCGCACCGGCAGCGCCGCCGGCAGCAAGGTCGCGGCAAACTCAACCGCCGCACGCGCGCCCGCGGCAATCCGCGCCACGCATGCGCCGCGCGAACCAGGCTTGCCGGCGCCGGCGGTGGCCGCCGCGGTGCGCATGCTCGACTTTCTTGCCAAGGTGACCCCGCGCGCCGGCGTCACCGAGATCGCGCGCGCGCTCGACATCAACAAGAGCACCTGCTTCAACATCCTGTTGACGCTGGCGCACTACGGCGTGGTCGCCAAACTGCCCGGCATCGCCAAGTACCAGCTCGGCCCCAGGCTGGCCGAACTCGGCGGCGCGACACGGCGCCAATACCGCCACCGCGATGTGCTGCGCGGGCATCTGGTCAATCTGGTCGAACAGACCGGGCTGATCTGCGTCATCGGCCAGGCCCTGGGTGACGAGACTTCGTTTGTGATCATTGACCAGATCGCGCCGCCCGGGGTGAAATCGCGCAACCCCGCGCCGCCGGTCGGCTCGGTGTTTCCGCTGACCGGGCCGGCGATGGGGCGCGCGCTCCTGAGTTGCATGGACGAGGAAGACGCGCTCGGCATCGTGCGTCACTTGAGCCCGAAGCTGTCGGCCGCGGAGCAGACCACATGGCGCCGGCAACTGCGCGAGATCCGGCACGCCGGCTATTCAACCAGCGTCGAGCAGTACAAGGACGGTGTCAACGCCGTGGCCGCACCGGTCGAGCAGGCCGGCGAGGCCTACCTGGTGGTGGCGCTGATCGCGCACGCCCGCGACCTTCCCGCCCGCCGGATCGGCGAGATCGGAAAAATCCTGTCTACGGTGGTAGGCCAACTGCGTGACGAAACCGCTGGCGCGGAGGGCATCGCGTGAAAAGGGTCGACCATTTGCCGCTTCATGCCTGGCGCACGGCAACCCGATGACACAGCAGCAGGCCACTGATGGCACGCCAGGCGTCGCTCCGCTCGCCGGCGTGAAAATCCTTGACTTGAGCCGCGTGCTCGCCGGCCCGTTCTGCTCGATGGTGCTGGCCGATCTGGGCGCCGAAGTGATCAAGGTGGAGGAACTGGGTCGCGGCGACCAGACCCGCAGCATCCCGCCTTTTGTCAACGGCGAGAGCCATTATTTCCTCGCCATCAACCGCAACAAGCAAAGCATCAGCCTGGATCTGAAGAAGCCTGAAGGACGCGACCTGGTCCTGAAGCTGGCCGCCCAGGCCGACGTCGTGCTGGAAAATTTCCGGCCCGGCGTGATGGACCGCCTGGGTCTCGGCTACGCCGCACTCGAAGCCGCCAATCCACGCCTGGTGATCTGCTCGATCAGCGGCTTCGGCCAGACCGGTTCGATGCGCGAGACCGCGTCGTTCGACCTGGTGACGCAGGCGATGAGCGGGGTGATGAGTATCAATGGTGAGGCTGACGGCCCGCCGACCAAGCTGGGCCTGCCGATGGGCGACATCGGCGGCGGCATGTGGGCGGCGATCGGCATTCTCTCGGGGCTGCAAAAGCGTAATGCGACCGGCCGCGGTTCGCACGTCGACCTGAGCCTGCTCGAGGGCCTGATGGGCCTGCTCGGCTACCTGTCGCAGATCTATCTGGTCACCGGCGAGAGTCCGGCGCGCGTCGGCAGCAGCCATCACAGCGTGGTGCCCTATGGCCGCTTTCCGGTCAAGGACGGGCACATCGTCATCGCCCTGCACGTGGGAAATTTCTGGCGCAAATTCTGTGTCGCGATCGAGCGCCCCGACCTGATCGAGGATCCGCGTTTTCGCACCACCGCCGATCGCCAGAGCAACCGCGGCGAACTCGAGCCGCTGGTCAGCGAGATCCTGCAGACCCGGACCGCACGGGAATGGACCGATGTGTTCACCCGCATGGACATTCCGCACGGCCAGGTCTTCGACATCGGCGAGGCGATCGGGCAGGATGTGATCCGCGAGCGCGGCATGCTGCGCGCGGTCGACCATAAGCGCGCCGGTGCGGTGCAACTGCTCGGGTCGCCGTTGCGCTTCGCCGATTTCGACGACCGCGAGTACCGCGGCTCGCCGCTGCTGGGCGAACACACTCGCGCGATCCTCGCCAACCTCGGCCTGGCCGACGTCGACATCGATCGACTGATCGCCGACGGCATCGTGGGCGTGCCTGAGCGCCCCGGCGCCAAGCGCGCGATATGACCCTGCGACACCCGCCCCTGCAACACCCGGCCATCATCAGTAGCGGTCGCCCGCATCTGCCGACACGCCCCGACCATTCGACCACCCGAACCAGGACCATCGCACCATGAGCGAAAACGCCGCAGCCAGCGAACCGGTCCATACCGGCCGCGTCACCGATGCCGAACTGGCGCGGGTCCGCTCCAAGATCGGCCAGCGGGTCGAGATCAAGGAGCCGCCCTATCTGACCGAGGTCACGCGCGATGCGGTGCGGCACTGGGCCTGGGCGACCGGCGATCGCAATCGCCTGTACACCGATGAGGCCTACGCCAAGGCCTCGGTGCACAAGGGCATGATCGCACCGCCGACCATTCTGTATGCGTTTTCGCGCATGTCGATCGGCTATCGCGGCGGCTTGCCGGGCGTTCACTCGATGTTCGCCGGCACCCACTGGCGCTGGAAGGAAAACGGCCGGCTTGGCGATGCGATCACCCCCGAGGTGGTGTTCAAGGACCTGATCGAATTGCCGAGCCGCTTCGCCGGCCGCATGTTCAAGCAGATCTCCTCGATCGACTTCAAGACCGGCGACGGCCGCTCGCTGGCGCAGTCCGAATCCTGGGGCATGCGCATGGAGCGCACCAAGGCCAAGGAAAAAGGAAAATACAACGCGCTCGAGTTCAAACCGTACACAAAAGAGCAGATCGCCGAGGTCGCCGCGCAGTTGGCCAACGAAACGCCGCGTGGCGCCGAGCCCTTGTACTTCGAAGATGTCGAGGTCGGCGCCGCGGTGCCGGAGATCGTGCGTGGTCCCTACACGGCGACCGTCGCGGTGGCGTTCGAGCAGGCCTGGGGCGGCCTGTTCGTCTGGGCGCACGGCTACTGGTACGACTACCTGCGGCGCCATCCGGCGGCCGCGATACTCAACGGCTACGGCATTCCCGAACCGCCGGAAGCGGTGCACTGGGACAGCGCCCTGGCCAGGAGCGTCGGCGTGCCGGAGGCCTACGATTACGGGCCGGAACGCATTTCCTGGATCGCCGTGATGCTGACCAACTGGATCGGCGACCAGGGCTTTCTGGAAGAACTGTATTGCGAGATCCGCCGCTTCAACATGGTTGGCGACATCACGTATTGCCGCGGCCGGGTGTTCGAGAAGGAAGTCTTGCCGGACGGTCGCGGCCGCATCAAGATGTCGGTCGAAGCGGTCGACCAGCGCGACCAGATCACCGCCAAAGGCTGGGCAGCGGTGCTGCTGCCAAGGCGCGGCGCGTAGTCGTCGCCGTGCCCGGCTGATACCCACTCCGCGGCGTGCCGGCACACGAACCCTGATCCGATTGACGGAGGTCCTGATGGTGCGCAAGGAATGGCGAAGTGGTGCGCGGCGCGGCGCCGTTGGTCGCGGCGATGGTGTTGGTGATCATCATTGTCGGGACGTTTCCCGCACTGCGTCATTGAGGTCCGCCGCATGAACCCGAATCCGCTGGCAGGTTTGCTGCGAACGGGCGATACCGTGCTGGTGGGTACCGGCACTGGCGAGCCGGTGGCCTTGATCGAAGCTTTGATCGCTTCCCTGGGACCGGTGTCAGGCATTCGTGCCATCCAGGTGATGACCGGAGGTGCCGAGCAGTTGGCGGATGCGAGTGGTCCGGCGTTGCGCCTGTTAACGCCGGTGCCCGGAAGAAAAACCCGCAAGGCGATCGCCGAAGGACGCGCCGAACTGCTGACACTCCCGATGTCCGGCTTCCTGTCCGCCATCCTGGACCGCAGCCTGCGCATCGACGGCATCCTGCTCCAGGGCCGTGCGATCGACGATCATCTTGCCACGCCCGGCCTGATCGCCGACATCATGGTGCCGGCCTGGGAGTTGGCGCGGTTTCGCGCGCTCGAACTCAATGAACTGCTGCCCCGCATCGCCTGCGAAAAGCCGCTCGAGATCGCCGGTGCCGACCATGTGGTGCGTGTCAGTCGCGCGCCCAACGAACTGGCGGAAGATGCGGTGTCGGATGCGGCGGCCATGATCGGCGACTTGGTGGCCGCGATCGTGCCCGACGGCGCCACCATCGAATTGGGCGTCGGCCGTTCGCTGGCCGGGATCGCCGCGGCGCTCGCATCACAACGGCGCAACCTGTCCATGCACACCGGCATCGTCGGCAACGCCGCGATGCACCTGATCGAGGCAGGCGCGGTCAGCCGGCCGCTGCACGGCGTGGCGCTGGCGGTTGGTGCCACCGCCATGGGCAGCAAAGCGTTCTATGACTGGGCCGATAACAATCCGCGCATCGCACTGGTCGATTCGCGCCGCGCCCACAACAGCGCCCTCCTGGCCGCCACACAGCGCTTTGTCGCCATCAACGCCGCGCTGCAGGTGGACCTGGCGGGAAATGTCAATTCGACCTCCCACAAGGGCCGCATCGTCAGCGGTGTGGGCGGTGCCGGCGACTTCGCTGCCGCCGGCGCGCGCGCCGAGGCGTCGATCATCGCCGTGTTCTCGACCACGCCCGACGGTGCATCGATCATCGTGCCGGCGGTGGAAGCGATATCGGTGCCGGCGCAGCACGTGACCCATGTCGTCACCGAATACGGGGTTGCGCGTCTGCGCGGTTTGTCGGGCGAGGCGCGCGCACGCGCCATCGCATCCGTGGCCGCACCGCAACACCGTGCGACACTCATGCCCTGACACGCTGATCCGCACAGCGTCACCCGCCGCGCGGACATCCGGAGGATACATGACACGCGCAGCCGGCCGCCAGACGACAATGATCGTGCGACTGACTACCGCCCTCATCCTGGGCTTGATCGGCATCTGCAGCGGTGGCGCCATCGCGCAGCAAGACTACCCGGCGCGCCCGTTGCGCATGGTGGTGCCGTTTCCGCCCGGCGGCAGCAACGACATCCTCGGGCGCTTCATCGCCCAGAAGCTTTCGGTGCGCCTCGGGCAGCAGGTGGTGATCGACAATCGCGCCGGCGCCGACGGCATCATCGGCACCGAGATGGTGGCGCGCGCCGCGCCCGACGGCTACACCATCCTCATCATGTCGACCTCGCTCACGATGAACGCGGTGATTCACAAGCTGTCGTTCGACCCGGTCCGCTCGCTGACACCGATTTCACTGATCGCCGCCGGCGCCAACGTCATCATGGCCGGCCCCGCATTTCCGGGCCGCACCGTGCAGGACCTGGTCGCGCTGGCGAAGGCGCGGCCGGGGCAGATCCGCTATGCCACTTCGGGTGTCGGCGGCTTCAACCATTTCGGCGGCGAGTTGTTCAACTCGCTGGCCGGCGTGGCCATGACCCATGTGCCCTACAAGGGCGGCGGGCCGTCGATGATCGACATCATGGGCGGCGTGGTCGAGATCGGATTCGGCACCCTGGTGCAGTCGATTCCGCATATCCGCTCCGGCAAGCTGCGGGCCATCGCGGTCGGATCACTCAAGCGCTCGCCACTGCTGCCCGAGGTCCCCACCATCGCCGAGGCCGGCGTGCCGGGATACGACGGCAGCATCTGGTGGGGCATTCTCGGGCCGGCGGAGATGCCTGCCGCCATCGTCGCCCGCCTGAATGGCGAGATCAGCGCTGTCCTGAAAGACCCGGAGATGGTGCGGCGACTGGAGGCGGAAGCCGCCGAAGCGATTGTCGCCGGGCCGGATGCCCTGGCACGTTTGATTGCACTGGATCTGGAAAAATGGCGGCGGGTGGCCAAACAGACCGGCATTCGCGGCGAATAGCGGGCCGCGCACGCCGAACACAACATTGACGAAGGAAGCATGGATGGCTCAATCGAATTCAGGCGGCGGCGGCGTTGAGCCGATGCTCGAGGCATTCATCGCTCAGGCGCAGCAACTGCGCTGGGACCAAGTGCCCGCGACCACGCGCGCGATGGTCAAGCGCGAGTTGCTCGACTACATCGGCGCGGCGATCGCCGGCCGTGCCTCGGGCGGCATGCCGCCCTGGCTCCAGGTGCTGGTGGATATGGGAGGTCGGCCCGATGCGCATGTGCTTGGCGGCCCGCGGGTGCCGGCGCCCACCGCCGCCCTGTGCAACGGCTACTTCGGCCACGTGCTGGAATTCGACGACACCCACGATGAGGCGGTGCTGCACGCGGGCGCCGCGGCGATTCCGGCGGCGTTCGCGGTCAGCGGCCTGCGCAGCCATGTCTCCGGCCGCGAATTCTGCGAAGCCATCCTGCTGGGCATCGAGCTCACCTGCCGCCTGGGTGTTGGCACCCGCATCAACCTGGTCGACAGCGGCTGGATCTACACCGCGCTGCTGGGGCATTTCGGCGCCACCCTGGCGGCCGGGCGCATCGTCGATGCGCGCCCCGAGGTGCTGCGCAATGCCTTCGGCATCGCCTATTGCCTGGCCAGCGGCAATCACGAATCCTCGCGCGAAGGCGCGCCCACCAAGCACGTGCAACCCGGCTTCGCCGCTGCCAATGCGGTCACCTCGGTGCTGATGGCCAGTGCCGGACTGGCCGGCGTGCGGCAACCGCTGACCGGTGAGGATGGCCTCGACCGCGTCTACCTGCACGGCAAGCTCGATGCCGCACGCGTGCAGGACGGGCTCGGCCAACGCTACGAGATCGATCGCCTGTCGTTCAAGCCATATCCGACCTGCCGGCTGACCCATCCGGCGATCGGTGCCGCGCTGGAGATGCAGCGGCTGCTTGGCCCGGCGACCCGCAGCATCGAACGGGTGGAGCTGGTGCTCGGGCCGCAGGCGCACAACGTGGTCGGTCGCGACACGCCGCAGCGGCGGGCGCCGCACAACGCGGTGACCGCGCAATTCAGCGTGAGCTGGGCGGTGGCCGTGGCCTTGAGCTATGGCGAGTTGACACCGATCCAGCTGGCTGCCGAGGTGCCGCCGACGGCGGCGATCGCGGCAGTCATTGCACGCATCACCTGCCATGCCGATAGTGCGGCGACGTCACGCGATGTCGGCGGTTGCGTGCTGCGCGCGTTCGGTCCGTTCGGCATGAAAGAGGTGCGCCACGACAATGCCAAGGGGCACCCTGACTACCCGCTGAGTGATGCCGAACTGCTCGCAAAATTCCGCGCCAACCTGCGCTTCGCCGCGGTCGCTGACGAGACGACCGGCGAGCTCACCGAGGCAATCATGAACATCGACGAGCAGGGTGACATACGGCCACTCGCCGAAGCGATCGCCGGCGCGATTCCGTCCTAAGGGTTGCCCTCAATCGGCGCGAATCCCGGTCTGCTTGACGATGCGGATGAATTTCTCGGTTTCGGTCTTGATGAAATTTCCGCACTGCTCGGGCGAGTCGCTGGCCTGAAGCTCGACCCCCTGCTGCAGGAAACGACTGCGAATGTCCGGTTGCTGCAACGCCCGGGCGATCTCGGCGTGCAGGCGTGTGGTGACCTCGCGCGGCGTGCCGGCCGGCGCCAGGATGGCATTGAACAGCGATGCCTCGTAGCCCGGCAAGCCGGCCTCGCTGATGGTCGGCACCTCCGGGAAAATCGGCGAGCGCTTGGGACTCGTGACCCCCAGCGCACGCAGCTTGCCCGACTTGACGAACTGGATCGGAGTGCTGATGGTGTCGAACATCACAGCTATCTGCCCGCCGACCAAATCGACCAAGGCCGGCGCATTGCCCTTGTACGGAATGTGCGTCATCTTGATGCCGGCCTGGTTGATGAACAGCTCGGTGGCGATGTGCGCAGTGGCGCCATACCCTGCTGTGCCGTAGGTGAGCGGTTCGGCGCGCTGCCTGGCCAGGGCGATCAATTCGCGCACCGACTGCGCCGGCAGCGCCGGGTTGACCACCAGGATCTGCGGCAGCCAGGCCGTCAGGCTGACGCAGCTGAAATCCCGCACCGGGTCGTAGGGCACATTGGGCAGCACCGCGACGGTCGAAAGGAAGGTGCTGGCAACCGAGATGAGCGTGTAGCCGTCGGGCGCTGCCTTGGCGACCAGTTCGGTGCCGGGAATGCTGCTGGCGCCGGGCCGGTTCTCGACAATCACCTGCTGGCCCATTTGCTCGGTGAGTTTTTGCGCCAGCGCGCGTGTCACCAGGTCGAGATTGCCGCCCGCCGCCACTGGCACCACGATGCGGATCACCTTTGACGGAAAGCCCTGCGCGAAGGCGGCGCCGGACAACGCGGCAGCCGTCATCAGGGATGCCGCCACCAGCTTGGTCAGGATCGAGTGCATATGAGGTCCACCTTTGGCGAAAACAGTTGTCGTGCATCAGGTTTGCTTGAGTTCGCGGATCGAGCCCACCAGGCGACCGTCGCGATGACAGAGCGCCCGGGTCACCGAGCGTGTCACGCCGAAGGTCGGGATGAACGCCGAATGCTTGCCCGCCCCGCCGACGACGATGAACACGAAGTCTTCCGGCTTCTGCGCCACCGGTACGCGCGCATCGAGATCCGCATCGCGCAGGCGTGCCGGAAACTTGACCCGCATGCGCCGCTCGATGTTTTCCTCCGAGAAGCGGCCGAGCGGCATCCATGCGTGCTCCCAAAGAAAGCGCTTGGCTTCGGCTTTCGAATAGCCCCCGGCGGCAACCGCCTTCGCATGCTCCGGACTGAACACGATCACCGGTTCGCCCGAGTAGGCCACATCGTTGGTGCCTGGCGTGGCGGTGGTGGCGGCGATCATCCGCAGAATCCCTTCTGCGGTGGTGCTTTCATGGTCGTTCACGTTGTGCGGCGCTTCCGCGCCGACCACGGTTACGGTGCTCGCCTCCGGCGCAAAGCCGCGCTCCACATGCAGCGGCTGCCACGGGCTGGCGGCCTCGTTTTCAGCAACGCAATAGCTGAATTTTGCCGGCGAGCCGAAGGTGGCCATGTCGCCGCTGCCGGGAATCGCGCCGCCAATGTTCATCAGGATCAGGCGGATCGCGCGACCGATCGTCGCATTGCTCTGACGGCCGGGGCCGAAGGCATTGTGCCCGGCATTGATATCGAGTTCGCGCGCCGCCGGACCATTGACGATCAGCAAGGGCGCGCACAGATGGGTGGTGGCCTGGATACCGTAAAGGTTGAAGGCCTGGTCGCACATTGCCTCGACCGCCAGCATCAACAAAGGGAAATACTCCGGCCGGCAACCGGCCATCACCGCGTTCGCCGCCAGCCGCCACGGCGTCGCCTCGCCCCAGCGCGGTGGCAGCAACCCGATCGGCTCATTCCACGGCCGATCGCAATAGGCCAGCATCTCCTCGACGCGGCCGACACTGGGCGGGATGATCGGCAGCCCGTCGCCCCAGCCGCGCTCAAGGTAGAAGGCGTTGAGCGCGATGAAATCGTCCTCCGCCCGGAGGCTCACGCCGGGGTCGCCCAGCAGGGCAGTCAGTTCGCTCATCGGGCGAATCCGCGGACCAGGTCGATCATCTGCGGCAGCGCATGCGCCGCGCGCGATTGCACCTCCGCCATGCCAATCCCGCCCAGCGGATGGGGAATCACGATCAGCGGCATATCGGGCACACCGAACACCCGCGCCTGATTGCGCGCCAGTTGTTCGAACGCCGCCGAGCAGATCACCGCCGATTTCACCCCGCGGTGCCTGACTTCGGCCATGTCGTGGACACTCCACGACGTGCAGGCCCCTCAGTCGGCCATCGCACTGACCACCAGATCGGCCTCTGCGGCCAGTTGGTCAAGCAGACCGGTGTCGGCTGCGAATGCGGAATTCGGCTTGCGCAGGGAGGTCAGCGCCGCAATCGGAAACGCCTCCTGCATCCCGTCGACCACCATCTTCAGCAGATGATCCGCATTGCCCTTGCTGTTGTCGAGGACGCCAAGCCTGATGCCGGCGATGGATGCGCCACGAACCCCGGACTGCGACGGCCGCAGCCGTGGCGGCGCCTCGGGAACAATGAAAATATCGGTCCTGGTCACGATGTCTCCTCTGCCTGCAGGAATGCGCGCCTGTTGTGATGCGGAAATTCCGTTGCGCGCGGTGTGTGGATTTCCCTGCGCACAAATGTTAGCACCGGTTGACATGCCGTCTGCGCGTCAGAATCAAAGCGCCGCCAGTCGCCGCGCAAGCTTCTTCGACGATGGTCACGATCGATGCCGCATCGGACCGGACCAGTCGATTGTCATTGCCCTACCCGCCATGGAAGGCCTGCATGATGCGAATGACCGCAGTCAAGGTGACAGAGGCCGGACATCGGCGCGTACGCCGAACGTCTTGAGCCGGTCCACAACGGTCACACAAAGTTGCGTAAAAATGGGAACATGATGATCATCACCCGCAAGTGCGTCATCCCAACCTACATCTGGAGAGCGCCATGTCAATCCGCCAAACCTTTCTAATCGTGCAGGAAGTGTTTCACGAGCGCGGGCGCGCGCTGGCGACGCCGTGCCGCCGGGTGGCGGCGTGCGCCGTGCTGGCCAATCCGCACGCCGGCCAACCAGCGATCGACGATTTCTCGACTCTGGTCGACCTATCGGTCGAGGTCGGTGCCCGATTGACGGGCGACGCCCTGGCCGCGCTCGGCGACCTGGCGCCGCGCGGCTATGGCAAGGCTGCGCTGGTAGGCACCGATGGCGACCTCGAACACGGCGCGGCGATGATCCACGTGCGCATCGGACTGGCGATGCGGCGCGGTGCCAAAGGCGGCCCTGCCCTGATTCCCGGCATCGCCAAGGTCGGCGCACCGGGCAGCAGCATCGACATGATCTTCGGCGGCCTCGAAAATGGCTGGGACTATGACGCAATGGATTCCATGACGATCACTATCGCAGACGCGCCGCGCGCCGATGAAATCCTGCTGGTAGTCGGATTTCTTGGTGGTACACGCCCGAATGCGCGCGTCAAGGGGGCGTCCGAGGCCCAGGTCGGCGAACTGGTGCGGGCGCTGCGGTCATGAGGCCAAAGACCAAGAACTGACTTGCCGCACGCTGTTGCAACGTGTCGTGAGACCCAGCGGCCAGAATGATGGCCGCTGGAGAAAACTTCAGATTTGGCAGCGACCGGCCGTTCCGAGCGACGACATACAGCTCAGCGAACGCCCCAACCAGCTCCACGGGCGGCAAGTTTCTGGCGCGGAGTTGCCGCATGCCCTTGGCGCTCGCGTTGGGCGGTAAAACCCAAAGCGGACATTCAGGATTAGACTCCATTGCCAATCGCGGCTCGCGATGCGACACGATCGCAATTGCATCTCTACGCCGGGGCTACCAGCACAATAGGAAAAGGAGCATTCCATGAAATTTCGCGCGGGCAAACTCGGTTTCATTTTCCTGTCCGTCATCCTGACGACCCTTGCTTTCGCACACAATTCAAATCAGCCTCCGCACCAGATCTACAAAATGGGGGATCTGAAGCTCGAAAGCGGCGAGGTGATAAAGGACTTCGCCATCTCGTATGTCACCCACGGTACGTTGAACGCCAGGAAATCGAACGCCATACTCATGGTGACCGCGATCAGCGGCAACCACCATCGTCTCGATTTCATGATTGGCCCGGGCAAGGCGCTCGACACCAACAAGTATTTCATCATTGCGACGGACGCGATCGCCAATGGTCTTACTACCTCGCCAAGTAACAGCTTGGTGCAGCCGCGAATGCAGTTCCCAAAATTTCTCATTCGCGACATGGTGACTTCGCAGCGCCGGCTTTTGACTGAGCACCTCGGCATCAATCATGTTGTCGCTGTCGTCGGACCATCCATGGGAGGCATGCAGGTGCTGCAGTGGGGTGTCAGCTTTCCGGATTTTATGGACAGCCTGGTCGCCCTCGTGCCGTTGGTAAAGACGCCGGCCTGGACTGTCGCAGTGCTTGAAGCCTCGCGCAAAGCCATCATGCTCGACCCGGCTTGGAACCAGGGAAACTACGCAAGCTCCCCTGAGCAGGGAATCCGCCTGTGGCGCGACATTTTATTCCTGGCAGCACGCAGCCCGGAGGGCTACCGAGAGCAGTTCAAGAACCCACTCGACGTTCTGCCGTGGCTTTACCAGCAGGAAACGAACCTGCTCAAGGCTTTCGACGCTAACGACTGGATCTACCAAACTTGGGCGTACGAGCGCCACGATGTGGCGACGACGCCCGGCATGAATGGCGACTCGGGCAAGGCTCTGCAGGCGATCAAGGCCAAGACCCTGATCCTGCTTGGAACCAAAGATCTCCTCAACCCGGAATGGGAGCCCCGGGACGCAGCACGCTCGATCCGTGATGCGAAAGTGGTGACGATAAGCCCCGGATCGGTGGCCGGTCATGCGGCGGCGAGCGGAGCGATCGCAGCGGACGTGGAATTTATCAATCGCGAAACTGCGAGCTTCCTCGACCAAGTGACTGATGGTGGCAAAAAGCTGAATTAGCCCGTCGTCCGCTGTGTCCCGCTCTTGCCAGTAGAGACTCGCGACACGTCCTAAGCGCCATTGTGCGTCGTCGGGTGGGGGCTAAGGAACGCAGGATGGGCATCGCACGGGGCACCTCGCGGCCAGCGGCAGGCGAGGTGATTCATTCGGTCCGCGAATGACCGCGCCCGACCCACAGCGGCCGTCCGAGTAAGTCCGCTTCCGGGAGGCTCCTTTGCCCCTTCCGGGTCCGATCAAACAGACATAGCCAGGGGCGAGATTTCCTTCGAGATCGTCTTGGCGCTCATCTTCTCGGCGACTCGCAGGTCATAGGCGGTTTGCAGATTCAGCCAGCCTTGCGCATCGCTACCGAAATAGCGCTGCAGGCGCAGTGCAGTGTCGGCAGAAACCCCTCGGTTGCCATCGACGATTTCGCGAAGTCGCAAGTAAGGAACGCGCAAGGCCAAGGACAGCGCCCGGACGCTGACGCCCATGGGCTTGATGTAGTCCTCCAGCAAAATCTCGCCCGGGTGGACAGGACGCATACCATTCTTGAACATGTTGCACTCCAATGCTGCCCAGTTGTTCAGGGGCCCGGCCGCATTCAATGCGGATCCTCGATCAGGACGTCATAGGGGCCGTTCGAGCCCCACTTGAACGTCAATCGCCATTGATCGTTGATTCGAACGTGCCAAGCCCCGTCGTATTCCTTCAGGTCGT
>JANPGJ010000622.1:0-12989 GCA_031423955.1 Burkholderiales bacterium
CGGTCAACGAAAAGCAGGGCCTGACCTTCGCCACCGGCCTGCGCTCGATCCTGCGCCACGACCCCGACAAGATCATGGTCGGCGAGATCCGCGACCGCGAAACCGCCGAAATGGCGATCCAGGCCGCGCTCACCGGCCACAACGTCTACTCGACCCTGCATGCCAACAATTCCTTCGATGTGTTCAGCCGCCTGCAGTACATGGGCGTCGACTCCTATTCGCTGACCTCGGCGCTCAACGGCATCTGGGCGCAGCGCCTGATGCGCACCAACTGCCCGCATTGCTCCGAGCCCTATACGCCGACCGCCGCCGAACTCGCCGAACTGGCGCTGGCACCGGGCGAACTGGCGGGTGTGCGGCTGGTGCGCGGCCGCGGCTGCGGCGATTGCCGCGGCACCGGTTACAAAGGCCGCAAGGCGATCGCCGAGGTGATGTCGATGACCGACCCCTTGCGCGAAATGATCGCCGCCCGCCATTCGGTGCGCGACATCAAGGCCGAAGCGCAACGCGACGGCACGCGTTTTTTGCGCGCGGTCGCGCTCGACATGGTCCGGCGCGGCGAGACCACCTTAGAAGAGGTCCTGCGTGTCACTCTGGCAGCGTGAAACCTTAAGCATCGGCTGGGATTCGCAGCGCGTGGCGGTGGTGCGCCGGCGCGGCCGCGCTTTGCGCGACGCGCGCTCGGCGCCGGCAGCGGCAGGCGATATCGCGGCCCGCGTTGCGCTCCTCGAAGAAATGATCAAGGCCGGCGGCAAGGCGGGCTCGCGTGCCGAGTTCGTGGTGTCCGATCGTTACGCGCGCTATTTCGTGTTCGAACGGGTCGACGGGGTGCGCAATCTGGCCGAGCTTGAGGCGACGGTTGCCGCCGGCTTCGAGGCGCGCTTCGGGCAGAGCGCGGCAGACTGGCGCATCGCCTTCGACCTGGGTCCCGGCGACCGCCACGGCATGGCCTGTGCCTTGCCGGGTGCGCTGGTTGCGGCATGCAAGGGCGTTGCGGCCAAGGCGGCGGTCTCGATCGAACCCTATTGCATCGCCGCGCTGCGCCGGCATGCGCGTACGCTGGCGGCGCCGGTCTGGGTGGCCGCGCGCGCCGATGGCCAACTGACCCTCGGCCGCCATTCCGGCGCGCACTGGTTGTCGCTGCGCACGCTGGAAGGCGATGATGACGGCGCACTGGACGCGCTGGTCGCGCGCGAGGCATTGCGCCTGAACGAGGCCGACGCCGGTGGTCCGATCGTTGCCATCGGTGACTGGCCGGCGCCAGGCGGCACGCAGCAGGTGCTCGGCAACGCGCCATGGCCCGGGCAGAACGCGAGCTTTGCCGACAGCTTCCGGGTCGCCCTGGCGGGAGTCGCGAATTGAAGCCGATTGCCATCAACTTCGGCGCCGCGCCGGCGGCCGCGCCGTGGTGGACCGTGCTGCTGTTCGTCGCCGGTCTCCTCGCATGCGCGGCCGGCGTCTGGCGCTTCTCCACCGCCCAGGCCGAATTGCAGACCGCGCGCCGCGAGATCACGCAGAAGCAGGAACTGCTGGCGCTGCGCTCGCCGGCGCGCGAACAACGCCCACAGTACGACCTGCCGGCCGACCGGATACGCGCGATCAATCGGGCGATTGCCAAGCTCAACCTGCCCTGGGTGCCGCTGTTCGCCGCAGTCGAGGCGGCCAAGCCGGAGACCGTCGCGCTGCTGGCGCTCGAACCGGACGCCGGCAAGCGCATGCTCAAGATCGTCGCCGAGACGCGCAGAAGCTCCGACATGCTGGCCTTTGTCGATCGTCTGGCCAAGCGCAGCGAATTTTTCGGCGTGACGCTGCAAAAGCACGAGATCAGCGATCAGGACGTCAACCGCCCCTATCGTTTCCAGCTGGAAGCGCGCTGGCGCGAACAGCCATGAGCGCGAACGCCCGACTGCTGGAAGGGAGCGCTCAATTGGGCCATGCGCCTGCCCCGGAGCAGATGTCACGCAGTCACTGGAGATTAGTCCATTGAGCATCAACCGACTCTGGCTGCAGCTGTTGTTCCGTCGTCACGGCGTGCTGCCGTGGGCGGCGCTGGCGCTGATGGCCGGTGCGGCGGTGTTGCAGTGGGCGGTGTTGCCCCGCCTGGCGGCTTCGCTGGCCCTTGAGCGTGCGGCCGCGGCGCGGCTCGACCAGACCCTGGCGGCCCGCCCGGCGCAGCCGGCGGCTGGCAAGAGCGGAATCGACGACCTCTCCTTGCTGGCCAAACGCCATGCCGCGTTCAACGCCGTGCTGGCACCGGACGCCGAGGCGACGCGCTTGATCGAAACCCTGTTCGCCGCCGCCGAGCGCGAGAAGATCGTGCTGGCGCAGGCCGAATACAAATGGGGGGCCGATGCCGATGGCGGCTACCGCACCCTTGAAATGCTGCTGCCGGTCAAGGGTTCGTATCCGCAAGTGCGGCGCTTTATCGACAACGCACTGGCCCGCATGCCGGCGGCGGCGCTGGAAGAGGCCGCGTTCCGCCGCGACGGCGTCGCCGCCGCCGGACTCGAGGCACGGTTGCGTTTCGTGTTCTTCCTCAAGGAGCCGGCGCGATGAGTGCTCCCGTCCGGCCGCCCGAAGGGAGCACCGAATCGAGCAAGGCATCGCCCTTGGGGAGGATGTCACGCAGTGACCGGAGGGGCGTCCGATGAGCACGAGCCCGCCGAGCCGCAAGCGGCTGGCCCTGTTGCTGGTCGTGTTTGCCATCGCCGGCGCCCTGGTGATGACCGACGAGCGTGCGCCGGAAGTGGTGGGCGCCGTGGCGCGGCCGCCGGTGGCCGCCACAGCGACGTCATCCGGGACACAGTCGGTCCAGTCAGTTGCCGCCAGCCCCGCCGCGCCGGTCGCCACCAGTGCCAACGGCGGCAACGCGCTGGCCTTGCGCGGCAGCGCCGAACTGAGCCCGACGATCGACGCGTCGATGATCATGGCGATCAACGAGCGCCGCCGCGGGCGCGGCGCCGCCGACTCGTTCGCGGCGCGCAGCTGGAATCCACCGCCGGTGGTGGTCAAGCCGCCACCGCCACCAGCACCGGTGCCGCCGGCGTTCACCTTCACGGTGCTCGGCAAGCAGTTCATCGACGGCCGCTGGGAAGTGTTTCTCGGCCAGCGTGAACGTACCCTGATCGTCAAGGAAGGCGATGCGATCGATGGCGTCTTCAAGGTCGAACGCATCGCGCCGCCAACCATGACGCTCGAAGTGCTGCAATTCGCCGCGCGCCAGCCGGTGCCGATCGGGGCGCCCGATTGAGGCCAACGATGCCGATGATTATTCGAACCGCCCTACCAGCCTGGCGCCAGCCGCATCGGCCGCCGGGATTGGCCGGCCTTTTCCAGCCCTGCGCCGGTGCGCAAGCTGCTAAGGTGTGAAGGCTTTTCGCCGCATACCGCAAACCCGGACCCCCATTTTCATGCCGATCGTGTTGCGCAACTTACTGCTCCTCCTGTGCACCGTGCTGCTGCTGGCCGGCTGTGCCGCCCAGCAATTGCACCGCGAAGGCCAGACCCTGGTCGAGTCGGGTGATGTCGAAAAAGGCCTGCAGCGTTTCCAGGAAGCCCTGCGCCTGGAGCCCAACAATGCGCGCTTCCGTTCCAGTTACCTGCAGGCGCGCGACAGCGCGATGGCGGTGTGGCTGACGCGTGCCGAGAAGGCGCTCGCCGGCGGCGACAGCATGGCGGCCGAATCCTGGTATCGCAGCGTGCTGGCGATCGACCCCAATCACCCGCGCGCGCGCACCGGCCTCGAACGGATGCGGCGCAGCGCGCGCCATGCCGAGGCATTCACCGAGGCCGAGAAGCTGTGGGCCCGGCGCGACGCGCCCGGCGCGATGCGCAAGCTGCGCGAGGTGCTCACCGAGGACCCGGCGCATGCCCGCTCGGTGGCGCTGCTGCGGGAGATCGAAGCCGCGTCGGCCAAGCCGATCGGTGAAGCCGAACTGGCCGACGGCATCAAGAGGCCGATCACCATCGAATTCAAGGACACCCCGATCCGCCAGGTGTTCGAGGTGTTCGCCCGCACCTCGGGCATGAACTTCGTGTTCGATCGCGATGTGCGCGCCGACCTGCGCGCCACCATCTTTTTCCGCAACTCGACCATCGAGGCGGCCATGAAGGTGGTGCTGCTGTCGAACCAGCTCGAATACCGCGTGCTGGATACCAATTCGATCCTGATCTACCCGAATACCGCGGCCAAGGTGCGCGAGTACCAG
This sequence comes from Burkholderiales bacterium, assembly GCA_031423955.1. GTDB lineage: Bacteria > Pseudomonadota > Gammaproteobacteria > Burkholderiales > JAEUOS01 > JAEUOS01. The sequence continues at coordinate 4,209 of JANPGJ010000622.1, forward strand.
ACCCTGGTGGGCAAGGTGTTCTTTCTCAACAATGCCGAAGCCAAGCTGGTGATGAACACCATCAAGTCGATCGTCAAGACGCGCGACATCATCGCCGACGACAAGCAGAACATGATCATCATGCGCGATTCGCCGGAGGCGATCCGCATCGCCGAGCGGCTGGTGGCGATGCATGACATGCCCGAGCCGGAGGTGATGCTCGAAGTCGAGGTGCTCGAAGTCAAGCGCAGCCGGCTGCTCGAACTCGGCATCAACTGGCCGAGCCAATTGGTGCTGACGCCGCTGGCGAGCACCACCGGCGCCACCATCACACTCGACAACCTGCGCAACCTGAGCGGCGCAACGCTTGGCGCGGCGCTCGGCGCCACCACCATCAACGCCAAGCGCGAAGCCGGCGACACCAACCTGCTGGCCAACCCGCGGATCCGCTCGAAAAACCGCGAGAAGGCGCGCATCATGGTCGGCGACCGGGTGCCGAACATCACCACCACCTCGACCTCGACCGGCTTCATCTCGGAAACCGTGCAGTACATCGACGTCGGCCTGAAGCTCGAGGTCGAGCCGACGATTTATCCGGATGACGAGATCGCCATCAAGGTCGGGCTCGAGGTGAGCAACATCGTGAGCCAGGTGCAGACCCGCAGCGGCACCCTGGCCTACCAGATCGGCACCCGCAACGCCAATTCGGTGCTGCGCCTGAAGGATGGCGAAAACCAGGTACTGGCCGGCCTGATCAGCGACGAGGACCGTTCGACCGCCAACCGGGTGCCCGGCCTGGGCGAGATCCCGATTCTCGGCCGCCTGTTCGGCAGCCAGCGCGACCAGAACGACAAGACCGAGATCGTGCTGTCGATCACCCCGCGACTGGTGCGCAATACCCTGCGCCCGTCGCTGAACGAGTCGGAGTTCTTCACCGGCACCGAAGCGAGCCTGCGCAACCGTGGCGTCGACGGTGCTGCCGGCGTCGGCGGTCTGGCGCCCGGTGCGCAGGCGTTCGGTCAGCCGGGCGGCCCCGGATTCGGGCAGCCGCTTGGAGCGTCGGGTGGACCCGGCGCTCCAGGCGCTCCAGGCGCGCCGGGCGCCCCGGGAACAGGCGCCACACCTGGCGCGACGGGGGCATCAACCGCCCCAGGGGCGCCCGGCGCGGCTGGCAGCACTGCCGCCGCCACCGGTTCGCCGGGCGGAGTGGCCGGTGTCGCCGCCAGCGCTTCGTCAGCGTCCTGGCAGGGGCCGAGCCAGGCCCAGGTCGGCACCACCTTCACGCTGCAGTTGAGCCTGCAGGCCGGTGAGCCGATCACCAGCGTGCCGATCGCCTTGAGCTTCGATGCGCGCCTGCTGGAGGTCACCAACGTCTCCGAAGGCGATTTTCTGCGCCAGGGCGGCGGGCGCACCAGTTTTTCGAGTCGCATCGATCGCGGCACCGGGCAGGTATTCGCCACCGTCACGCGGGCCGACAGCGGCAGCGCCACCGGCGCCGGCAGCCTGATGTCGGTTACCTTCCGCGCCTTGGGCGCGTCCCCTGATGTGCGCACCCAGCTGCTGTCGATCGCGCCGGTCGGCGTCGGTGGCCGTTCGGTCAGCGTGCTGGTGCCGGCGCCGCAGTCGGTCAATATCACGCCGTGACCCGCGGTCCCCGGAGCGCAGGTCAATGAGCGCGCGGCGACGCGCCGGCGGCTTCACGCTGATCGAATTGCTGATCACCCTCGCGGTGCTGGGCGTGCTGGCCTCGATCGCGGTGCCGGTCGCCGAGGTCACCGTGCAGCGCCAAAAGGAGACCGACCTGCGCCTGGCGCTGCGCGAGATCCGCAGCGCCCTCGACGCCCACAAGCGCGCCTTCGACGAAGGGCGAATCGCGCGCACGGTCAACGCCACCGGCTACCCGAAGACCCTTGATCTGCTGGTCGACGGGGTCGAGGACGTACGCGACCCGAAGAAGGCGAAAATCTATTTCCTGCGCCGCCTGCCGCCGGACCCGATGGCCGGCGACCCGAAGCTGGAGCCGGCGGCGACCTGGGGCAAGCGCGCCTACGCCAGCGAGGCGGCCGAACCGAAGGAGGGCGATGACGTCTATGACGTGTTCTCGCGCTCGACCCGGCTGGGACTCAACGGCACGGCCTACAACAAATGGTGAAGCGCATGACCGGCAGGGCACTACCGATGGCGGGCGATTCGCTGCGCTGCCGCCTGCGCCGTGGCTTCACCCTGATCGAACTGCTGGTGGTGATGGCGATCATCGCGCTGTTGCTGACCATCGCGATGCCGCGCTACTTCCAGAGCGTCGATGTGGCGCGCGAGTCGGCGCTGGTGCAGACCCTGCGCAACTCGCGTGATGCGATCGACCAGTTCTACCGCGACCGCGGCCGCTATCCCGACAGCCTGCAGGAACTGGTCGACGCGAAATACCTGCGCTCGCTGCCGGTTGATGCGATCACCGAGAGCAGCAGTACCTGGGTACTGGTCGCGCCGCAGGGCGATACCAAGGGCCTGATCCAGGACCTGAAGAGCGCGGCACCGGGCGCCAATCGCGACGGCCGGCCGTTCAGCGAGCTTTGAGGCGATGGTCGCGCGCGCGGCGAACACCGGCAGGCGCGCTCAACTCGGGTTCGCCTACCTGTTCGTGCTGCTGTTCATGGCCTTGTTCGGCGCGATCTCGGCCGGCATCGTGGCGGCCGGGTCGAATCTCGCGCAACGCGATGCCGAAGAGGAGTTGCTGTATACCGGAACGCAGTTTCGCAATGCGATTCGCAGCTACTACGACGCTGGCGCCGGCGGTCGCCGCTACGCCTTGACCTTCCAGGAGTTGCTGCGCGACCCGCGCATTCCGGGCACGCGCCGCCACCTGCGGCGGGTCTACCCGGACCCGCTGACCGGCAAGGACGACTGGGGCATCCTGCAGGCCCCCGGCGGCGGCATCATGGGGGTCTACAGCAAGTCGGTGGCGAAGCCGATCAAGGTCGAGTTGTTCGCGCCCGAATATGCCGGTTTCGCCAACAAGGAAAAGTATTCGGATTGGGTGTTCGCCTATGTGCCGGCAGGCCAGGTGCTGCCCGGCGCCAGCATCGGGGCGTCACCGGCCAATCGCAGCCCGGCGCCGCCGGCTGCGCCGTTTGGCGGGGTGCCAAGCGGCAATCCATCGGCGCCGGCCGGCAATCCGTCGCTCCCGGCCGGATCAACGGCGCCCGGTGGCGCGCTGGGCGCGCCGATCGCTCGCTGAGGCCGATAGCATGGCGTAGCGACGCCGCCAGATGTGCTCCCCGCCGGCCGCCGTCAGGCGTCAAGCATCCAGTCGGCGAACGCCTGCAGGTTCGCGAATTCCGGCGCCGGCATGACCGCGGCCTCGGGCAGTTCGGGCCAGGTGCGGCCGGCGCGGTTGATCCATGCCGAATGCCAGCCGGCGGCACGTGGCGCGACCACGTCGTTGGCCGGGTCGTCGCCGACATAGATCATCGCCGCCGGCGGCAGGCCCATGCGTTCGATGCAGGCGGCGAAAATGCGCGGATCGGGCTTGGCGGCGCCGATTTCATGCGCGGTCAGCACACTGTGAAAGTGCGCGCCGATGCCGATCGCGTGGACGTCGGCGAAGCCGTTGGAAATCACCCCCAGCCGGTAGCGCGCGGCCAGCCGTTCCAGTGCGGGCAGGGCGTCCGGGTAGAACTCGACCTTCTGGCGCTCGGCGCAAAAAAAATCGAACGCGCGGGCCGCCTGCGCGGCGCTGGCGCCGGCATCGGCGAAGGCGGCGGCGATGGTGCCGCGGCGCAAGCCCAGCACGTCGTTCTTCAGGCGCGGATTCTCCGCCACCAGGCTGGCGCGCAGCAGCTTGAGCGTGTTGACATCCCACTGCGCGGCCACCGTCGGCGCGTGCTCCCTGATCCATGCCGCCAGCGCGCGCTCGGCACGGTCGATCACCGGGGCGATCGGCCACAGCGTGTCGTCGAGATCGAGCACCACCGCTTCAATCGTGTTTTTACCCATGGCGGAATTATGCGTTACATTGCCGCGGGCGACGAACCGGGCGCTACCCGGGGCAAAGGGGAAAGACACATGGAACACATGGTCAGGGTCATGACCTATGGGCTGGGCACTCTCATCGCGTTCGTGCTGATCGCGGGCCTGGTTTACCTGTTCATCAAGGATGTCACGCAGAAGCAGCACACGATCCTGCGTAATTTCCCGGTGATCGGCCGCTTGCGCTACTACTTCGAGGAGCTCGGTGAATACTTCCGCCAGTATTTCTTCATGGGCGACCGCGACGAGATGCCGTTCAACCGCGCCACCCGCTCATGGGTCTATCGCCTGTGCAAGAACGAAGGCGGCCTGGTCGGCTTCGGTTCCACCTACGACCTGCATCAGCCCGGCGCGCTGATTTTCGTCAACGCCGGCTTTCCGGTGCTCGAAGAGGAGCGGCAGCCGACGCCGCCGCTTACGATCGGCGCGGGTTACGCTGCCCGCCCCTACACCGCGGAGTCGATTTTCAACATCAGTGGCATGAGCTTCGGCGCGATTTCGGCGCCGGCGGTGCAATCGCTGTCGCGCGGCGCGAAAAAGGCCGGTTGCTGGATGGATACCGGCGAGGGTGGCCTGTCGCCGTTTCACCTGGAGGGCGGCTGCGACGTGATCATGCAGATCGGCACCGCCAAGTACGGCGTGCGCGACGCCGCCGGCAACCTGTCGGACGCGAGGCTGCGCGAACTGGCCGCCCACGAGCAGGTGCGCGCCTTCGAGATCAAGCTGTCGCAGGGCGCCAAGCCGGGCAAGGGCGGCGTGCTGCCGGGCGCCAAGGTGACCTCGATCATCGCGCAGGTGCGCGGCATCCCGGTCGGCCAGGATTCGATCAGCCCGAACCGTCATCACGATATCGCCAATGTCGACCAGTTGCTCGACAAGATCGCCCATATCCGCGCGGTGACCGGCAAGCCGGTCGGCGTCAAGACCGCGATCGGCGGATGGCGCTTCGTCAACGACCTGTGCGATGCGATCAACCGCCGCGGTCTCGAGATGGCGCCCGACTTCCTGGTGATCGACGGCGGCGAGGGCGGCACCGGCGCGGCGCCGCAGGCGCTGGCCGACCATGTCGGGCTGTCGATCGACGAGGCCTTGCCGCGGGTCGCCGACTCGTTGCTGCAGTCCGGCCTGAAGGGGCGGGTGCGGCTGGTGGCCTCGGGCAAGATCGTCACCTCCGCGCGGGCGGCATGGGCGCTGTGCGCCGGCGCGGATTTCGTCAATTCGGCGCGCGGGTTCATGTTTTCACTGGGCTGCATCCAGGCGCTGCGCTGCCACCAGAACACCTGCCCGACCGGCATCACCACCCACAACCCGCGCCTGCAGCGCGGCCTCGTGGTCGAGGAAAAGTACCTGCGGGTGGCGAACTACTGCACCAACATGAACAAGGACATCGACATGATCGCCCATTCCTGCGGCCTCACCCACGCGCGCGAGTTTCGCCGCGAGCATGTGCGGCTGGTGCAGCAGGGCGGCATGTCGCAGGCGCTCAACATGCTCTATCCGTATCCGGAGCCGCTGCGCCGCGCCGCCTGAAAATCGCATCAGCGGGCGACGCTGCGGGTTCGGGCGGCGCTGTCCCGCGGCCGTCTTTCAGCTGGTCGTCCAGCGGTTGCGCAACAGGCGGGCGCGGTCGATGGTCTCACCTGCGGTCAGGCCGACCGGGCCGATGCCGTCGGCCAACAGCGAGTCGGCGGCGGCGCCGTGCAGGTAGGTGGCGCACAGCAGTGCGGCCAATGGCGGCACATCCTGGGCGGCACAGGCGCCGACCATGCCGGACAGCACATCGCCCATGCCGCCTGAGGCCATGCCGGGATTGCCGGTCGGGTTGATCCACCAGCGTCCGTCGGCGGCGGCAATCACGCTGCCGGCGCCTTTGAGCAAGACGTCGGCGTGGTAGAGCCGCGCCAGGGTCAACGCGGCGGCGATGCGGTCGCGCTGCACCGCGTCCAGCGATTGGCCGAGCAGGCGCGCGGCTTCGAGCGGGTGCGGGGTCATCAGGGTGCCGTGGCGGCGGCGCGTGATCGCGGCCGCCAGCTTGGCGTTCTGCGCCATCAGGTTGAGTGCGTCGGCATCCAGTACCAGCGGGCATTCGAGGGCGGCGGCACGTTCGACAAGGCCGGCCGCGCCGTCACCCTGACCCAGTCCCGGGCCGACCACCGCGGCGTCCAGGCGGCTGTCGAGAACCTGCGGCGCTGTCTGCAACATCAGTTCGGGCTGCATCGGGTCGAGCACGAAGCCCGGGTCGAGCATGCCTACCAGCACGCGGCCGGCGCCGAGCTTCTGCGCAGCGCGGCCGGCGAGCAGCGCGGCGCCCGCCATGCCGCTGGCGCCGCCGACGATGCCGACGCTGCCGTAAGTCCCCTTGTGGCTGTTGCGCAGGCGGGGCGCCAGGCAGGCGCTGAAATCGCTGACCTGCAGCAAGGCACCGACATCGGCGCCGGACGACGGCGCCGGGCGCAATTCGAGCGCCGCCACGGCGACCCGGCCGGCATGGTCGGGACCATGCCGGGTATGCAGGCCGGGCTTGTCGGCAATGAAGGTGATGGTGCGGTCGGCGCGAATGGCGTTGCCGTGCACGCTGCCGGTGTCGGCATCCAGGCCCGAAGGCAGGTCGAGCGCGAGTACCGGTACGTTGGCGGCATTGATCGCGCTCACCCACGCGGCGTAAGGCGGGCCGAGCGGGCGGGTCAGGCCGATACCGAACATGCCGTCGAGCACCAGGTCGAAGCCGGCGGGCGCCGGCAGGCTGTCGGTGCTGGCGCCGGCCGCCGCACGCCACTGGCGCGCGGCGCGGCCGGCGTCAGCCGGCATCTGCGCCGGGTCGCTGGCACTGCATACCAGCACAGCACAGCCCCAGGCCTTGAGATGGCAGGCGGCCTCGAACGCGTCGCCGCCGTTGTTGCCGGGGCCGGCCAGCACCAGTACCCGTGCCGGCTGGTTGGGCGCCGCGGTCAGCATCTCGCGCGCCACCGTAGCCGCCGCCAGGCCGGCGCGGGCCATCAGCTTTTCGCCGGCGGCAAGCGCCGCTTGTTCGATCGCCCGGATCGCCGGCGTGCGAAGCAACATGCTCATGCCGGCGTTACGCGTCCGAGATGCGCGATGATCGCCGCTTCACCGACCACCTCGGCATACTTCTGCTGCAGGTCGAACAGGTTGGCTTCGTGCGGGCGCGGGTCGCGGTCACCGACGGCGTCGCGCACCACGAACGGGATGAAGCCGTGCTGGCAGGCATCGAGCGCGGTGGCGCGCACGCAGCCGCTGGTCGACACACCAGTGATGATCACCGTGTCGATCCCCTGCGCAGTCAGGGTCGGGGCCAGGGTGGTGCCGAAGAACGCGGAGGCATATTGCTTCAACAGCAGCCATTCACCGGGACGGGGTTCGAGGCCGTCGCAGTATTCGCCCAGGCGCGAGCCACGGTCAAACACCTTGAGCGCCCCCACCTTGCGGTAAAAGATGCCGCCGTTGACGCCGCCCGGTTCGTACTCGACGCCGGTGAAGATCACCGGGATCCCGGCCTTGCGCGCCGCGGCGAGCACCCGCTTGGCCGATTCGAAGGCGTTTTCACAGCCGGCATACAGCGGCGAGCCGGGTTCGATGTAGGCGCGGACGAAGTCGACGATCACCAAGGCCGGGCGCCGGCCGAAGGTGAGCGAGCCGCCAAAGCCGGCCTGTTGGTAATCGGCACCCAGATCGGCTTTTTCAGGTTGCGTCATGGTGTGTGCTCATTGAACAATGGAAGGGTCATGACAAACGCCTGGCAGTCGCGCGCCGGTCATGATGCGGGCATCGGCGCCGGTCAGGTTTCGCGGTACTTTTCCTCGAAGCGATAGACATCGTCGAAGTTCATCAGGGTGGTCAGTTCCTTGAACTGTATCAAGGGCGCATCAAGGGTCACGCCATCGCGTGCCGGGAGCAGCGAGGCGTAGGTCTTTTGCAGTGCGTGCACCGCGGCCATCAGGCCGGTGGCCGGGTAGATCGCGAGGCCGAAGCCCAATTCCCGCAGACGCGCGCGCGGCAGCACCGGCGTGCGGCCGGATTCGACACAATTGATCAGGAGCGGCTTGCCACAGGATTCCTGCAGGCGCCTGCAGGTCAGGGCCATTTCGTCTTCCGATTCCGGCGACTCGACGAACAGCACGTCGGCGCCGGCCCTGGCATAGGCTTCGGCGCGCCTGAGCGCCTCCTCCAGGCCCAGCGTGGTGCGGGCGTCGGTGCGCGCGACGATCAGGAAGTTGGCGTCCTCCCGTGCATCGACGGCGACGCGGATCTTGCCAACCATGTCGGCCATCGGAATCACCCGGCGACCCAGGGTGTGGCCGCACTTTTTCGGAAACTCCTGGTCTTCGAGCTGGATGCCGGAAGCGCCGGCGCGCTCATAGCCGCGCACCGTGTGACGCACGTTGAGAAGGCCGCCATAGCCGGTGTCGCCATCGCAGATGACCGGTTTGGTGATGTTGTCGCAGATGCGCTCGACCACCGCCACCATGTCGGTATAGGTCGCGATGCCGGCGTCGGGCACACCATAGGCCGAGGCAACGACGCCGAAGCCGGTCATGTAGAGACAGTCGAATTCGAAACGGTCGGCGACGCGCGCCGACACCATGTCATAGATGCCGGGCGCTGCGATGAAAGCGCCCGGGGTGCGAAGCTTGGTGGCAAGGGTGGCGCGACGTTGGCTGAAGTTGTTCATGGGTCGATGGGGTCGGGTTGGCTGCTTTCGGGGTGGAAAGGATGGGGTGCTCGGTTGCTGGCGGCTTGATGATAACCGGCCGCGGC
>JANPGJ010000623.1:0-4729 GCA_031423955.1 Burkholderiales bacterium
GAAGTCGGTCTGCTGCTCGGGCACGAACCCGGCCCGGGTCTGCCCGCTGACCACCATGGAAATGACCTTGCGCGCGGCTGCCGGCGAGCACACCTATGCCGGCAGCTTCATCGCCCACTGGCTCGCCCGGCTGCTGTATTACCAGGCCCCGCTGTGGGTCTTCGCGCTGGCCTACACCGTCTTCGCCGGCCTGGTTGCTGCCGCGTGGTGGCTGGTACGACCGCGATCGTCGCGCGCAGTGCCCTGATCGCGCGGCAAGCGCTGCTGCGTTCGAGGGCGCTACTTGAGCGCGAAACCCTGGCCGCGCACGTACGGCCCGAAGCTGTGGCGCTCCGGCACGCAGTACTGGCGTGCCTTGTCTTCCGACCAGGTATAGGGGTCGGCCCGGCCGAAGCGCTCGACCTCGCGCTGCTTCTCGGGCGCGGTCGGCTCGCGCAGCGCGCGCCGCGCGTCATAGGCGGCCAGCTCGGCGTCGAAGTCGGCGCCGTCGTAGTGATCCACATGCACCGTGATCGAGGGCGGCAGGCGCATCGAAAGCCGGCCGCTGTCGGCCGGATAACCGACGCACAGGCCGGCCACCGGGAACACACCGGCCGGCAGGCGCAGCAACGCACTGGCACGCTCGACCTGGTTGCGAATCAGGCTGATCGGGCAGCAACCTAAGCCCATCGACTCGGCGGCGATAATGAAGGCCTGCATCACGATACCGGCATCGACCGCGGAATTCATGAACATGTCGAGCGTGTCGTTGGGAAACGGCTTGCCGCGCAGTTCGGCGATCCGCCGCATGCGCCGGTTGTCGCCGCAGAACACCAGGAACTCCGGCGCATTGGCGATCCACGGCATCGACGGCACCAGGGCGTTGACCGCGGCGCGCTGCGCGGGGTCGCGCACGATCACGATGCTGGCCTGCTGCAGGTCCGACTTGGCCGGCGACGACAGCGCCGCCGCCAGCACCATCTCGAGGGTCCCGGCGCTCACCGCCTGCGGCGTGAAGCGTCGCGTCGAGCGGTGCGACAGCATGCCGGCCAGGGTGCCGGTAGCCGGCAGGTCGCGGCCGGCGCTGGTGGGCAGGCCGAAGCGCGCCTCGATCAGGTCGGCGATGGTGCGATCGGGGGTCGGAGTCATGGCAGCGGTTTCCAGGCAGATGTTGAAATGCGCATTCTAGGAGTTTGTCGAACCCGGCCACGCGAGATTGACACCCCAGCCGCGAACCGCGCACTCGATTGCGTCCCCGGGCAAGGCCCCCCGGGTCGGATCACAGCGCCCCTGCCGCCACGCCCACCGCCACGCGTGCTTCGGTGACGCTGGCCACCCGCCGCCCGAGCGCGGCACACAGGGTGACGACGCGCTCAACCAGATACGCATTGCCGGGGGCCAGGCGTGCTTCGCCGAAATCAAGCACCGAGTCCTCGAAACCCACCCTTACATGGCCACCGAGTTCGATCGCCAGGGCACGCAGGCCGAGACCGTATTTGCCACCCTTGGCGAAAAACCAGCGCGCATCGGCCGGCAGCGCCGCCGCCAGCCCCATCAGGTGTCCGGCCCCCGCCTGCATCGACTTCGGATCCTTCATGATCAGGCCGAACGAGGCCGGTGCCAGCACCGCGCCGGCTTCGATCAGGCCCAACGCGCCCTTGAGCATGCTGTCGCTGTACACCGAGAGTTCGGGCCGCACCCCGGCGTCGCGGATGCGCTCCGCCATCTGCCTGACCAGGACCTGCGCATGAGCGTCGCCGTTCATGAAGGACACCAGCGGCAGCGACACCATTTCGGGCTTGAGCACGATCGGTTCGAGCGCCTGGTCGACGGTGAAACCCGGCGTGCCCAGCGAGATCTGGATCACGATGTCGCTCTTGTCGCGGATCCGCTCGACAATCTCGCGAAACACCGTGAGCGACTGGGTCGGCTTGCCGGCGGCATCGCGCGCGTGCAGGTGGGCGATCGACGCGCCCGCCGCGGCGCAGCGGATCACTTCCTCCGCAATCTCCGTCGGTGCGATCGGCGTGGCAGGGTTGTCCGCTTTGCCGGCATAGGCGCCGTTGGGCGCCACCATGATCATCACCGGTTCGCTCATTGTGGCGCCCTCGGTACGAACCTGAGCGGCGTGCCGGCCTCGAGCGCGTTGGCGGTACCGGGCGCAGCGCGCTGGTCCGGGTGCTTCTCCAGCCAGGCAGCCAATTGGCCAGAAGCACCGCCATTGGTAATGATCTCGCGCAGCACCGCAGGCATGGCGGGAAAGCTGGCGCGCTTGCCGGTGCTGTGGTTGATCGCCTCGCCAGTGGCGAAATCGACTTCGATCTCATCGCCCGCCGCGGCGAACGCAGCCGCGCCCGCGCAACCGGTCAGCACAGGCAGGCCCTTCGAAATCGCGCCACGCAGGGCCTTGTAGGGCATCGAGCCGCACAGCACGCCCATGTGCAGGCCGGCCATGGCGATGAAGCCCTGGATGTGCGGCTTGCCGCAGCCGAAGTCGTCGCCGGCGATCACGAAATCACCGGGCTTGACGCGCCTGACAAAATCCGGATCGATATGCTCGAACAGATGCGGAATCAGTTCCTTCGGATCGGTGACGCGGCCGATGGCGTACTTGAAGGCCATCACGCCTTCGTCCAGCGGAATGCCGTCACCGAACAGGTGGCAGAACCCGCGTTGCTTGAGGCTCTTTTGCATCTCGGCTCCTTCAGTTGGCCATCAGGCTGCGCGGGTCGGCCAGATAGCCGGCAACCGCCGAGGCCGCCACCGTCAACGGGCTGCCCAGGAACACTTCGCCGTCGTGCGCGCCGAAGCGCCCCGCATGATTGGTGGCCGCGGTGGCGATCGAGACTTCACCCGGGCCCAGCGGACCCATGGCGCCGCCGGCGCACGGCCCGCAACCAGGCGGCAACATCATCGCCCCGGCGTCGATGAACACCTGGGTGAGGCCGTCGTCGGCCATGCGGCGCGCGGTTTCCTGCGAACCCGGCACCACGAACATGCGCACCCCCGCAGCGACCTGACGGCCGCGTACGATCGCGGCAGCATCGGCAAAGTCCGCGTACATGCCGGAGCCGCAGGCACCGATGTAGGCATGGTCGATCCGGCGCCCGATCACGCTGGCCAGACTGGCGGCACGATCCGGCCCGCCGGGCAGCGCCACCTGCGGCTCCACCGCGGAAAGATCGAAGTGCATGCGTCCTTCGTAGACGCAATCGGCGTCACTGGCATGATCCGGCGCCGCGCTCACGTCGGTCCCCGGCGGCGGTGCCGCGAACAGCACGTTGGCCACCCCCATTTCGGTGATCGAGTTGATCAGCGCCACCCTTGACGCCAGATCGAGGCCATCGATGCCGGGGCCGCCGAATTCGATGATGCGGTTGTCGTGCTGCACCCCGAAGCGGCCGTCGCCAAAGCCCTGCGCCAGGAGGAAACCGGCATCGCGCGCATGGGCGCCACGCTTGAGCGCGCCAGTGAGGTCGATGCGCACGGTGTGCGGCACCGTGGTCCACAGGCTGCCGGTGGCCAGCACCGCCGTCACCTCGGTACCGGCAGCCATGGCCAGCGCTCCCACCGCGCCGAAATTGGTGCAGTGCATGTCGTAGCAGAACAGGAACATGCCGGGCCTGACCAAGCCCGACTCCATCGGAAAGATGTGGCCGTGGCCGCCGCGCCCGGCGTCGAACAGTTGCCCCACCTGCCACGCCTTCGCGATGCTGCGGATGTTGCGCCCGCGCTCCACCGCGCGCTGCGAGGTATAGGCCACCTCATGGTCGGTGACGAACACCACTTTCTCGGGCGATACCACGCTGCCGTAGCCCAGCGCATGCAACTCGCGGTAGGAGGTTTCGACAAAACCGTCATGGATGATCACCAATTCCGGCGTCGGGTAGATCACCTCGCCGGGCGCCACATGCTCGCGGCCGCAGGCGCGGGCAAGCATTTTTTGCGCGGCGGTCATCGCCGGTGGCCGTTTGTCGCTGGTTCGATTGCCGGGTTGCATTTGGTTCCCTTCCGGTTGATCCGTCATTATTGGGTCGCCGCCGCCGGGCGCCGCGATTCCTCGAACACCCGTAGGCCGTGCATGGCGATCGCCTTCGCATGCTCGTTGTGCAGCACCACCGCAGCTTGCGCCGCGTCCGGGTTGCACGCGCGGATCGCCGCGAGCAGCGCCAATAGCTCGCCGATGCTCTCGGCCGGGCGGCCGGGAATCATCAGCGAGGAGGTCCACAGGAAACTCAGGCGCACCGTCAGCTGGCGAAAGTAAGTGGCCAGCGCCTCGTTGTGGGCGCCACCGGCGAAGGACTCGAAGAACGCGTTCTTGGCCGCCTTGATGCGCGCCCGATCCTGCGCCCTGAGCGCGACATCAAGTGCCTTGATGCGGCGCTCCAGGTCGTCGGCATCGCCGCTGCTGCCATGCAGCGCGAAGCGCCGCGCGATCAGGCACTCCAGGGCAAGGCGCACTTCCCACAACTCCAGCATCTCGGTGACGTCGATCATGCGCACCACCGGACCGCGGTTGGGAATGATGTCGAGCAGACCCTCGGCCTCAAGCTGGCGCAGGGTTTCGCGGATCGACGGCCGGCTCACCTGCAGGCGCTCGCACAGTTCACGCTCGATCAATCGATCACCGGGCCTGTAGGTGCCTTCGGTGATCAGGGCGCGCAGGCGGCGCGCCAGCTGCGCCCGCACCGGCGTGGTACTGGCGGTCGCCATGATGGCGCGGTCGGGCGAGGCAAATTGAACCATTCGA
>JANPGJ010000624.1:0-3060 GCA_031423955.1 Burkholderiales bacterium
CATGCGCCGCCAGGACTCTTAATACCATTCCGGCCTGCTGCCTGGCCGACACCTTGTGCATCCGGACGATTCCCGCGTGCGCTTGCCGAAATACGACGGCCAGTTCTCCAAAGTCCTTGTCAAGCGTGACAAGCGCGCGCCCTTCGTCGTATGCCCGTTTGAGAATTGCACTGTCACCCGGGACAGCGATCCAATCGCCAGCCCAAACCACATCATGCCCGGACGCAATCAGTTCCTTCTGGGCTTTACCCCAGACACAGGAGTCAAGCAAAAGCCTCAAGCTGCCGCCTTCACTTCCATCGGGGAGAAATACTCATGCGAAATCACGCGGCTTGCATAGGCCATGCACGCCTGAATGTCCTCCCGCTGCAGCCATTCGTAGCCCTCGAGCAGGTCCTCCACCGTGTTGCCCGCGGCGAGCATGCCCAAGACGTGCTCCACCGCCAAGCGGCGTCCGCGGATGATCGGCTTGCCGCCGAAAATTTCGGTATTCACGGTGATGCGTTTGAGGAGTTCTTCTTCCGTCATGATGGCTCCAAATCAAAAAACTGACACTCAATCTTACGCCTTGACGCAGCGCTGTTGTTTGATCAAACGGGCCAACCGGTCAGGCGTACAAGGCACGAAATCGACGCGTACGCTGGTCGCCTGGCGGATCGCACCGAAGATCGCCGGAGCGGTTGCAATCAGGGCCGGTTCGCCGACACCCTTGGCGCCATACGGCGCGATCGGCTCCGGGTCTTCGACCAGATACGTCGTGATCGGCGGAATATCACCGATAGTCGGGATCAGATAGTCGTGCAGATTGTCGGTCTTGCCGCTGATGTATTCCTCCATCAGCGCCAGGCCCAGTCCCTGCGCGACACCGCCGTGAATCTGGCCTTCCACCTGGGTCGGATTGACGGCCCGGCCGATGTCGTGTGCCGCATGGACATGCACTACTTTTACCGTGCCAAGTTCGGTATCGACTTCCACTTCGGCAATCTGTGCGGCGAAACCATAGGTGGCATAGGGGACACCCTGGCCATTCGCATCCAGCGGGACGGTAGGCGGGTTGAATGTCCCGCGACCGAGCGCGATATCGCCGCGGGCATCGGTCCGGCATTGAGTCAGGTCGAGTCGCTTCTCGGCTGCGACCGAACGGGCGATGAGAATCGCACCCTGGATTTCGATGGCGGCATCGCCAGGTGCGCCAGCGAGCAGGCATAGCTTGCGCCGCAGGTCTTCGGAAGCGAACTTGACCGCATTGCCGGAAACGAAGGTCTGGCGCGACGCCGAGGACTTGCCGCCGTCCTCGGTCTGATCAGTATCGCCGTGGATCTGATCGATCAGCGCCACCGGCACGCCGAGCGCGTCGGCGGCGATCTGCGGCATGATGGTGTAGCTGCCCTGGCCGATTTCCTGGGCGCCGTTGTAGAGCATGAAGCGGCCGTTCTTTCTGAGGCCGATGGTCATGGTCGAAGGATTGGCGATCACGGTGTTGCCGATGCCGTACCACATGCAGGCCACGCCAGCGCCGTAGCGCATGGACGACCCCGCCGCAGCATCATTGCGGGCGACGACGTTTGCCTGGGCCTTGGACCATGCCGACCTGAGTATCTCCAGGCACCGCGCCATGCCGACGCTGGCCTTGAGTTGTTGGCCGGTGGCGGTTTCGTGCCCGACCCGGATCGCATTGCGCAGCCGGAACTCAAGACGATCCAGGCCGCATTGCTCCGCCAGATCGTCCATCAACGCCTCGGTGGCGATGCAGGCCTGAGGAACGCCGAAGCCACGGAACGCGCCGGCAATCGCGTTGTTGGTGTAGACCGCGCGCGTCAGGGCCCGCACGTTGGGCACGACATAGGGTCCGCTGGCGTGCACCGGCACGCGGTTGGCAACGGTCGAGCCCCATGAGGCATAGGCGCCGGTATTGAAGTCGCCTGCGAAATCGACGGCGGTGAGCATCCCTTCGCTATTGCAGCCCAGGCGGGCCCGAATACGCGACGGGTGGCGCTTGGTGGTCGAGACCATCGATTCCGGGCGGGTGTAGACCATGCGCACCGGGCGGCGCATTTTCCATGCCGCGACGGCGAGCAAGGGCTGCACCGAGACGTCGAGCTTGCCGCCGAAGCCGCCGCCGACGGCCGAGGGCAGGACTTGCACCGCGTCAAGCGGCAGCTTGAGGACGCGCGCCACCTCCTCCTTGTCCATGTAGGGGGTCTGCGTGCTGGCGAACACGCGGATGCGGGTGCGGCCGCCTTCCTCGAACAGTTCCGCGTAACCGGCTTCCGGTTCAATGTAGGCGTGCTCGACATGGCTGGTGCGGAATTCGCCGTCGGCCGTGAAGGCCGCTGCCGCCAGCCCTGCCTGCACGTCGCCCTTGACCACGCGGCCGCGGCAAAGCACGTTTTCCGGGGCGAAATCATGCAGCAGGTCGCCGGTGGCCGTGAGCGCCTGCTCCGGCGTCTCCAGGGCGGGCAACGGCTGCCAGGCGATCGGCACTTCCGCTTCGGCAATCGCACGGATGGCCGACTCTTCGCCAATCAGGCCCAGCACTGCCTCGCCACGGAAGCGCACATGCCCCGCGGCCAGCACCGGTTGGTCCTTGGGCGTCGGAAAGACCGCAAAGGAGTTTTCCGGCACATCGGCGGCGCTGATGATGCCTTCGATCGCCGGATGCTTGCGCCGGAAGGCCTCGAGATCGCCAAACGTAAAGCGAGCTCGCGCATGCGGCGAGCGAAGGATGCGAAGGAAAAGTGCGCCGGCAGGCGCCTGGTCGGCACCGAACTTTTCGGCACCGGTGAGTTTTGCCGGCCCGTCCAGTCGCGCCAGGCGATTGCCAACTGCACGACCGGCGGGCACTTCCTCGCTTGAATTGCCGCCTGCGGCCACCGCGAGCACGGCTTCGACAATCTTGCGGTAGCCGGTACAGCGGCACAGCACTCCGCCCAGCGCCTCCTGCACCTCGGCTTCGCCTGGATTGGCGTTGCGCGACAAGAGATCAGTGGCCGCCATCAGCATACCCGGCGTACATATCCCGCACTGCGCAGCACCGTGTTTGAGAAACGCCTGTTGCAG
>JANPGJ010000625.1:0-17315 GCA_031423955.1 Burkholderiales bacterium
GCCCCAAGCACCTGACCGGGCCCGACCTCGGCGTCGGTTCCCTCACCTTTCGCGCCTGGTACGAGGCGCAGCATGGCGCCGCCGGCTGGCTGGCCCTGTACAAGATTCCGCGCCTCGAATGGCGCGACTACCTGCTGTGGGTGCGCAAGGTGGTGGGCATCGAGGTCGAAAACGGCACCGCGCTGGCGGCGCTGGCGCCGCATGGGGATTGCCTGCGCGCCGACCTCACCGGGCCCGGCGGCCGCGAGACCGTGTTCGCCCGCAAGGTGGTGCTGGCCCTGGGCCGCGAAGGCAGCGGCATCCTGCGCTGGCCTGCCTACCCCTCGCTCGACCCGGTCTCCGCCGCAGCCAGGGCAAGGGTGTTCCACGCCTCCACTGAATTCGACTTTGCGCCGTTTGCCGGCAAGCGCATCGCCGTGCTGGGTGCCGGCGCCACCGGCTTCGACAACGCCGCCACCGCGCTTGAAGGCGGTGCGCGCGAGGTGCTGTTGTTCGCACGTCGTGCCACCCTGCCGCAGGTCAACAAGTCCAAATGGGCCTCGTTCCCGGGGTTTTTCCACGGCTTCGCCGCGTTGCCCGATGCGGTGCGCTGGAAGTTCCTAACGCATGTGTGGTCAGAACAAGTGCCGCCGCCGTTCGAGTCGGTATTGCGTTGCGACCGTCATGCCAACTTCCGCATGCACCTGGGCGAAAACTGGACTGACGTCCAGCCGCTGGCTGACCGCGTCGCGGTGCAAACGCCGAGGGCGCGATACGAGGTCGACGCGGTCATCATCGCCACCGGTTTTGATGTCGACCTGATGCAGCGCCCCGAGGTGGCGGCCTTTCGCGACCAGGTGGATGTGTGGGCCAATCATGTGCCGTCCGACGAGGCGGCGATGCATGACGAGGCCGCGCGCTTTCCCTACCTTGGCGCCGGGTTCGAATTCATCGAAAAACAGCCTGGCGCCATGCCTGCGTCGCGCAACGTGCATGTATTCAACTGGGGTTCGGCGATGAGCCATGGCCAACTGGCGGGCGACATCCCGGGGCTGGCCATCGGCGTCAATCGCCTGGTGCAGGGTGTGGCGCGTGACCTGTTCGCCGCCGAGCAGGAGACGATGTTCAATACGCTCCTCGCACATGCCGAGCCGGAATTGAAACCGACCCGCTACTACGTGCCAAAGTAGCGTCGCCGCATTCAATCGACGGTCGCACCCGATTCCTTCACCACCACGGCCCACTTGGCGCGGTCGGCCTTCACCGTCGCCTTGAACTGCTCCGGCGTCTCATAGCGGATCGAGTTGCCGGTATCGATCAGGCGCTGGCGCAGCGCCGGCATTTCGAGCGCTGCCTTCACCGCCTGGTTGATCTTTGTCACCGCCACCGGGTTCATGTTTTTCGGGCCGAACAGGCCGAACCAGGTGTAGTTCTCGAAGCCCGGCACGCCGGCTTCCGCGAGGGTGGGCACCTCCGGAATGGCCGAGACCCGTTCTTTGGTGGTCACGCCCAGCAGGCGTACCTTGCCCGCCTTGTAGTGCGGCAGCATGGCCTGCACCTGGCTCATGTAGCAGCACACGTCGCCCTTGACCACCGACCCCACCGCGTCCGGCCCGCCCTTGTAGGGAATATGGGTGACGGTCAGGCCGGTCTTGGCCAGGAACTCGGCCATCGCCAGGTGGGTGCCGGTGCCATTGCCGGTGGAAGCGTAGTTGTACTTGCCCGGGTTGGCGCGCACCAGGTCGATCAGTTCCTTCACGCTTTTCACATCGATCACCGTCGGGTTGATGGTCAGCACGTTCGACACATTGACGATCGGCGCGATCGGCGTGAAGTCCGCCTCCACATCGAACGGCAGCTTCTTGTACAGCGCCGCGTTGACGCCGTGCGTGGCGGCGGTGCCGAACAGGATGGTGTGGCCGTCCGGCCTGGCGCGCGCCACGTATTCGGAGGCGACGTTGCCGGCCGCGCCGGGGCGGTATTCGTAGACCAGGCTGGTGCCGAGGGTCTTCTGCATCGAATCCTGCAGCAGGCGGCCGACGATGTCGACACCGGAGCCGGCCGGGAAGGTCATGACGATGGTGACCGGCGTGGTGCCGGGGAAGTCCTGCGCTTGCACCGGGGCGAACGAGGCTGCGAAGGCGAGCGTGCAAATTGCGGCAAGGGCACGCATGGACCGGGCTGGGAGGTGATTCATGGTCGGAGGTGTTCCTTTGGCGGACCGCAGACGATACCAGCAACCCGCGACGCGGGGAAATGCTTGATGGCGCCAAGCTTATTCCGCGCCGGGGTTAACCGCTGGCGTCGGCAGGTGGTTCACCTGGCGCACCAGTGTGACATTCGCATTTCGCTTGCGGCCCTCGATGTAGGGCCGCACGATGCGAAATACCTCGTGGTCGAAGGGACCGATGCTGCCATCCTCGACCAGCCGCCAGTCGTGCAGCGCGAAAACCGCTTCGCGACCGGACGAGGGATCTGTTTCCACCAGTTCGACCGGCCCGTCATGCGGCCAGGCCGGCAAGGCCAATGGCGCGATCGCATGCTTGATGCGCTGCCAATGCGCTGCCGGCGCTTCCTGCCCGCAGCACGCGCCCAGGCAGCGCCTGACCTGAAAGGCGAAACACGGGGCAGCGGCAGGTTCGGCACGGCGGCGTTGCTCCAGGCCCAGCGCCTTCATGCACAGGTGGTGCAGGCCGGCCAGCATCGCCAGGGTGGTACGCGCGCTCTGGCGGCTGGCGAACGGTCCGTACAGGCCGGTCTGCGCATCCGCTGCGATCCCGCGCACCAGGGGAAACTCCAGCCGGTGCGCCTGATCATCGACACGCAACATCACAGCTTCGGTGCGCTTGCGCAACTTGATATTGTGCGACGGCAGGCGTTCGCGCACCAGCCTGGCCTCCAGCAACAGCGCGGAGAGTTCGCCGGCGGTCTCGACCCACTCGATGCGGCGCAGTTCTTCGGACAGCCGCACGCCGCGTTCGCTGCTCCAGTCGCCTGAGAAATGGCCGCCCACCCGCTCGCGCAGCGACTTCGCCTTGCCGATGTAGAGCGGGTGCTCGTTAAGCCCGTAGAACAGGTAAACGCCGGGGGATTCCGGGATCCGGGTCAGCGTATCGACCGGCAAATGCTTGGGCAGCGAGGGCCGGCGCAGCACCCGCCTGACGGCCGCCGCCATGGTGTCGGCATCGAAGCTGCCCGCCAGATGGCGCGCAAGCGCGTAGGCCAGGCGCGCGTCGCCCAGCGCCCGGTGCCGGTCCGTGCCCTTGAGCGCATAACGCCCGGCGAGCGCGTCGAGGCTGGCCGACTCGAGTTCAGGCACAAGCTCGCGCGCCAGCCGCGCGGTACACAGGGTGGGCACGAAAAAGGCGATCCCCTCGCGCGCGAAGGCGTGCTTGAGAAAGCCGTAATCGAAGCGTGCGTTGTGCGCCACCAGCAAGGCGCCGTCGAGCAGGGACGCGAGTTGCGGTGCGACATCGGCGAACGATGGCGCGTCGCGCACCATCTCGTTGCTGATGCCGGTCATGCGCGCGATTTCGGGCGGAATCGGTTTGGGCGGCCGCACCAGGGTCGACCATTCGCGTGCCGGCTTGCCTTGTTCGAGGATCACCGCGCCAATCTCGGTGATGCCGTCATCCTTTGGCGAAAGACCGGTGGTTTCGAGGTCGAGGAAGATGGTCAGGGGGGCGAACATTTACCGCATCTGCAGGGGGGGCAGCAGCCATTGTCGGACCGCGCAGGCTCACCGGGTGCGCCTGCGGCGCATCAATCGACCTTCACATCCGCGCTCTTGATCACCCGCCGCCAGCGTTCGACCTCATCCTTCATGAAGGATGCCATCTCGGCCGGGCTGTTGCCCACCGCTTCGGCCGACAGGTCGGCCAGGCGCTTCTGCACATCGGGCAGCTTGAGCGCCTCGGCGATAGCCGCCGAAAATCGGGTGGCGATCTGCGGCGGCGTCTTCGGTGGCGCCATCACGCCGAACCAGGTCACCGCGACAAACCCCGGCAGGCCGGCTTCGGCCACCGTGGGCACGGACGGCAGGGCCGCGACGCGCTTTTCGCTGCCGACCGCCAGCGCCTTGAGCTTGCCGGATTTCACATGCTGCAGCGAGACCCCGAGGTTGTCGAACATCATGTCCACCTGGCCGGCCAACAGGTCGGTGAGTGCCGGCGCGGTGCCCTTGTACGGCACATGGGTGATGCGCACGCCAGCCATCGATTTGAACATCTCGGCGGTCAGGTGCGAGGTGGTGCCGCTGCCCTGCGAGGCGTAGTTGAGCTTGTCGGGGTTGGCCCTGGCCTGTGCGATGTACTCCTGCATGCTGTTGGCCGCGATCTTCGGGTTCACCAGGAGCACATTGGGCACGGCGGCCATCACCCCCACCGGCACCATTTGCGTCGGGTCGTGCGCCAGCTTCGCGTACAGGCTGGGATTGATCACCAGCGGCGGTGGCGGCGCGGCGAGGAAGGTGTAGCCGTCGGGCTCGGCCTTGTAGACCAGTTCCGCGCCGATGTTGCCGGCGGCGCCGGCACGGTTTTCCACCACCACGCCCTGGCCCAGGCGGGCCGCCAGTTTCTCGCCCAGCACCCGCGGCAGGATGTCGGCGGTGCCGCCGGCCGGGAACGGCACGACGATGCGGATGGTCCGCGCCGGCCAGGCCGCGCCATCCTGGGCGAGGGTGGCCAGGGGAACCACGGCGGCCACCGACGACACGAGTTGTGTCGCGGTGATCAGCGAACGCAGGGTGACCTTCATCTCGTCTCCGGTAGGCGCACAGCCCGCCGGTGCGTCCGCCGGCGGCGGCACACCAGCTTGTTTGGCGAACGCTCATTATAATTTGCGGCTTCCTTCCAACAGACTGTCAGGCGCAATGGCTGCCACAACGCATACCCCGGCCTGGCCGCCGGAGGGCCTGACACGGGTGCCCTACCGGGTCTATCAGGACGCTGCGCTGTACCGGCAGGAGATGGAGAAGGTGTTCCGCGGCCGCTCCTGGAACTTCCTCTGCCTGGCAGCGGAATTGCCGCAACCCGAAAGCTTCCGCCTTTCGGACATGGGCGACATGCCGGTGGTGGTCACGCGCGACGCCGACGGCGCCTTCCATGCCTTCGAGAACCGCTGTGCGCATCGCGGCGCGCTGCTGTGCCTGAAGCCCGCCGGCGCGGCGCGCGAAATCGTCTGCGTTTATCACAACTGGTCCTATGACCTGAAGGGCAATCTCACCGCCGTGGCGTTCCGCCGCGGCATCAAGGGCAGCGGCGGCATGGCGCCGGACGCCAGGCCGGAATCGCAGGCGCCGCGCCAGTTGAAGGTCGAGAATTTCCATGGCCTCCTGTTCGGCACCCTCGATGCCGACACCGCGCCGGTCGCGGAGTACCTCGGCGCGGCGGTGGCCGAGAAGGTCAGGCGCGTCATGAAGGGGCCGGTCAAGGTGCTTGGCGGCTACAGCCAGATGCTGCCCAACAACTGGAAGCTCTACATGGAGAACGTGAAGGACACCTATCACGCCAGCCTCCTGCACCTGTTCTTCACCACCTTCCGCATCAATCGCCTGTCGCAACGCGGCGGCGTGATCGTCGGCGGCGATGGCGGCTGCCACGTCAGCTACACCACCACCGACGCGGCCAGGTCGGACGAGTACGAGAAGGCCGGCATGCGTTCGGCCGCCAGCGGCTTCGAACTGGAAGCGCCCGCGGTGCTCGATTCGGTCGACGAAATCGGCGACGGCATCAGCGTGCAGATCGTCGGCGTGTTTCCGGGCTTCGTGCTGCAGCAGATCAAGAATTGCCTGGCGGTGCGTCGCATCGCGCCGCGCGGCCTTGAATCCACCGAACTTTTCTGGACCGTCTTCGGTTATGCAGACGACGACGAGGCCCTCACCAATCTGCGCCTGACCCAGTCCAACCTGATCGGGCCGGCCGGCTTCATTTCGATGGAGGATGGCGCTGCCACCGGTTTCGTGCAGCGCGGCAGCAACGCCGCCAGTGAGCACCTGGCGGTGGTCGAGATGGGTGGGCGTGATGTCGCCTCCGGTGAATCGCGGGTGACCGAGACCTCGGTGCGCGGCTTCTGGCAGGCCTGGCGCGCCAGGATGGGCCTGTGATGACCGGCGACGATGTGCAATTGCAGTGGCAGGTCGAACACCTGCAGGCCCGCTATGTGCATACCCTCGACGACGATCGCCTGGAGGAGTGGCCGGCCTTTTTCGGCGCGCGCGGCCGCTATCGCATCACCACCGCGGAGAACCACGCACGCGGCCTGCCGCTGTGCATCGTGCAGGCCGATTCGCCCGCGATGATGCGCGACCGCGTCGCGGCGCTGCGCCATGCCAACATCTACGAAGCGCAGGCCTATCGCCACGTGGTGTCTTCGACGCTGATCACGGGGGTGGAAGGCGGGGTGGTGGCGGCGGTGTCGAACTTTCAGGTGGTGCGCATCATGCATGACGGCGCCATGTCGCTGTTCGCCAGCGGCCGCTACCTGGATCGCATCAGCACCGCCGGCGAACTGTGCTTCGAAGACAAGCTGGTGCTGCTCGACAGCCGGCGCGTCGATACCCTGCTTGCCATTCCGCTCTAGACGCGACAGCGAAAAGAGTCATGCGCCTCGGTTACTTCACCATGCCGCTGCACCCGTGGCAGCGCGATCCGCTCGCCACGCTCGAGGAAGACCGCCAGGCCATCATCCTCGCCGACCAGCTCGGGTTCCACGACGCCTTCGTCGGCGAGCACCTGACCGACCGTGCCGAAAATGTCACCAACAGCTTCATTTTCCTGGCCACGCTGATCCCGGAGACGACCCGGATCCTGCTCGGCACCGGCACTTCCAACCTGTCGCACACCCATCCCACCCTGATCGCGGCGCACGCGGCGATGTTCGACCACCTGGCGCGCGGCCGCTTCATATTCGGCATCAGCCCGGGCGCCTTGTCGTCGGACGCCGAGGCGCTGGGCATGGGCCTGGCGCAGGACGAGCGCAACGCGCTGTTTGCC
The DNA here is from genome assembly GCA_031423955.1 of Burkholderiales bacterium. Taxonomy (GTDB): domain Bacteria; phylum Pseudomonadota; class Gammaproteobacteria; order Burkholderiales; family JAEUOS01; genus JAEUOS01. The sequence continues at coordinate 6,972 of JANPGJ010000625.1, forward strand.
GAGTCGATCGAGGTGATCCTGGCGATCTGGGAACGTGACGCGCCATACGACATCGATTTTCCGGGCAATCGATTCAAGGTGAGTACCCGGCAAACCAGCCGGCCCGAAATGGGGCGCGGCATGATGTACAAGCCGCTGCAGCGACCGCGCCCGGAAATCATCGGCACGGTGGTCGCGCCGCACTCCAAAGGGGTGATCGCGATGGGCGAGCGCGACTTCCATCCGCTGTCGGCCAATTTCCTGTTGCCGCAGTGGCTGCCGAGCCACTGGGCGAACTACGTCGAAGGCAAGCGGCGCGTCGGGCAGGCGGCCGACCCGGCCCACTGGCGGGTGGCGCGCACCATTTTCGTCGCCGACGATGAAGCGACCGCGCGCCGCTATGGTCGCGATGACGCCGACAGCCCGTATCGCCATTACTGGGCGCAGTTGCGGACCAAGATGATGCTGGCCAGGCGCCATGTGATATTCAAGAAGAATGTCGATGAAGACGACGGCGCCGTCACGCTCGAACGCCTGCTTGACGAACTGGTGATCTGCGGCACCGTTGATCAGGTGGTTGACGGCATCCTGCGCCTGCGCGAGGTGGCCGGCGAATTCGGCGAGCTGGTCTATGCCGGGATGGACTGGGTCGACCCGGATTTGGCCAGGCGCTCGATGGAATTGATGGCCACCGAAGTCATGCCGCGGGTCAACCGGGCGATCAGTCGAGGTCTTGTCGGCGGTGTCGGCCTGGCGTAGGGGTGTGGGCCAATCTGCTTGAAAATGCGCTCAAGTTCAGCGCCGGCAGCGCTGCGCCGAGGGTCGCCCGGACCACGGGGCAACGTACTGGTTCACCTTGCCGGCAGCGCCGGCAGCCGCGGCGCGTTGAATCCGGCGTGCCGGATTCCTACGCGACGCGACAGGCAGCCACCGCAACCTCGTTCCATTCGATCCCGCAGCCCGGTACGTCGCGAATGATCGCGGCGCCGGCGCGGATTTCCATGGGGCACGCAAGCAGCGGATTGATCCAGTCGACATATTCGAGCCAGTGGGCGGTCGGCGTTACGCACATCAGGTGCGCACTGATCTCGGGAAACAGATGGGTCGACATCGGCAGTCCCGCCGCCTGCGCCAGGGCGGCGGCGCGCATCCAGCCCGAGACGCCGCCGATCCGTTCGGCGTCCGGCATCACGTAATCGCTGGCGGCAGCCGCGATGGCCCGCCCCATGTCGCGCGGGCCCCAGAAATTCTCGCCGATCTGCACCGGTGTCTTGAGCGCCGCCGCCACCCGCGCATTGCCCGCATGGTCGGAGGCCAGCACCGGCTCCTCGATCCAGGCCAGGCCCTGCCCGTCAAGGGCGTGGCCGCGGCGGATCGCTTCAGTCACGTCGAGCGCCTGGTTGTAGTCGGTCATCAGCTGTACCCCGGCGGGAATGGCGGATTTGACCGCACGTACCGCGGCCAGGTCCTGCTCCACGGTCGGGTAGCCAAGGCGCAGCTTGAGCGCGCTGAAACCGCCGGCCAGCAATTGCACCGCCTCAAGCGCAACCTGGTCCGGACTCATCAGGCCGAGGCCGCAGCTGTTGTAGGCGCGCACCGGGCGCAGTTCGCCGCCAAGCAGGCGCGCCAGCGGCTGGCCGGCTTCGATCGCCAGCGCGTCCCAGGCCGCCATGTCGATTCCGGAGATCGCCATCCCCACCAGGCCGCCGGCCCCCAGCAGCGTGAAGCGCTGTTCCAGCATCTGCTCGAGTTCGAATGGCGCCAGCGGCCGGTCGATGACCAGGCTGGCCATGTCTTCGAGCACGGCCACCTGGGCCTTCAGGGCCAGTGGCGTGACGCAGAACAGATAGCTGCGGCCGACCGCGCCGCTCGAGGTGCTCAGGTCGATCAGCACCAGGGGGACGCGGGTGATCGCGCCGGTCGAGGTCTGCAGCGGTCGCGTCATCGGCACCAGGACCGCACGCGCGCGCAAGGACTTGATGCTTGACATGGTTGTTGCCCGTCCCGAGTGGGGTTGAGCCCGGACTATAGCGCGCACCTCAGGGCGCGACCACCGGCCGGTTCGGACGGTCCGACACCAGGCGTCCGTCAACCAGTTCGATGATGCGATCACAGCGCGCGGCCAGTCGCGGATCGTGGGTGACGATCAGGAAGGTCGTGCCGCTGGCCTGGTTGACGCGGCGCAGGAGCTGAAATGCCGCGTCGGAAGACTTGGTGTCGAGGTTGCCGGTCGGCTCGTCGGCCAGCACCAGTGCCGGCTGCATTGCGAGGGCGCGCGCGATCGCGACCCGCTGCTGCTGGCCACCGGATATGTCGGTGGCCTTGTTGTCGCGCCAGGCGCCGAGCCCGACCTGCTCGATCAGTTCGCCGGCGCGCTGGCGCATCGCCTGGTCTGGCCGTCCGCGCTGCGAAAGCATCGGCATCATCACGTTTTCCAGCGCGCTGAATTCCGGCAGCAGGTAGTGGTGCTGGAACACGAAGCCGATCGCCCGGCCGCGCAGGCGCGTCAGTGCCGCATCATCAAGCCGGCTGGTCTCCTGCCCTTCGACAAACAGCCGCCCGCCGCTCGGGCTGTCGAGCAAGCCGATCAGATTGAGCAGCGTGCTCTTGCCGCCGCCGGACGGGCCGATCAACGCCGCGAATTCACCGCGCATGAGTGTCAGGTCGATGCCGTGCAGCACCTCCACTTCGGCCGGGGTAGCGATGCCATACGATTTGCGCACCCCTTCCAGGCGCAATGTTTCGCCGGCGTTTGGGCTTGTCGCGGTGTCAGCCACGAATGGCCACCGCCGGGTCGAGCTGCGCGGCGCGTCGCGCCGGCATTACCGCCGCCAGCGTACCGACCAGGGTGGCGCCGGCGGCGGCGAACATGAAGAGCGACGGTTGCATCTCGATGACGAACATCACCGTGCCATCCGGATTGCGCGCCACGCTGCGCCAGGCCTGCAGGAAAAGCCAGCCCAGCAGGGAACCCGCCAGCGAGCCGGCCAGGCCCATCACCGCCCCCTGCAGCAGGAACAGGCGCAGCACCTGCCCGCGCGTGGTGCCCATCGCGCGCAGGATGCCGATTTCCTTCGATTTCTGCACCACCGAGACCACCAGCACACTGGCGATGCCGAGCGCCACGGTCAGTCCGACGAACACGCGTATGATCACGCTCGACATGTTCTGTGCCGCCAGGGCGGTGAAAAACTGCGAGTTGGTCCTGATCCAGCTTTCCGCCAGCAAGCCGGTGTGGGCCTGGATGCGTTGCGCAACGTCTTCGGCGGCGAACGGATCGCGCACATTGACATTGATGGTCGACACGCCACCTGCCAGGTCGAGCAGGCTTTGCGCCACCCGCAGCGCCACATAGACGTTGCGCTGGTTGATCCCCTTGTTGCCGAAATCGAGCGTGCCGGTGACCGTCAGGGTGACCGCGGCGCCGCGCGCGGTGGTCAGGCGCAGCTTGTCGCCGATGACTGCGCCCAGGTCTTTCGCCAGTTCGATGCCGATCATGATGTCGGAGCTGTCGACCCGGATCCGGCCGGCCACCAGCTTGTCGGCCAGCGGCGTGATGCGGGTGTAGTTCTCCAGTTCGATCCCGGTCAGGGTCACCGCATTGGTGGCCTCGCCGCGGGCGGCGAAGCCCGGACCGGAGACGATCGGCGCCACGTCGACAACGTCGGCCATGCGTTCGATCTGGTCGCGCAGTTGCTGCCACTGGTCGATCGAGCGCAATCGTTGCGCCCGCGGCTGCACCAGGGCGGCGTTGCCTTCCAGCCGGCTGTCGCGCAGCGCGCGCGCCACGTCCTGCGGCGGCGAGATCACGATCTGCGCCACCGAGTTCAGGGTGCGCTTGAACAGGTTCGACTGCAATCCGCTCAACAGCGCCGACATGAACACGATCACCGCCACCCCGACGGCCACGCCGATGATGATCAACAGGGTCTGCATCAGGCCGCTTCGCATGAAGCGGAACGCGGCGATTGCCTCGAACGGCAGGTAGCGGTTCATTGCCGGCGGCGACCCACGCGTGTCAGCGCTTCGCCGCGGCGCGCACCCGCTGGCCGGCCTTGATCAGGCCGTTGGCCGGCGAGATCAACAGGTCACCCGCGGCCAGGCCGTCAAGCACTTCGATGCGGCCGTCGCCGCGCAGGCCCAGCTTGAGCGGCACGTGCACCGCGCGGGCGTTGCGCACCGCCAGTGCCCACGGCAGGGCGCCGCCGCCGTCGCGCAGCGCTTCAGCCGCCATCAGCAGCGTATTGGCACGTTGCGCGACTTCGATATCGACCGAGACGGTCATGTCCTGCCGCAGGTACGGCGGCGGCGCCGCGACCTTGAGCTTGACCTCGACCGCGCCGCGGGCGGCGTCGATACCGGGATTGATGTAGGCAAGTTCGGCCGCAAACCGTTGCCCGGCGTAGGCATCGGCCGAGCCCAGCGCCTTTTGTCCGAGCGCCAGCCGCGACAGGTTTTTCTCGTCGATCTGCACCACCAGCTGGGTTTCCCCCGCAGGCGCCAGCACCATCAGCTCCTTGCCGGGTTGCACGATGGTCCCGGGCTCGACGCTGCGGCCGATCAACAGGCCGTCGGCCGGTGCCCGGATGTTGTGTTGTTCAAGGCGCGCTTCGGCAAGCGCGTGGCTGGCGCGCGCCTGTTCCAGCGCGGCATAGGCGAGCGCGGTTTCGCTGCCGCGCGGGCGGTTGCTCTGCACCTGAAGCTGTGCTGAACGCAGCTGGCTTTCGGCCACCTCGAGGTTGCGTTGCGCATCGTCAACCGCGGCCTGGCCGATAAATCCCTTGCCTTGCAGCTCGCGATTACGCGCGACGACGCGCCGCAACTGCCGCACATTGGCCTCGGCCTGCAATTGGTTCTGTTCGGCGGTCGGCAAGCCTACTTCGCGCAGTTGCCGCACCTTCGCTTCGGCCTGCACCACCGCGGCGGCGGCCTGCGCCAGGCTGGCGCGCTCATCGCGGTCTTCGAGCGTGATCAGGCTTTGGCCGCGCTGGACGCTCTGGCCCTCCCGCACCGGAACCGCAGCGACGCGTCCGGTGACCTCGACGCCGATCGCGACGCGTTGCGGGGTGACCACGCGGCCGCTCGCCACCACCGTCTGGACCAGGTCGGCGCGCACCACTTCCAGCACCTCGACCGGCGTGCCGAGAATCAGGTTGCGCCCGAAATAGGCACCTGCAGCCAACGCCAGTGCGACCAGCACGGCCGGCGTGCGCCAGCGCGCTGCGGAACGGGGCGCACCGGATTCGGTTTCTGCGGGCATGGTCAGGTGGCGAATTGGTCGGTCGGGTCGGCTTGTGAATCACGCTTTTTGCGCACCGGCTCCAGGGATGTCATCGTCACACATGTGAAAAGCGACGACTTGATCAAGCGCAAGGGAAGCTTCTGGCACAATCCGGCCTCAAGCCCAACGAGGAATCAGCGATGCGCGCCAAAGCCGTGATCAGCCGTGAAATCAACAAGCCGGTGGTGGTCGAGCAGATCGAGGTGGCGCCGCCGCGGGTGGGCGAAGTGATGGTCAAGCTTGCCGCCTGCGGGGTCTGTCACAGCGACCTGTCGGCGACCAACGGCACGATTCCCTTTCCGCCGCCCCTGATCCTGGGCCATGAAGGCGCCGGCGTGATTGTCGAGGTCGGACCCGGCGTCAGCGATTTCGCGGTCGGCGACCATGTGCTGTCTTCGTTTGTCACCATGTGCGGGGTCTGCCACTATTGCACCGTGGGCCGGCCGGCCCTGTGCGATGTCGGCGCCAAAACCCTCTATACGCTGCCGACCGGCGATCTGCGCACCAGCGATGCTTCGGGTGCGCCGCTCAATATTTTCTCCGGTGTTGGCGTGATGGCCGAGTACGCGACCCTGTCGACCCGCAGCATCATCCGCATTCCAATGGATGCGCCGCTCAAGCAGGCGTCGCTGGTGGGTTGTGGCGTGATGACCGGGTTTTGCGCCGCCACCAACACCGCACGCGTCGAGCCCGGCAGCATCGTCGTGGTGTTCGGCTGCGGCGGCGTCGGCCTGTCGGCGATCCAGGGGTCGGCGGTCTCCGGCGCCGGCATGATCGTCGCGGTCGACATTGATGATTTCAAGCTGGAACTGGCGAAATTGATGGGCGCCACCCACACCGTCAATTCGAAGGGCGACGACAACCTCATCAAGACGCTCAAGAAACTCACCGGTGGCGGCGCCGATCATGCACTCGAGTGTGTCGGCTCGGGCGAACTGGTGGCCACTGCCTACGGGGTCCTGCGCAAGGGCGGCAAAGCGGTGGTGGTCGGCGTGGCGCGCCCCAAGGACATGACCACCTTCCGCACCGCCAGCATGACCTTCGAGGAAAAGACCCTGACCGGCAGCTACTTTGGCTCGGCACGACCGCGCGAAGACGCGCCGCGCATTCTCGCGCTCTACAAGTCGGGCCGGGTCAAGCTCGATGAACTGGTCACGCGAACCTATTCGATCGACGAGGCGCCGCAGGCTTTCGCGGATCTGGAAGCCGGCAAGAATGCGCGTGGCGTGATCCTGTTCGATGCCTGAGAGGGTGTGGTGCCGCTGACGGCGCGGTTCGCCGGGTGCCGGGGTCACTGGTGGCGCTGCGGCTCGCGCTTACAATCGGCTCTTTGGGTCTGCGGCGTAGCGCGTATCTATCGAATGTCCGACAAGAATGTACTTGGTGGCGACCTGCTCGCCTGCTCCTTCGCGCCGCTGACCGGTTATTATCGTGACGGCTGTTGCCGCACCGATTCCGACGATCTCGGCACCCATGTGGTGTGCGCGCGTGTCACGGCGGAATTTCTGCAGTTTTCCAGCGCTCGCGGCAATGATCTGATGACACCGCGCCCGGAATACCGCTTTGCCGGCCTGAAACCGGGTGACCGCTGGTGCTTGTGCGCCTTGCGCTGGCTGGAGGCATGCGAGGCCGGCGCGGCACCGCCGGTGGTGCTCGAAGCCACCCATGCCAAAGTGCTCGACCTGGTCGCGCTGGACGTGCTCATGAAGCATGCGTTCGTAACCAGCACCGGGTAAGCAGCCCGCATTGCCGCGCCGAACCCTGGTTGCCCTGGCAGCGTTGGCCCTGGTTGCCGCTGCCCTGTTCCTGTGGGCTGCCGACTGGCTCACCCTCGACTGGTTGCGCAGCCATCGTGATGACCTGCGCGCCTTTTGCCAGCGCAACATGTGGCTCACCGTGCTGGCGTATTGCGCCACGTTCATCCTGTTCGGGACGCTTTGCCTGCCAGGGTCGGGCCTGATCACCCTGGCTGGCGGCATGCTGTTCGGCCACGTGCTCGGCGTCGCACTGTCGACCTTCAGCGCGGTCGTTGGAGCAACCCTGGCGTTCCTGATCGCCCGCCACTTGCTGCACGACTGGGCCCACGCGCGATTCGGCCGCGCTTTCAGGCTGATCGACGCCGGGATCGCGCGCGACGGGCCGCTCTATCTTTTCATGCTGCGCCTGATCATCGTGGTGCCGTTTTTCGTGGTCAATCCGGTCATGGGCCTGACCGATATGCGGGTCGCAACCTTTGTCGTCGCCACGATTTTCGGCATGCTGGCCAATACTTTTGTTTGGGTCAATGCCGGCACCATGCTGGGGCAGATCAATAGTCTGGACGAGGTTTTTGGCTGGCGCGCGATTCTCGCGTTCGCCCTGGTCGGGGTCCTGCCGCTGCTACTTAAGTGGCTGTTTTTTAGGGGGAAATAGGCGTATACTGCGGATCAGACAGAGGCGCCGATTTGAGCTACAGCTTGCGGGCGCGGAATTTACAAATACAGCTAAAGCGGTTAGTACGTCATTTCCATGGGGTCGCTTGCGACCCCATGGAAATGACGTACTAACTAGCCGGATTGAGGCGGTCGCCTTGGGCGACGCCTAATCCGGCTGGGATGGTGCTCCTGCCCGCTTTCGGCTTTTTGCTGATGCGGGTTTTTGCTTTTTTGGGTGTCCCTTTCATGAGTGCTGTGCCTTCCTTGCTGGAAACGCTTTCCTTGCTGCTGTCGCAGCGCATCCTGGTGCTTGACGGTGCGATGGGCACCATGATCCAGCAGTACCGCTTGTCCGAGGAGCAGTATCGCGGTTTCGGCGGTGCGCCGGGCATGTGGGAGCGTTTTCGCGAGCATGGGCATGATGTCAAGGGCAACAACGAGTTGCTTACCCTGACCCAGCCACAGGTGATTCGCGAGATTCACGAGCAATACCTGGCGGCTGGCGCCGACATCATCGAAACCAACACCTTTGGTGCGCAGTCGATCGCCCAGGGTGACTATGGCCTGGAAACGCTTGGCTACGAACTCAGTCTTGAAGCCACGCGCCTGGCGCGCCAGGCCTGCCTCAAATACAGCACGCCGGAGCGGCCGCGTTTTGTCGCCGGTGCCCTCGGGCCGACGCCAAAAACGGCTTCGATCTCGCCGGATGTCAACGACCCCGGCGCGCGCAACGTCAGCTTCGATCAGCTGGTGGCGGCCTATGCCGACAACGTGCGCGGCTTGATCGATGGCGGCGCCGACCTGTTGCTGGTCGAAACCATCTTCGACACCTTGAATGCCAAGGCGGCGTTGTTCGCCATCGACTTCGTGCAGGAAGAGCGCGGTTTGACCGGGCCGAAGCGCCTGCCGCTGATGATATCCGGCACCGTCACCGATGCCTCCGGGCGGATTCTTTCCGGACAGACCGTCGAAGCCTTCTGGAACTCGGTGCGTCATGCACGGCCGTTGACCATCGGCCTGAATTGCGCGCTCGGCGCGGCGTTGATGCGCCAGTACATCGACGAGTTGTCGCGCATCGCCGACACCTATATCTGCGTGTACCCGAATGCCGGCCTGCCCAATCCGATGAGCGAGACCGGGTTCGACGAAACACCGGCGGTCACCAGCGGCTTTCTGCGCGAGTTCGCGCAGTCCGGCTTCGCCAACATCGTCGGCGGCTGCTGCGGCACCACGCCTGAACACATCAAGGCGATCGCCGACGCAGTGCAAAGCGAGCCGCCGCGCCTGATTCCCGAGGTGCCGCGGGTGATGCGCCTGTCGGGTCTGGAGGCGGTGGCGATCGGCGAGGAGTCGCTGTTCGTCAACGTCGGCGAGCGCACCAATGTGACCGGCTCGAAGGCGTTCGCGCGCCTGATCCTGAACGACCAGTATGGCGATGCGCTCGCGGTGGCGCGCCAGCAGGTGGAAAACGGCGCCCAGGTGATCGACATCAACATGGACGAGGCGATGCTCGATTCGCAGGCGGCGATGGTCAGGTTTCTCAACCTGATCGCCAGCGAACCCGACATCGCGCGCGTTCCCATCATGCTCGACTCTTCCAAATGGAGCGTGATCGAGGCCGGCTTGAAATGCGTGCAGGGCAAGCCGATCGTCAACTCGATTTCGATGAAGGAAGGCGAGGACGAATTCCGCCGCCAGGCCAGGCTGTGCCGCGCCTATGGCGCCGCGGTGATCGTGATGGCGTTCGACGAAAAGGGCCAGGCCGACACCTACGCGCGCAAGACCGAAATCTGCAAGCGCGCCTACGACATTCTGGTCAATGAGATCGACTTTCCGGCTGAAGACATCGTCTTCGACCCCAACATATTCGCGATCGCCACCGGAATCGAGGAGCACAACAACTACGCGGTCGACTTCATCGAGGCGACGCGCTGGATCCGCGCCAACCTGCCGCGCGCCAAGGTCAGCGGGGGTGTGTCGAACGTGAGTTTCTCGTTCCGCGGCAACGAACCGGTGCGCGAGGCGATACACACTGTTTTCCTGTATCACGCGATCCAGGCCGGCATGACCATGGGCATCGTCAACGCCGGGCAGTTGGGCGTGTATGACGACATTCCGGCGGCCTTGCGGGTGCTGGTGGAAGACGTTGTGCTCAACCGCAACAATGCCGGCGGCGAGGCCACCGACGCACTGGTCAAGTTCGCCGAAAACTACAAGGCCAAAGGCAAGATCAAGGTCGAAGACCTGGCCTGGCGCGAGCAGCCGGTGGCCAAGCGCCTGGCGCACGCGCTGGTGACCGGCATCACCGATTTCATCGTGGCCGACACCGAAGAAGCGCGCCAGCAGTTCGCGCGCCCGATCCAGGTGATCGAAGGCCCGCTGATGGACGGCATGAACATCGTCGGTGACCTGTTCGGCGCCGGCAAGATGTTTCTGCCGCAGGTGGTCAAGAGCGCGCGGGTGATGAAGCAGGCGGTGGCCCACCTGATCCCGTTCATCGAAGCCGAGAAGGCCTCGGGCGGGGTGCAGACCAAGGGCCGGGTGGTGATGGCCACCGTCAAGGGCGACGTGCACGACATCGGCAAGAACATCGTCACGGTGGTTTTGCAGTGCAACAACTTCGAAGTCGTCAACATGGGCGTGATGGTGCCTTGCCACGAGATACTGGCG
>JANPGJ010000626.1:0-2570 GCA_031423955.1 Burkholderiales bacterium
GCCGCGGCCGGCGCCTTCCCCTGCCGGCAGCGCGCGACCGCAGGAAGGGCCTGCGTCGCCGGATGAACAAGCGGGCGTAGGCGCTCCCGCAGACCACGCCCGCGTCTCCCGGCTTGCTGGGTGGCGCGCCACGCGGACGGCTGAAGGATCCGGTGTGCGGCATGACCGTCACCAGCGCTTCATCCCATGTGCTGCAGGTCAGGGGCCTGCCGGTCTACTTTTGCGGTCCTGACTGCAAGGCCCGCTATGCCGCGCGGCCGGCGCGCTACCCGGTCGCCACGCCGGCAGCGTCGTCCGCCCCGGCGGCGTCGGCTCCGGCGGCGGCGTCGGCACCGACGGCTGCGCTCCATACCTGCCCGGTGCACCCGCAGATTCGCCAGAACCGTCCAGGCGCTTGTCCGCTCTGCGGCATGACACTGGATCCACTGGCACCCGCTATCGATGACAACGGCAGTCCGGAACTGGCCGATTTCGAACGCCGCTTTTTCCGCACCCTGCCGCTTTCGATCGCGGTCATGGTGCTGGCGATGGCCGGGCATCGCCTGCGCTGGTTCGAGATGTCAACCCAAAGCCTGGTGGAATTCGCGCTTGCGCTGCCGGTGGTGCTGTGGGCGGGGTGGCCGATATTCCGGCGCGCGCTGCAGTCGGTGCAATCGCGCAGTCCCGACATGTGGACCCTGATCGGTCTGGGCACGGCGGCCGCATTCCTGTATAGCGTTGCCGCCACCTTCGCCGCTGGCTGGTTTCCCGCCGCGTTGATCACCATGGGCCGCGTGACGGTGTATTTCGACGCCGCCACCGCCATCATTTCCCTCACACTCCTCGGGCAGATCATCGAACTGAAGGCGCGCGCCAAAACCTCTGACGCGATCAGGTCGCTGATGCGCCTTGCGCCGCAGACCGCGCGCCGCATCAAGCCTGACAGCAGCGAGGAAGACGTGGCGGTGGCCGCCGTGCAGGTCGGCGACCGCCTGCGCGTGCGCCCGGGTGAACAGGTGCCGGTCGACGGCAGCGTCGAACAGGGCGCCAGCACGGTCGATGAATCGATGTTGACCGGCGCGTCGGCGGCGGTCGCCAAGACCGTCGGCGACGCGCTGATCGGCGCCACCCGGAACATCAGCGGCGGCCTGGTGGTGCGTGCCGACCAGGTCGGCGGCGCCACCGTGCTGGCCGGCATCGTGCGCGTGCTTGGCGCGGCGCAGCGCTCGAAGCCGCCGCTGCAGCGCATGGCCGACCGGGTGGCGGCGTGGTTCGTCACGGCGGTGATCGGCGCGGCGCTCCTGACCTTCCTGGTCTGGGGCTGGTTCGGCCCGCAGCCTGGCTGGGTCCACGGCCTGATCAACGCGGTCGCGGTTCTGATCATCGCCTGCCCGTGTGCGCTCGGGCTGGCCACGCCGATCTCGATCATGCTTGCCAGCGGCGCCGCCGCCACCCGTGGCGTGCTGTTTCGCGACGCCGCCGCGATCGAGAACCTGCGCCGGGTCGACACCCTGATCGTCAACAAGACCGGCACCCTGAGCGCCGGCTGGCCGATCCTTGCGACCATCATCGCCGCCACGGGTATGAATGAGGATCAGGTGCTGCGCCTGGCGGCCAGCCTCGATCAGGCCAGCGAGCATCCGCTGGCCGCCGCGATCGTCAATGCGGCGCGCCGGCGCGGCCTGCCTCTGGCTGGCGCCGCGCAGTTCGAATCCAGTCCCGGCATGGGCGTACGCGGCGTGATCGAGGGGAGGCAACTGGCGCTCGGCAACGCCGCCCTGATGTCGCGCCGCGGCGTCGCCATCGCCGGCCTCGAGGCGCAGGCCGAGGCCTTGCGCGCCAAGGGCGCCAGCGTGATCTACCTGGCGGTCGATGGCCAGGCCGCCGGCCTCCTGGCGTTCACCGACCCGATCAAGCCGGGCACGGTCGAAGCACTGGCGCGACTCAAGGCCGGTGGCCTGCGGGTGATCATGGCCAGCGGCGAAAGCCTGACCACCGCGCGCACGGTGGGCGCCGAACTGGGACTCGCGGAGGTGCGCGGCCAGCAAAAGCCGGCCGACAAGCTGGCGCTGGTGGCGCGCCTGAAAGAAGAGGGGCGGGTGGTGGCGATGGTCGGCGACGGCGTCAACGACGGGCCGGCGCTGGCGGCCGCCGATGTCGGCATTGCGATCGGCACCGGCACCGATGTCGCCAGCGCCCAGGTCACCCTGGTCAAGGGCGACCTGCGCGGCATCGCCGAAGCGCGCGCGATCGCGGCGGCGACAGTGGCCAACATGCGGCAGAACCTGGCTTTCGCCTTTGTCTACAACGCGCTCGGCGTGCCGCTGGCTGCCGGCGTCTTGTATCCGTTCATCGGCTGGCTGCCCTCGCCGATGATCGCGGCGCTCGCCATGAGCCTTGCCTCGGTGTTGGTGATCGCCAATGCCTTGCGCCTGCGCGCCGGCGTGCGGCGCCACCCCTGAGCCGGTCGGACCTCCGCACAAGCATGGCTGCCGTAGCGCTGGCGCCGCGCGATTGGCAGCCGCCACGCATGCCCACGCGCAGCGCCACACCGGGCGCGGCGCGGTGCGATGACCCGTTTGATTGCGCAA
>JANPGJ010000627.1:0-1753 GCA_031423955.1 Burkholderiales bacterium
GTGACGGTGATGTCGCTCAGGCGGCCTTCGACGATGCGGAACTCGACCACTCCCTCTGCTACCTTCTGGTCTGGCAGCAACGCGCCCGAATTGATGTAGCCGGCATTCACGTATTTCAGCGTCAGGGCCTGGCGCAATGCCGAAAGATCCTCGGCTGTGACATCGCGCCCCAGATACGGCGTGGTGATTGGCTCCAGGTCGCTGGCGCTGAAGACCGTGTTGCCGGTCACACGGATCTCACGCACCCGGATGCGGGGTGTCGGCCCCGCCTGCGATGGTGCCACCGGCGGCCGCAGGTTGGACGGCGCCTGCAGCAGCGGCGCACTCTGGCCAGGCGGTACCAGCACGGGTGGCCGTGGGTCCCGGCCGGGCAGTGTTGGCGGCCCTACGTCCTGCGCGTGCAGCAGCACCGGGGCGGACAGCAGCGCGGACGCCAGGCAACGGGCCAGCCAACGCGGCGGAGTGCCGGCGCCACCGGGTTGCAGATCCAGGGGCCGCGGCCCAGTTGACTGAGGAACAGGAACGGTCATGGTCCGCAGCCCAAAGTGGGGAGCGCGGCGACGAGTTCGAACGCGCGCGGGCGCGCGGTGGCGCGTTGCAGGGGATTGGCCATTGACGCGACTGCACGGCCATTCCCCAGCACACCGAGGTCCAGGCTGGGCAGGTAGCCATCCGGGTCGGGTGGCAAGCCTCCTCGGCCGACCTCGACCAGGCTGGAGAGCCCGGCCCGCGCGCCGCTGCAGCCGGCCCGCAACAGGCTCGCGGCGTCCAGAAAGGACACCGGCAGTACCGCCAGCCCGGCGCTGACGTCGGTGTCGGGCGCGTCGATGTTCACCGAGCCGTCGATACCCAGCGCGGACGACGCGGTGATCGCGGTTGCGGGATCGGCGATCAACTGACCGGCGACGATGCTGATGTTGCCGCCGGGGCCGCCGAAGGCGTTGGCGATGATCTGGCTGTTCTGGAGGATCACGAACTGCGGGTCGATAAAAATGTTGCCCCCGCCGCCCGTGCCGCTTTGAACCGACGTGGTGATCTGGCTGTCCGTCAGGTGTATCAGCCGCGGCGCCGTGATGCGGATGTTGCCGCCGTCCGAGGTCAGGGCGCGGGTGGCGATGATGCCGCCCTGCATGTCCAGGCTGTCGGTGAGGCGGATCTCGATATTGCCGGCCAGACCGCTGCCCAGGCTGCTGGACGAGATGGTGGCGCCGTCGGTGAGTTGCAGCACGGCAGCCTGCAGGCTCACGTCGCCCCCGGCACCGCTGCCACGGGTCTCTGCCAGGAGGCCGGTGGGTCGGCCCGGTACGCTGCCGCTGATGGTGGCCAGGCCCCCGACCATGACGTTGACCCGGCCTGCATTGCCGCTACCGACCACCAGCGCGCCATTGTTGCTTTCATCGAAACCGCCGCTGAAACTGCGAATCTGCGCGCCGCCAGCCAGTTGCAGCACTCCCACACTGACATCGACCGCACCGGCATTGCCGTCGCCAACGGTGGTGGAGTCGATCACGCCGCCGTTCATCCGCAACATGGATGTGGACACGCGCAGCGTGCCGGCATTGCCGGCCGGGCCGGCTGCGGAGGCGGTGAAGATGCCGCTCAGTGCGCCGCTGATTTCCACCGACGCTCTGGCGTTGATGTCCAGGTCGCCCGCAGCGCCCGGCCCGCCGGTGGAACTGCTGATGCGCGCGCCGTCGCTGAGCGCGAGCGTGCGGGTATGGATGCTCATGTGCCCGGCAGGGCCGCCGGTGGT
>JANPGJ010000628.1:0-2088 GCA_031423955.1 Burkholderiales bacterium
GCACCGCGAGGAAGTCGAAAAACATCGCCGGCGTCATCGCCGCGGCCATGTCGGGTGCGAAGCCGCGGCGGGTCGGACGCTGCGGCACACCCTGGCGCATTTCCTGCGCGCCGGTCAGGTAGAAATTGCGCCAGACACTGCTTTCGGACTGGTAACCCAGTTGCTCCAGGGCGTCGGCGGCCAGTGCGCGTGCTGCCTGATGCGCCGGTTCGGCGAACACCACATGCGACAGCACCTCCGCGGCCCAGCGGTAGTCGCCGACCTCGAATGAAGTGCGGGCCTTCGCCACCACCGCGTCCGCCCCACCCATGAATTCCACATACTTCGCGCCGGCCTGTTCCGGCGGCAGGCCGTGCAGGTGCGCCGGGTTGCCGTCGAACCAGCCCAGGTAACGCTGGTACACCGCCTTGGCATTGTGGTTGACCGTGCCGTAATAGCCGCGGTTGCACCAGGCAAGCCCGAGTTCATCCGGCAGGGTCAGTTGCTCGGCGATCTCGTGCATGGTCAAGCCGTGATTGGCCATGCGCAGGGTCTGATCGTGGATGTACTGGTAGACATCGGCTTGCAGGTTCACATGCAGGTCAATCGCCGTGCGCCCCCAGCGCGGCCAGAAGTGGCCTGAAAAGAGAACCTCGCTGTCGTCGCCATACAGTTGCAGGGCTTCGCGCAAGTAATAAGCCCAGGCCTTGGCATCGCGCACCTGCGCGCCGCGCAGGGTGTAGAGATTGTGCAGGGTCGCATTGGTGTTTTCCGACAGGTGCAGCGCCTTCACGTGCGGCAGGTGAAAGTGCATCTCGGCCGGGGCTTCGGTGCCCGGTGCCAGTTGAAACACGAAGCGCACGCCGTCGATGACGCGTTCCTCGCCGGTAGCGCGAATCAGGTCGGTCGGTGCGATCAGCGACAGGGTGCCGGCGGAGGTGCCCTTGCCGATGCCGGCGTCGATCTGGCCGCGCGGCCCCTTGGGCAACAGCGCGCCGTACATGTAACCCGCGCGCCGCCCCATGGCCGGGCCGGCGAACAGGTTTTCGCTGACCGCATGTTCGAGAAATCCTTCCGGCGCCAGCACCGCCACCCGGCCGGCGCTCACCTCGGCTTCATCCACCACCCCGCGCACACCGCCGAAGTGATCGACATGACTATGGGTGTACATCACTGCGACCACGGCGCGTGGGCCGCGATGCTTGCGATACAGCGCCAGAGCCGAGGCCGCGGTCTCGACCGACACCAGCGGGTCGATCACCACCACGCCGGAACCGGTTTCGACAAAGCTCATGTTCGAGATGTCGAAGCCGCGCGCCTGATACACGCCAGCCACCACTTCGTACAGGCCGACCCGCATGTTGAGTTGCGCATTGCGCCACAGGCTCGGGTGCACCGTGTCCGGGCAGTCGCCCTGCAGAAACGCGTAGTCCTTGAGTCCCCACACGCTGCGGCCGGACTGGTTGGCCACATCGAGTTCGGGCACGGCTTCGATCAGGCCGCGCGCGGCCAGCGCGAAATCTTCAGTGCATTCGAAGGGCAGGCTGGCGCGCGCCGCCGCATGGATGGCCTGGGTGACAGCCGATCCGGCTTTGGTGGAAGTGTCGGTCATGGCAGGGACTCGCTGGAATCAGATCGTTACGGCCTCGGTGCCGGCGCCGCCCGCGATCAATGCCAGGTCGACCAGCAGCAGGGCCACATAGGGAAACGCCACTGTCGGCCGCAGCGCCGCGGCGGCATACTCGACGAGCATGCCGAACGCGCCCTTGCGCGACGCCATCCATTCCGAATGCAATTGAAACGCCATGCCGCCCGCCTGGCGCAGCATTTCCTCGACCCTGAGGATGCGTGCCACCAGGCGTGACTGGAAAGTGCGCAGCACCCCTTCCTGCACCCACAGGAGAACGATCAACCCGATGGTCAATGAATCGCTCAGGGAAAAGACCAGGGCACCGGCGAACAGCCCGACCGCAACGAGCTTGATCAGCAACGCGCTCTTCTCGTATTGCTCGATATTGTTCTGCAAAACAGCCCATTCGGCGGGCAGCGCCGATGCATCGATTGCCGACATCGCTTTCATTCCCGGTAAAACCGTTGGCGACCGCGTCC
>JANPGJ010000629.1:0-13318 GCA_031423955.1 Burkholderiales bacterium
AACATGGTCGAAGGTGGCAAGACGCCGGTCAAAAGCGCCGAAGACCTGGAGGCCCTGGGCTACCGCATCGTGATCTTCCCAGGTGGCACGGTGCGCGCGGTGGCGCACATGCTGGCGCGTTATTACTCCAGCCTGCGCACCCACGGCACCACCGCGCCGTTCGCCAGGAACATGCTCGACTTCGACCGCTTGAACGCCCTGATCGGCACGCCGGAACTGCTGGCGCGCGGCAAGAAGTATGAAAAGTGATCTATCCGCTTTCACCCCGGAGTATGGCCATGCGGTCGGGGTCGCCACCCCGCAGGCCAACACCACGGTGGAACCGGAAATGCAGCTGCTGCTCGAGGGCACCGTACTCACCACCCGGCTCACCAGCGCGCTTGCCGATTCGCGCTCCCGCCTGATCGACTACTTCGACCGCTTGTCGCTGGCGATCGGGCAGTTCGATGTGGCGCCGCTGAAGGCGGTCGGTTTCGCCTGCACCGGCTCGTCCTATCTGGTCGGGCGCGACGACGAAGCACGGCGCATCGACGCCGCCAGCGCCGCTGCCGGCTATCCGGTGCTGTCCGCCGGCCTGTGCATTCGCGCCGCCTTGACCGAGCTGGGCGCGCGCCGCGTCGCGCTCTTGTCGCCTTACCCGAAATGGCTGTCGGAGGCCGGGCAGCATTACTGGAAGAGCCATGGCCTGGAACTGGTATCGGTGGCCGGCCTGCCGGCGGACCTGCTCGATACGCGCAACATCTACAAGCTGACCACCGCGCGCGTTCTCGAAGTGTTCGCCAGGCTGGACACCACGCAGGCAGATGCAGTGCTGCTGTCCGGCACCGGCATGCCAACCCTTTCCACCATTGCCAGCGTTGCGCCCGGCACGCCGGTGCTTTCGTCCAACTTGTGCCTGGCGTGGCAGTTGACCTGCGCCGCAGGTGGCGATGCGGCGCTGGCGCCGTGGCTGGCCGACGATTCCCGCTGGCGTGCGCGCCTGGCGGCGCGGCTGGCCTAGACGGGCGAAGGCAGGCATGGGCAGAGGCCACAATTGAGCGAACCCGCGACACCGGCCAGCGCTGCCGGGTCGCCGGTGATCGACACCCCGGTGCTGATCGTCGGGGGCGGCCCGGTCGGCCTGTCGCTGGCGGCCGAACTCGGCTGGCGCGGCAGCGCCTGCACCTTGGTGGAGGAACGCACCGAGCCGACACGCCACCCGAAAGCCACCCTGCTGGGCGCACGCTCGATGGAATACTTCCGCCGCTGGGGCATCACCGAGGCGATCTACGCCGCCGCCCTGCCGCCGGAGGTCAACTACTTCATCACCTTCTCGACCCGCCTGGCCGGCCGCGAGCTGTATCGGGTGACCTCGCCATCGATCAGCGAGACGATCGAACGGCCGCCGGCGGTGATGAAGAAATACCGCGAACTGTCGTGGAGCCCGTACTACAAGACGCAGATCGGCCAGCAGGCGGTCGAACCGGTGCTCTGGAAGTTCGCCCAGGCGCAGCCCGGCGTGATGCTCAGGCACGGCACTCGCTTTGCCGGCTTCACCGACCACGGCAGCCATGTCGAGAGCCGGATCGTCGATCTCGCCGATGGTCGCGAACAAACGGTGCGCTCGCGCTACCTGGTGGCCTGCGACGGCGGCACAAGCGGGATCCGCAAGAGCCTGGGAATCCGCATGAACGGCCGCGGCCGCATGCGTGCCAATGTCAGCTTCTATTTCCGTTCGCGCGATTTCCTGGCGATTCACGGCAAGGGTCTTGGCAACCTGTATTTCGTGTTCGCCCCGGATGCCTTCGGCGTGTTCACCGCGATCGACGGCCGCGATTTCTGGAACTTCCAGTACTACTTTCTCGACCCGGCGCGCGAAACCGCCGATCTCGACGCACGCGAAGTGCTCACCCGCGCGGTCGGCCGGCCGTTCGAGTTCGAACTGCTCGGCACCCAGCACTGGCATCACCATCAATCGGTAGCGCGCCGCTGGCGCGCCGGCAACGTGTTCCTGGCCGGCGATGCCGCGCATCTCTTCGTGCCCACCGGCGGGGTCGGCATGAATACCGGTATCGGCGACGCCGTCGATCTCGGCTGGAAGCTCGACGCCACCCTGAAGGGCTGGGGCGGACCGCAGCTCCTCGAGAGCTACGAGGAAGAGCGGAAGCCCGTGGCGGTGCGCAACAGCGTGATCTCGGCCAACAATTCCGACAAGATCGACATGGTGATGGACGAGATCGAGGCGATCATCGAGGAAGAGTCGGCGGCCGGCGACGCCCACCGCGCCTACATCACCCAGCGCATCCGCTGGATGGCGCGCCAGTTCAATTCGGCCGGCACCCATCTCGGTTACCGCTATGTGGAGTCGCCGGTGATCTGCGCCGACGGCAGCCCGGAGCCGCCGGACGACTTCATGCAGGTGGTGCCCTCGACCTGGCCCGGTTCGCGCGCGCCGCATGCCTGGCTGACAGCCGACACCACGGTGCGCGGCAACAGCACGCTTGACTGGTTCGGACGCGGCTATGTGCTGCTGCGTGCGCCGGATGCCGCGGATGGTCAGGCCCTGGTCGATGCACTGGCGGCGCGCGGTGCTTCATGCAGCGTCGAAACGCTGCCAGCCGCGTTGCTGCCGCTGTACGAGAAACGCTTCGTACTGGTGCGCCCGGACGGGCATGTGTGCTGGCGCGGCGACGCATTGCCCGATGACCCGCATGCGGTCGCGGCACGCGTCACCGGTGCATCCGCTTAGCCTGCGGCTGCAGTCAAGGTCGATCACTCGCGCAGACCGGTTCAGCCACCGGCCTTCCAGCAGTAGCTGACGTTGGACAAGCCTTCGAGGTGCTCTTCAAATGCAAAACGGGTGGTCGCCAGGAGCGTGGTTTCCGGATAGGTCTTGGCAGCGGCGGCAGCGGCTTTCTTGTCGTCCGCCTTGGGCGCATCCAGCGCAAGCAACTCGCGCTATCTTGATGGCCAGCAAAATTATCGAACAATGGAGGTGATCAAACCTTCACACCAACGGTCTCTGTGGTGGAGGCGTTGCAATCAGCCAAGCGCGTAATCGCGAATCAACACTTCGGCAGGCACATTCAATTTCTCGTTGAGTGAGCGAATCTGCTGCAGGGTCAGGCGCCGCTTTTTGCGCATCACGTCATGCGTGCGCTGTCGGGAGCCGAGTACTTTCTGCAAGTCGGCGGGCTGCATGCCGCGCTGCTCAAGCGCAAACTTGATCGCCGCCACCGGATCTGGCGGCGGCACGGGAAAATGCTCCCGCTCGTATTTCTCCACCATCAGCATCAGCACTTCAAACTCGGCTTCTTCCTGGGAACCAGCCTTTGGTGGCACATCGAAAAAGTATCCAACCCGCTTCAGCGCCCGAACAAAAGCAGCGTGTGTCGTGAGCAGCTCAATCTCAAGATTTCGTTTTGCCATGAATCACTCCGGTGTGGTCGACTGTCAAGGCATCGATCCGGTCATATGCCGCATGCGTGCCGAAGAATTTGATATAGCACGTGCCGCTTGGATAGTTGAATGACACTATCAGCCGGTAGCGGTTGCCGCCAAGGTTGAACACAATGCGGCTATTCGCCACCACCGACGCGCGCGGAAATTGCAGCCGCACATCGGCCGGCGTTTTCCACGCCGCGTTTTCCGCCTCGGCATACCACGCCAGCAGATCGTCGCGCACATCCGCGTGACGCCGGGCATAAAACATCACAGCGCTATGGTTGAAGATGCGCATCGGACGATCATAGCATGGTCATGCGTAATGGTCACCATATTGGTGACATTGCTTTTCTTGCTGCGCGACGCTGATTTGACGCAAAGGCGATGGGCAACGCTATTGCTCGACCTTGATGTTCGACGTATTCACCCCGGTCCCCACGCATCCACAACTGCATCAACAACTGGATCAATCTCGTGCTGTAGTATTCACCAAGGCAGGCTCGGATCAGGGTACCTGCCGCCTCTTGCCGCGGCTTCCTGCCCATTCATTACGCACCCAGAGTCCATGCTCACCTCCACACCCTTGCATCCCTTGTTTGGCGTCGAAGTTTCCGGCGTTGATCTGCGCCAGCCTCTGTCCGATGCCGTCTTTGCGCAAATTCACGACGTCTTCGAGCGCCATGCGCTGGTCATCCTGCGCGGGCAGCGGATTGATGACGCACAGCAAATCGCCTTCAGCCGCCGCTTCGGGGTGCTGGAAAAAACCAGGCTCGGTGCGCAAGGGCAAGGCAGCGAGATGGTGATCCTGACCAACATCGGTGCCGATGGCGCGGTGGTCGAACCATCGCACCGGCAGTGGCTCAACACGCGTGCCAATCAGTTGTGGCACAGCGATTCCTCGTTCAAGCCGGTACCGGCGCATGCCTCGCTGCTGTCCGGCCGCATCGTGCCGGCCAAGGGCGGCGAGACCGAGTTCATCAACCTGCGCGCGGTTTGGCGCGCCCTGCCGGTTGAACTCCAGCGCGCCGCAGAGGGGAAAATCGCCATTCACGATTTCTCCCACTCGCGCGCGCAGGTCGATGCGCGGGTGGTGACACCCGAAGAGCGTGCCACTGTGCCGCCGGTGCGCCAGCCACTGGTGCGCGTGTCCGACAAGGGCGAGAAATCGATCTACATCGGTTCGCACGTGTCCGGTATTGAAGGCATGGCACTGGCGGAGGCGCGCGCACTGCTCGATCAACTGCTGGCCTTCGCGGAGCAGCCCCGGTTCGTATACACCCACGTCTGGCAGGCGCATGACCTGTTGATCTGGGACAACCGCTGCATGCTCCATCGCGGCCGGCCGTTTGAGCCTGGCCTGCCGCGCTATCTGGTGCGGGCCACAGTGGCGGGCGCAGGGCCACTGATTGAACAGGCCGCCGTGGCCGATGCGGCGCGTGATGCGCGCGATCTGGTGATGCAGTGAGCCTTGCGGTGTCGCATCGTGTCTGACGCGGGCGCAGCGCCAGCGGGTGCGCAGGAGACCTGGGACTACGTCATCGTCGGTGCTGGTGCAGCCGGTTGCGTGCTTGCCAACCGGCTGACCGCTTCGGGCCGTCATCGCGTCTTGCTGCTTGAAGCGGGCGGCTCCGACAACAAATTGTGGATCAAGGTGCCGGCCGGCTTCACGCGCACGATGTTCGACAACAGTGTCGGCTGGGGCTATGCGAATGCGCCTGCACCGCATACCGGCAATCGCGTGATTCCCTGTCCGCGCGGGCGCGTGCTCGGCGGCTCCAGCTCGATCAACGGCCACCTCTATGTGCGCGGTCAGGCCGAGGACTACGTCGATTGGGTTGCGCAGGGCGCGGCCGGCTGGGGCTGGGACCAGGTGTTGCCGTATTTCCGCAACGCGGAAAGCCGCGCCAACGGCAACACCGCCACGCGCGGCCACGACGGCCCGCTGCAGGTCAACGACCCACGCATGCAGCACCCCCTGTGCGCCGCGTTCATCGGCGCATTGCACACCCTGGGCGAGCCGCTCAATCCGGATTACAACTCGGGCGACCAGCGCGGTGCGGGGTTCTACCAATATCTGATGAAGAGCGGGCGGCGCTGGAGTGCGGCCGATGCGTATTTGCGGCCAGCGTTGGCGCGGCCCAATCTCGCATTGCGCACGCATGCACACGCGGCGCGCATCGTGTTTGAAGGCCGCCGCGCCGCCGGGATTGAATATCGACATCAAGGGCAGATGCGCGTCGCGCGCGCTGCGGCCGAGGTGATTCTCGCGGGCGGCTCGATCAATTCACCGCAATTGCTGCAACTGTCGGGCGTCGGTGACCCTGCCGTGTTGCAGGCGGCGGGCGTAACCCTTACCCATGCGCTGGCCGGGGTGGGCGAGAATTTGGTGGATCACTATGCCGCCCGGGTGGCTGCGCGCGTGCGCGGCACCGGCTCGATCAACGAGCGCACCCATCTGCCGCGCGTGGCGCTCGAAGTGTTCAAGTATCTGTTCGCGCGGCGCGGTGTGTTGTCGAGCGCGGTGGCGCATGCCTATGGGTTCATCCATGTCGCTGACGGCGTTGCCGGCGCAGCCGCGCATGGGCCTGGGACGGCTGCGGCGTCATCAATGAGGACGGCGGCGGTGTCATCCACGCCAGGCGGTGCGGCAGAGCCTGCGCTGCGCCCAAATTTGCAACTGCTGTTTGCCCCCGCCAGCTTCGAGCGCGGCAAGATGGGGCAGGCGGCGATGGAGCGCCTGCCCGGTCTCACCTGCGGTGTGCAGCAACTGCGCCCGCACAGCCGCGGCCATGTGCGCATCGCATCAAACGATCCCTTCGCCGCGCCGGAGATCCAACCCAACTATCTGGCCGATGAGCGCGATGTCGAAATCTTGTTGGCCGGCATCAAATACGTGCGCCGCCTGTATGGCGCAGCACCGCTGTCCACTTACATCGAGAGCGAAACCTGGCCCGGTACTGATGTCCGCAATGACCAGGAGTTGATCGACTTCGCGCGCAACACCGGCTCCACCGTCTATCACCCGGTCGGCACTTGCCGCATGAGCGCAGGCAGCGATGCGCCGGTCGACCCCGCAACCCTGCGCGTCAAAGGTCTCGACGCCCTGCGCGTGATCGACGCTTCGGTGATGCCATCGATGATTTCGGGCAACACCTACGCCACCACGATCATGATTGCGGAGAAGGGGGCGGATCTGGTGCTGGCCGGGCAGTGACCGGGATCATTGTCAAGAACCGCTTGTACCAGCGGTCGCCGACCTGTTACGCCGTCACTTCAACCTTGACTGCTTGACGGGTGAAATCGGGCATCGCCGTGATGTACGCAGATTTGTCTTCATCGAGCACCACTTCTTCGCAGGCAGCGCAAAAATCGCCTGTCACGTTGGCGATGACAGTCGAGTGGCTGTTTCAGCTGCCGGCGCGCTTGACCTGCCAGCCACGCTGCTTGAGCAACTCGATGGCCCGCTCGCAATGGTCGCCCTGCAGTTCGATCGCACCGTCCTTCACCGTGCCGCCGGTGCCGCAGCTGGTGCGCAACTGCTTGCCGAGCGCGGTCAGCGCGTCGCCATCGAGCGGCACGCCCTTGATCAGCGTCACGCCCTTGCCGCCACGCCCCTTGGTCTCCCGCGACACCCGCACCACGCCATCGCCGGCCGGTCGCGGCGCAGCCGTGCGGCAGGTGCATTGGGGAAGCGGCTGGCTGCATGTCGGGCACATGCGGCCGCTTTCGGTGGAATAGACGAGGTTGCTGCCTGGCTTGTTGTTGGTCATGCTTCAGGATCCGGTTGTGGGTGCGCGAAGCGCATTCAGTGATTGGCCAGCGCCGCCTGCCGCAATCCCTCGATCATCGAGGTCTTGAGCAGATGCGCCTTGAGCTTGCCGCGGTCGGCGATCAATGCCTGCATCCCGGCCAGCATCTCGCGCCGCTTCGCATCATCCTTCTCGCGCATGCGCGCGCGATTGCGGTCGGCCTGCGCGAGAATCTGGTCGCGCGCCACCGGGCGGCGTTGCAGGTCGTAGAGGTCGAGCAAGCCGGCATCGGCGCTGCCATTGATCACCGCGGCAAGCTTGTCGCACAGGTTGAACGCGTCATGCACGCCGCCATTCATGCCCATGCCGCCGGCCGGGCTGTTCAAGTGGGCGGCGTCACCGGCCAGGAACACGCGGCCGACGCGGTAACGCTCCACGATGCGCTGGTGCACGCGATAGGGCCGCACCTCCAGCACTTCGTAGGGTTCGGTGCGCGGCACGATCTCCTGCAGCGCGGCCTCGATGTTCGCTGCTGACAACTGTTCCTCGATCGACAGGTCCTCGCGCGGATAGATCGAAACGCGCCAGCGGCCCGGCACCTTGAGCAGGCTGAAGTTGCCGCCGGCTTTCCAGCAATAGCTGACGTTGGACAGGCCATCGAGGTGGTCTTCAAACGGAAAGCGGGTGGTCGCCAGCAGCGTCGTTTCCGGATAGGTCTGGCCGTCGAATTCAAGGCCCACCGCCCTGCGCACCACGCTTTTGGCGCCGTCGGCGCCAATCAGCCAGGCGCCTTGCACGGTTTCGCCGCGGCCTTCGGTTTCGATGGTCAGCGCCACGCCGCGATCGTCCTGGCCGAGCGCGGTCACCCGGGTAGCGAAACGCAACTCGACCTTGGGGTGCTGTTGCAGGCGGGCGAGCAGGGCGCGCGACAGTTTCCATTGCTCGCACTGCAGGCGATACGGGTGGCGCGTCTCGCCTTCGAGCACCGACAGGTCGAACACCGCGCGCTCGCCGCCCGGATGCAGGCGGATCTGCCAGTGCGGGCAGATCAGGCCGCGGGCG
The DNA here is from genome assembly GCA_031423955.1 of Burkholderiales bacterium. Lineage (GTDB taxonomy): Bacteria > Pseudomonadota > Gammaproteobacteria > Burkholderiales > JAEUOS01 > JAEUOS01. The sequence continues at coordinate 8,235 of JANPGJ010000629.1, forward strand.
ATCAGGTCGGCGCTGATGCCGAAGCGTTCCAGCAGGTCGAGCGTGGGTGGATGGAAGGTCGAGGCGCGCAAATCATCGATCACATCGGCCTCGGCTTCGAACACTTTCACCGTCACGCCGGCCTCGGCCAGCACCAGCGCGGCGGTCAGCCCGACCGGGCCGGCGCCGGCAATCAGTACACTATGGTTCGTCACCTGCTTCTCCTCATTGAACCAATGGTAATCCAGACAATCGCCGGCCCCCGGGAACCTCGATGAAACAGCGTATCGCCGTCGCCGGTGCCGGCCCGGTCGGACTCACCGCCGCCCTCTGCCTGGCGCGTGCCGGCCACGAGGTGCGCCTGTTCGAAAAGCGCGAGGCCTTGAGCACCGCGTCGCGCGCCTCGACCTTTCATGCGCCCACCCTCGACATGCTGGCCGCCCTGGGTGTGCTCGACCAGGTCGCGCCGCTCGGGCGACGGATCGACGCGATCGACTATTACCGCTGCAATACCGGCCGCCCGGAACTGGCGGCGCGCTTCGCCTTCAGCCTGCTCGCCGGGCACACCGCGCATCCCTGGCGCATGCACCTGGAGCAAGGCCTGCTGACGCCGGTGCTCAAGCGCACGCTTGAAGCCGAACCTGGCGCGCGCATCGAATTCAACGCCGAGATCGCGGGTGCGGAGGAGGGCCTACGCTGTATCGAGATCGAGGTGCGGCGCGGCGCCGGCATGGTGCGCGAAACCTTCGACTGGCTGGTTGCCGCCGATGGGGCGCACAGCGCGGTGCGCGCGGCCGCCAGGATTGACTTCGAAGGCAGCGATTACACCAAGCGGGTGCTGCGCATCATGACCGGTGTCGACCTGCGCCGCCTGATTCCCGGGTTGTCCGGCATTTCCTACCTGTACAACGATTCCGACTCGATCAGCCTGCTTGAAATGTCCAGGGTGTGGCGCATCATCGTGCGCCTGGCGCCGGAGATCAGCGATGAGACGGCCCTGGGCGCGGCCTTCATCGAGCATGAGTTGCAACGCTTCCTGCCGCTTGGGAAACTGACCGATGCGGCGACCGACATTTACGCCACCAGCCAGCGGATCGCCACCCGCTATCGCCAGGGGCGTGTGCTGGTGGCCGGCGATGCCGCCCACGTGACCAATACACGCGGCGGCATGAACATGAATTGCGGCCTGCATGACGCCTGGACCCTGGGCCAGGCGTTTGCGGCCAAAGACAAGGCAGCGCTCGATTTCGCACTCGATGCCTGGGCAGCGGCACGGCGCTCGATCGCGGTCGATGAACTCGTGCCGCGCACCGACCGCATGGTCGGCGGTGGCGCGACCTTCCTGGCGGCGGTCGAGGCCACTGCGCGCACGCAGGATCGCGCCCTGCAATTTGTGCGCGATGCCGCCATGCTCGACATCGCGCCCTCGTTCACCGTCGCCGCGGCGGCAGCGCGCGCGGCATGATCATCGAGCATCGCATCGGCCTGATCGTGCCGCCGGCCAACCCGACGGTGGAGCCGGAGATGCACGCCCTGCTGCCGGCGACCATCGCCATCCATGCAAGCCGCCTGCCGGTGCTGGCCGGCGACCTCGAAGCGCGCAATGCCGCTTATGCAGGGCATTACCTGCCGACCCTGCGCTCGTTCGGCAACCTGAAACTCGATGCCGCGCTGGTCGGCCTGACCGGCGCCACCTACGATCGCGGCGTCGCCGGTGATGCCACGCTGTGTGTCGAGCTTGGCAGCAGCGCCGGCTATCCGGTGGTCACCGCCAGCCTGGCGATCCTCGAAGCCCTGCGGCGACTCGGCGCGCGCTCGATCTGCCTGGTATCACCGTATCCGCAATGGCTCACCGCGCGCTCGATGGCCTATTGGGAAGAGGGACGGCTGCAAATTGCCCAGGTGGTGAAAATGTCGGAAGAGTTCCGCGCCTACCAGATGACCACCGCCGAGGTGCGCGCCGCATTGGGCGAAGTCAGCGCCAGGGTCGATGCGATCGTGATCTCCGGCACCGGTCTGATCACGCTGCCGGCGATCCTCGAAGCCGCGCCCTCGGCCGCTGCGCCGCTGCTGTCGTCAAACATCTGCGGCGCCTGGCTGCTGCTGTCGCAGTTGGGGCTGGCAGCCTCGCCGACCCTCACCGCCGCCGCGCCGCTGCTGGCCGCGACCCTGGCGCCTGTGAAGCATGACGGTGTCGCCGGCGCGCCATGAACGGAACATCGATGCAACGTCGCCGCCTGTTTGCTGCCGCGCTCGCCGCTGCAGCGATCCCGTTTGAGGTGCGGGCCCAGGCCGACTGGCCGACCCGGCCGCTGCGCCTGGTGGTGCCGTTTGCACCGGGCGGCGCCACCGATGTCACCGCGCGCCTGGTCGCGCAACGGCTGTCCGACAGCCTGAAGCAGCAGGTGGTGGTGGAGAACCGCGCCGGTGGCGGCTCGATCGTCGGCACCGACTTCGTGGCCAAGGCCGCGCCCGATGGCTACACCCTGGTGATGGCGGCCAATTCCTGCATCGCGCCGGGCCCCTTGATGCGCGCCAACATGCCCTACGACGTGCTGCGCGACCTCACCCACATCACCCTGGTGGGCAGCTTTCCGAATGGTTTCGTGGTGCGCGCCGACCATCCGGCGAAAAGCCTGGCCGAATTCATCACCATGGCGCGCGCCCGGCCCGGTGCGCTCAACTATTCCTCGGCCGGGGTTGGCTCGTCGGGTTATCTGTCGGGCGAGTTGCTCAAGCAAAAGGCCGGCATCGACATCCTGCACATTCCCTACAAGGGCACGGGCCCTGCCGTCACCGACCTGCTCGGCGGCCAACTCGATGGCATGTTCGATGGCCTGGTCACCGCCACGCCGCAAGTGCGCAGCGGCCGCCTGCGCCTGTTGGCGGTGACCGGCGAGGCGCGCGCGCGGGCCTTTCCCGAGGTGCCAACCACCGGTGAGGTCGTGCCCGGCGTGGTCGGCGCCGCCTGGTTCGGCGTTTCCGGTCCGGCCGGCATGCCGGAGCCGGTGATCGAGCGCCTGCAGACGGAAATCCGCAAGCTGCTGGCGCTGCCCGAGGTGCAAGGCCGCTTGAGCGACATTGGCATGACGGTGATCGCCGGTGATCGTCAGCACTACCTGGCGCATATCGCCGCCGAGAATGCGCGTTACGGCCCGCTGATTGCGGCGGCGAAACTTCGCATCGATTGAGACCGACAATGGAACATCGTACCAGCAAGCGTCGCCGCCTACTTGTGGCCTCTGCAGCGGCCATCGCCAGCCACGCTGCACCGCTCAAGGCACAGGCCTGGCCGAACCGGCCGATCCGCCTGATCGTGCCGTTCGCGCCCGGCGGCTCGACCGACATCCTGGCGCGCTTTCTGGCGCAACGCCTGCAGGACGGCACCCGTGGCTCGTTCGTCGTCGAAAACCGCCCCGGCGCTGGCGGCACGGTGGGCGCCGACGCGGCGGCGAAAGCGGCGCCCGACGGCTACACGCTATTCATGTCGAACAACGCCTCGATCTCGCTCGGGCCGCAGATCAATACCGTCACCTACAAGCCGATGGAAGATTTCGCGCATCTGGTGCTCTTGGGCATGCTGCCCAACCTGCTGGTGGTGCGGGCCGATCATCCGGCGAAGAACTTCCGTGAATTCATCGCCATGGCGCGCGCCAAGCCGGGGGTGCTCAACTATTCGTCGGCCGGGGTCGGCTCGGCCGGCTACCTCAGTGGCGAGTTGCTCAAGCAGCGCGCCGGCATCGACATGGTGCACATACCCTACAAGGGCACCGGCCCGGCCACCGCCGACATGATCGCCGGCCAGCTTGATGCCGTGCTCGACGGCCCGGTGGCCGCCGGCGGCTACATTCGCGGCGGCCGCGCGCGTGCACTGGCCGCCGCCAGCAGTGAGCGCCTGAAAGCCTATCCCGATGTGCCGACCATGGATGAAGTGGTGCCCGGCACCGGCGGTGAAGCCTGGTTCGGCATTTCGACCCAGGCCCAGGTGCCGAAGGACATCCTGGAGCGCCTGCAGGCGGAGTTGTCGAAGGTGATCGCGCAGCCCGAGTTCCAGACCAAGCTCGGCGAACTCGGCCTGACGCCGCGCTACATGGCAGGTGCGGAGTACACCGCCTTCATCCAGAGCGAAATCCGCAGATGGGGGCCGGTGATCAAGGCCGCCGGCGTCAAGGGCAGCTGAGCCGCACCTGAACATGACCACCACCGAATCCGCCCCCTGGCAGCGCTGGCGCGCCCATGCCGACGCGCTCAAGGCCGCCGTCACCCTGCGCGCCACGCGCCCGGCCAACGAGGCGGCGGCGACCGCCGCGCGCCTGATCCTGCTCGACACCATCGGCTGCATGCTGGCCGCGCGCAATGCGCCCGAGGTGCGCGCCTTCGAGCAGAATGCCTCGTCAATCGAATCCGGGCCGTTCACCTTTCCGGGCGGGCGCCGGCTGTCGCTGGCGGCCGCCACCCAGGTCGGCGCGATGGCCGCCACCTGGGACGAAGCCTGCGAAGGCCACGCCTATGCCCACGGCCGGCCGGGGGTGGCGACGGTCGCCGCGTTGTTGCCGCTGGCGGTCACCGGCGAGCGCGGTCTCGATGCGCTGACCAATGCGCTGGCATTGGGCTATGAAGTCGGCGCGCGCGCCGGCGGCTGGCTGCGCATCCGCCCCGGCATGCATGTCGATGGCAACTGGCCGGGCCTGGGCGTTGCGGCGGCTGTCGCGCGCCTGATGGGCCAGGACGCCGGCGGCATCGCGCGGGCGATCGACATCGCCGCCTGCCAGTTGCCGGTCAGCCTGTACCTGCCGGTCACCGCCGGCAAGACCGCGCGCAATACCTATCTGGCGCACAGCGCGCTATTGGGATTGCTGGCGGCGCAGTCGGCGCAGGCCGGCATCGATGCGCCGGACGAGGCCTTGCAGGTGTTCGCCGACGCAAATTCCGCCGCCACCCCGGACGCTTTGCCGGCGGCGCAGGAAGACCTGATTCTGGACGCCTACATCAAGCCGCATGCCGCCGTGCGCCATGTGCACTACGGTGCCGAAATGGCCAGGAGCACGCGCGAGGAGTTGCAGGGCGACACCCGCGCCATCACGCGGATTGTGCTGACCACCTAT
>JANPGJ010000630.1:0-20402 GCA_031423955.1 Burkholderiales bacterium
GCCTGGTGGGTGGTGCGTTCACGCCTGGCCGTCGCGCGCGCGAAATGCGGGCCGGCACGCGCCGTGTTGCTGACCTCCGACGATGGCGTGCTGGCACATCTGGCGGCCGCCGAAGTGGCGGCGCTGTGGCCGCAGGCGCACACCAGCGTGATCGAAGGCGGCAATGCGACCTGGTTCGCGGCAGATCTGCCGGAGGCCGTTGGGATGGCGAACGCCACTACTTCACTGGACGACGTCTGGTACAAGCCCTACGATCACGAGCAGGAAGGCGACTACGAAAAGCACGCGCGCGCCTACCTCGATTGGGAAGTGGCGCTGGTCGAGCAGATCCGGCGTGATGCGACGATTCGTTTTCGTGCCTACGACTGATGCACCTGCACCTGTGCCGCAGCGGGCGCTATAGCGGCACCGCCAGCATGGTGTCGATGCCGAACGAGTCGACCACCACCGCCATGCGGCGGATGCGCAATGCGCCGGCCACCTCGATCAGAAGACCTTCGTAGCGCGCCACCATGTAGAGCGAGGAAACCCCTTCCTCGCTCGACTGGAATACCACCAGCGCGGCCTTGAGTGTGATGTTGCCGTGCAAGTCGCGGCCGGTGCGCAGGTTGCTCACCTGGCGCAGCAGCATGTTGTGGCGATAGGTCAGCACACCCTTGACCAGCATCGCCACCCGGTCGCACACCATGCCGTAGCTGTAGCAACTCATGATCGGCGCCGGCAGGCCGAGGTCGCGGTTCTCGCGCGACAACACCTCGTAGCCGCAGTCGGCGGCGTCGAACAGGGTCAGCCAGTCATCGAAGCGTTCTTCATCCAGGCAGGCGGCGTATTCATGCAGGAACGAACGCACCCGCGCTTCGAGAATCCAGTCGTTCATCGCGCGCCGTCGTCCTTGCCCGGAGATTCGAGGCCCATGATGCGGTGGTAGAACGACCAGAAGCCGCGAATCGAGATTTCCTGCGACAGGTAGTCGGTATCGACAATCGGGCCGACGCCGCCCATTTCGAGCACTTCATGGCCACCCGGGCGACGCTGGCGGATTCCTTCCTGCACCAGACGCAGTGCCTCGCCATCCTCCAGCGAGATATAGCCCGCCGGCCCGATGAAGTTGACGGTGAGAAGTTTGTCATGCGTCTGTGCCGGAGTATCGGTTTCAAACCCGAGATAGGTGATATGCAGTTCGACCAGGTCGCAGCCCTTGGGCCGCAAATGGCGGATCGCATAGGTGTTGTCGACCTGGGCCACGATCAGGGTCGGAAAGATCGACAGGATGGTGGTCTTGTAGTTGTCGCCCAGGTCGAGCGGCACGCGGGTCAGCGCCGGGTCGGCCATCGTCAGGTCGGGGGTGAACTTGCCGGTGCCGGCATAGGCCGCGGTCATCAGTTCGCGGCTCGCCTGATCCTGCTCGGTGATGATCGAATGGTTCCAGGTGTTCTTCAGGTCGGCATCGAGCTTGATGCCGCCGCGCATGGTCGGCTGCTGCAGCCCGAACGACACCTGGAACTGGTGCAACAGCGAGCCGTGATAGGGGTCGCGCACGTTCTCGTTGTAGAGCTTCCAGTTGCCCGGAATCCGCTGGCGCAGGTAGCCCAGTACACGGGGCTTGCGCTGCACCAGCAGGCGGTCGATCTGCGCCATCGAATGCGGCCCGAGGAATTCGGGCAGCGTCGGGGTGGCGTCGTGGAAGGTACCGAACACCAGGCCGCCATAGGTGGCCACGCGCAGCTTGTTGAGGCCATGGTCCTTCTTGTCGAAACCCGCCGGCATGCCGCCCTTGCCGCCGACGCCGCGCAGAAAGGTGACCCCCTGCAGGTCGCCTTCGAGGGTGTAGGTCCACAGATGGTACGGGCAGGTCAGCTGCGGCGCATTGCCGCGTACCTTCGAGGTCAGCTTGGCGGCACGATGCGCGCAGGAGTTCTCGAATGCGTTGAGGCTGCCGTCGTTGCCGCGGGTGGCGATCACGTTGGTGGCGCCGACCCAGGTGGTGACGAAGTCGCCGGCGTTCGGCAGTTCGATTTCATGGCACAGGTAATTCCACACCGGCCCGCGGAAAATGCGCTCGTTTTCCCGCTGATGGATGGCTTCGTCGGTGAACACCGCATACGGTACGCGTGAGAAATCCTCGCGTGGCCACGGGCCGGCGATGGCGCCTGCGTGGTCTGTGCTGGTCATGCGTAGCGTGCCATCAAGATCGCCGGACGCTTCGAGTGTTCGACATGAATGCGGCTACTGCCGCATCGCCACCAGGGTGCGGCCGGTCGACTTGCCGTCGATCATGCCGACGCAGAAATCGATCACCGCATCGAGCGCGATGTCTCGCGCCGCATCGGCGAAGACGGGGGCGGCAAGATCGCCGGCGAGCCGCTTCCAGGTGGCAAGGCGGCGCGCCATCGGCAGATTGCCGTTGATCCCGATCAGCCGGATGCCGCGCAGGATGAACGGCAGGACCGAGGTCGCGAAGTCGTTGCCGGCGGCATTGCCGTAGGTGGCGACCGCGCCATTTTCGCGCGTGCTGCGCAGCGCCCACGACAACTGCTGGCCGCCGATCGAGTCGATCACCCCGGCCCAGCGCGCCGATTCAAGTGGCCGGCCGCTGTCGGCGATGTCGGCGGCGACCAGTGTGTCGGCCGCACCGAGCGACTTCAGCCAGTCGCCAAGTTCGGCCCGGCGCGTCTGCGCCACCACCCGATAGCCCTTGCGGGCCAGCATCTCCACCGCCAGTCCGCCGCAGCCGCCGCTGGCGCCGGTCACCAGCACCTCGCCATCGCCGGGCGTGACGCCGGCCTCTTCGAGCGCGGCGACCGCGGTGGCGGCGGTGACGCCGGCCACGCCGAGGATCGCCGCCTGGCGCGGGCTGATGCCGGTGGGCAGGGCGACGACCCATTCGGCCGGCACCCGCACATACTCGGCAAACCCGCCGTCATGCCGCATGCCCAGGCCGAAGCCATGCACGATCACCGGGTCGCCAGGCTTGAAGGCGGCACTGCTGCTGGCCTCCACCACCCCGGCGGCCTCGATCCCGATGTTGCACGGGGCGCGGGTGACGATGCGCGCACGGCCGGTCACCGCCAGTGCGTCCTTGTAGTTGATGCCGGCATAGGCGACGCGAATCAGCACGGCACCGGGGTCGAGATCGTCGATCGTCTGACGCACCAGATGACCGCTTGCGTGCTTGTCGGCCTCGATGGCGCGAATCGCCCGGAATTGCGTGCTCATGCCTGTTTCCTGATGGTGGATGGATCGGCTGCGACCGCGCCGCGATCAAGCGCGGATGATCGCATCAAATGCGGCGCGCCGCGACCGGCTGACGAGGCACCATATGGTGCGCCATCAGGTTGAACAGCATCGCATCGGTGGGGGCTCTAGTGCGGGCGATGGATTGAACCATGGCCAGGTGCAGCCGGGCGAGCGCTCAGCAGTTGGCGGCGCCGCCCTGGCCCAGCACCTTCTTCAGGCCGGCGATGTCGACGATGTGGATATGCTTTTGCTGCACCGTGACCAGCTTGTCTTCCTGGAACTTGGAGAACGCGCGGCTCACGGTTTCAAGTTTCAGTCCCAGGTAGCTGCCGATTTCCTCGCGCGTCATGCGCAGGATGAACTCCGAGGCCGAGAAACCGCGCGCGGTGAAGCGTTGCGACAGGTTGAGCAGGAAAGACGCCACCCGTTCCTCGGCGCGCATGCTGCCCAGGAGCAGCATGACGCCGTGGTCACGCACGATTTCGCGGCTCATAACCTTGTGGAAGTGATGTTGCAGCGGTTCGAAGTTGCGCGCCAGTTCCTCCAGCCTGGCGTAGGGAATCACGCAGACTTCGCTGTCTTCGAGGGCGACCGCGTCGCAGTTGTGGCTGTCGGTGCCGATGCCGTCGATGCCGAGCAGTTCACCGGCCATCTGAAAACCGGACACCTGGTCGCGACCGTCGCTGGTGGCTACCCGGGTCTTGAAGAATCCGCTCCTGATCGCATACAGCGACAGGAACGCATCGCCGCTGCGAAACAGGCTCTCGCCGCGCTTGATCCGTTTGCGGGTGTAGACCAGTTCGTCGAGGGTGTCGAGTTGATCGCGCGTCATGCCGACCGGCAGGCATAGCTCGCGCAGGTTGCAGTTCGAACAGGCGGTTTTGAGGTGAGCCAGACTGAGCGGGGCGTTCATGTGGGTGCCAAGGCGATTGGTTTCTCGAAAACGCATGCGGGCATGAGAAGCCGGAACATTAGGATAGCCGCTTTCGCGCTTCTGCGCTCCCGGCGCGCGGTCCGCGCCCGGTTCGTCACGGTTTGACCTGCATCAATGTCGGCCGGCCGCCGGACGGCATAGTGGAACCATGCGCGATGACCAAACTGCGGTCGGCGGCCCGTTCGTTCCCGCGCGGACGGTGATCGATCGTGGCCTGGTGGAGCGTTTTGACACCGCCGGCCCGCGCTACACCTCCTATCCCACGGCCGACCGTTTCGTCGAGGCTTTCGATGCGGCGGCGCACTCCGCGTGGCTGTCGCAGCGCAGCATCGGCGGCTTCACCCGCCCCCTTTCGCTCTATGTGCACCTGCCGTTTTGCGCATCGATCTGCTATTACTGCGCCTGCAACAAGGTGATCACCCGCGATCACGGGCGCTCGGCCAAGTACCTGCGCTACCTTGAGAAGGAGGTGCAGCTGCAACTCCTGCACTCAGGCGGTGACCGGCGCATCAGCCAGCTGCATTTCGGCGGCGGCACCCCGACCTTCCTGTCGCACACGGAACTGACCGAGCTGATGGCGATGCTGCGCGCGCATTTCGATTTTTTGCCGGGCGCCGAGTTGTCGATCGAGGTCGACCCGCGCACCGCCGACGCGGCCACCATTGACCTCTTGGCCAGGCTCGGATTCAACCGCATGAGCCTGGGGATTCAGGACATCAGCCCGGAGGTGCAGCAGGCGGTCAACCGCATCCAGCCGCTCGCGCTGACCCGTGCGACCCTGGCCGCGGCCCGTGCCGCCGGCGTAGGCTCGGTGAATTTCGACCTGATCTACGGTCTGCCGCGCCAGACCGAGCAAAGCTTCGCGCGCACTCTCGATGAGGTGATCAGCGAGGCGCCCGAGCGCATTGCGCTATACAGCTATGCACACCTGCCGACCCGCTTCAAGCCGCAGCGGCGCATCGCGCCGGCCGACATGCCGACCGGCGAAACCAAGCTGCGCCTGTTCCTGATGTCGCTCGAACGCCTGATCGATGCCGGCTATGTGTACATCGGCCTGGATCATTTCGCCAAGCCGGACGACGAGCTCGCGCTGGCGCTGCGCAGCGGGCGCCTGCACCGCAACTTCCAGGGCTACACGACGCAGTCGGAATGCGACCTGCTGGCGCTGGGGATTTCGTCGATCAGCAAGATCGGCCCGGTCTACAGCCAGAATGCGCGCACCCTCGACGAATACTACGACTGCCTCGACCAGGGGCGCCTGCCGGTCAACCGCGGCTTCGAGCTCAACGCCGACGATCTGGCGCGACGCACGGTGATCATGGGGCTGATGTGCCAGGGCGAGGTGGCGTTCGAGTCGATCAACATCGCCTACCTGATCGATTTTCGCGCCTATTTCGGCGCCGAACTGGCGGCGCTGGCGCCGTTCGAAGAGGCCGGGCTGGTGCGCATCACCGATCGCGAAATCACGGTCACGCCCACTGGCCGCTTTTTCCTGCGCGGCATCTGCATGCCCTTCGACCGTTACCTGCAGGCCGACCTGGCCCGCAACCGCTACTCGCGGATCATCTGAAGGCGCGATGCGATGACCGTAGCCGCGCTGGGCGCGATATTCATGGTGGGCCTGTTGGGCGGCATGCATTGCGCCGGCATGTGCGGTGGCATCGTCGCGGCGCTGTCGGCCGGGCAGCCGGGCGGCCGCGCGGCATGGGGCTTGCAACTGGCATTCAATGGCGGCCGCATCATGGTCTATGGCGTGGCCGGCGCCGCTGCCGGCATGGCCGGCTCGATGGCGATGTTCCTGAACGACGTGCTGCCGGTGCAGTTGGTGATGTATCTGCTGGCCAACCTGATGCTGGTGGGGCTCGGCTTGTATCTGTTCGGCATCACCCGCTACGTTGCCGTCATCGAGCGTGTCGGAGCCCTGGCCTGGCGCTTGATCCGGCCCCTGGCCGGACGCTTCCTGCCGGCCCGCACCTGGCCGCGGGCGCTGGCGCTGGGCCTGTTGTGGGGCTGGATTCCCTGCGGGCTGGTGTACAGCATGCTGGCCACCGCGCTTCTGGCCGGCGATGCCGTCGACGGTGCCCTGGTGATGCTGGTGTTCGGCCTCGGCACCCTGCCCAACCTGCTGCTGGCCGGCGCGCTGATGCGGGCGCTCTCGAAGAGCCGCAACGGCCGCGCCGCGCGCCGGGTCGCCGGCAGTATCGTGCTGGGCCTCGGGCTGTTCGGCATCGCGCATGCCGGCTCGGTCGGGCATGCCGCGGTGTCGGGATTTTTTTGCCTGACGCCGCATACGCAATAGGGACGGTGTAGGCGCTGGCGTGAATCCGGCGGCCGGCTCGCGCATCGCGCTTGTGATCATCGCGGCGGCACGTTGACAGCGGCGGGCCCTGTGCCCATCATGCGCACTCCCTCAAGCTCCCTGATCGACATGGAAATCGGCGCAGTACTCGACCACCTGCATCTCTCATCGCCGCAACCGGCGCTGACCGCCGCGTTCTACGCCGTGCATTTCGGCATGGCGCTCTCGACCCGTGACGAGGTCTGGATGCTCACCGGCCCGATGCGCAGGCTGGCGATCTCGGCCGGCGCGGCGAACCGGCTCAAGTACGCGGCCTGGCGGCTCAACGATCGCGCCGGCTTGGCGGCCCATCGCGCGCGGGTGGCACCGGCCTTGCAGATGGCGCCGCCACATGCCGATTTGTTCGATGCGGGCGCGTTCGCGGTGGCCGATCCGGACGGCAATCTCACGATATTCACTGCCGGCAGCGCCGGCGCGGCCGATGCGGGCGCCGGCTTGCCGCCGGCCATGACCCAGCACTTCGCGCTGCGCACGCCCGATCCGGCGCGACTGCTGCCGTTTTACCGCGATCAGCTCGGCTTCACCCTGTCAGACCGGGTGGAAGACGGAGAAGGCGTGTTGCGCGCCTGCTTCCTGCGCACCGATCACATGCACCATTCGCTGGCATTGTTCGGCGCGCCGGCGACCCGCTTCGACCATCAGTCATTCGAAACGCCGACCTGGACCGACCTGCGCGACTGGGCCGACCACATGGCAGGATTGAAAACGCCGATGGCCTGGGGCGTCGGCCGCCACGGCCCCGGCAATGACGTGTTCTTCATGGTCGCCGACCCGGACGGCAATCTGGCGGAGATTTCCTCCGAGATCGAGGTCTGCCAGCCGCAGCGCCCGGTGGGCCGGTGGCCGCACGAGGAGCGCACCCTGAACCTGTGGGGCCGCGCGATCATGCGCAGCTGATCGCAGCGTGAGCGATCCGCACTACCCGGTGGCGATTGTCGGCGCCGGGCCGACCGGCCTGACGCTGGCCAACCTGCTGGGCGGCTACGGCATTCGTACCCTGCTTTTGGAACGCAGTGCGACGACGGTCAACGAACCGCGCGCGGTATCGATCGACGACGAAAGCCTGCGCACCCTGCAAAATGCCGCCGTGCTCGACCAGGTGCTGCCGGATGTGGTGCCGGGCTACGGCGTGCATTACTTCTCGTGGTCGGGCCGCGAGTTCGCGCGCATCGAGCCGACCTCGCGCGAATACGGCCATCCCAGGCGCAATGCGTTTCGCCAGCCCTTGCTCGAAGCGCGCCTGCTCGAAGGCCTGGCGCGTTTTGCGGCGGTGGAGGTGAAGCTGTCGACCGAGCTCAAGCGTTTCACCGATGACGGCGCGCGCGTCACGCTCGACACGGAAGGGCCGGCCGGGCCGGCCACCTTCACCTGCGACTGGCTGGTCGGCTGCGACGGCGGCCGCAGCCGTACCCGCGAAGCGCTCGGTGTCACGCTGGTCGGCACCACCTATGCGGAGCGCTGGCTGATCGTCGATCTGGCCGACCGCCCCGACCCGTTCATCCATACCCGCACCTATTGCGACCCGCTGCGCCCGGCGATTCGCCTGCCCGGCCCGCACCGCACCGTGCGCTACGAGTTCATGCTGTTCGAGCACGAGTCGCCCGAGGACGTGCTTGATGAAGGGCTGATTCGCGCCTGGATGCGCGCGCGCGTCGCCAGCGATGAACACCTGCCGATCGTGCGCAAGGTGGTCTACACCTTCCATGCGCGCATGGCCCTTCGCTGGCGGGTCGGCCGTGTGCTGCTGGCAGGCGACTCCGCGCACCTGACGCCGCCGTTCGCCGGGCAGGGCATGAATAGCGGCGTGCGCGACGCGTTCAACCTGGCCTGGAAACTGGCCGCGGTGAGCCGTGGTGAACAGGGCGCCGCGCTGCTTGACACTTATGAGCAGGAGCGCAAGCCGCATGCCTGGTCGCTGATCGCGATGGCCTTGCGCATCGGCCGCTTCATGCAGCCGAAGACCAGGCTCGGGGCGATGGCGATGCAGGGCGCGCTGCGCGTGGCCGGTCTGTATCCGCCAGCGCGCGACTATGTGTTGCAACTCAAGTTCAAGCCCAAGCCGCGTTTTGCTGCGGGCTTCTTCGTGCCCGGCGGGCCGTCCGACGGTGTGCGCGCCGGGCAGTTGTTCCCGCAGCCGGGCATCGAGCGAAGCGATGGCTCCCGCGTCTTGCTCGATGAGCTGCTCGGCGCGGGCTTCGCGTACATCGGCTGGCAGGCTGACGCTGTGCCGCCGGTGCTTGCAACGCTGGCGCCGGGGTTCAGTCCGCGGGCGCTGCTTTTGTTGCGCAAGGGCGAAGCGTTCGGTGCGGCTGAGGGTAAGCCGGTCCTGCGCGATGGCGAAGGCGTGATCGGACAGGCGCTGGCCGCCGCCGGCGCGCAGGCCGTGGTGCTGCGACCGGATCGCTACGTGCTGGCGTATCTGAGCCCCGCCGATTGCGCCGGCGGGATGCTTGCCTTGCGCGAGTTGATGCGAAGGAATGCCGCGCTTGCGGGGTTGGAATGATCGAGGTTGCGAGTCGCCGACTGGCTGCGGTCGCCGGGCTTGCGCCGGTGTGATGACACCTCCGCGCCTGTCATCCCGGCCTTGCGCTTTGCGTCACCGACGCCGCCATCCGGCAAGGCGTCCGGCGTTTCAACCGGCGTGCGGCATCGGCGATGGCAGCAGCGCCGACAGCGGCACGGCCTCGACCTGCGGCGCCAGAGCGTAACGCCTGTCGCCCGGATAGACCACGTACAACGCGTCCAGTGCGAGATCATTCAACGCGATGCGCATCGACGGCGTGAGGTGGGGCGCGTCGCTGCGCTTGAATTCCACGCCCACGCGCCGGCCGTCCTTGAACATCAGAAGGTCGAGTTCGGCACCGGCGTGGGTACCCCAAAAATAGGCCTGGTCGGGCTGCGCGATACGCAGCACCTGGTCGAGCGCGAAACCTTCCCACGAAGCACCGCTCTTCGGATGCCGTGACAGCGCGCCTGAATCGGCGATGCCCAGCAGTTCGTGCAACAGGCCCGAGTCACGCAGGTAGATTTTCGGGGCCTTGACCTGGCGCTTGCCGAGATTTTCGAACCAGGGTTGCAGTTGACGCACAAGGTAGGCCTGGGTCAGCCAGTCGAGGTAGCGCCGCACCGTGCTTTCGTTGACGCCCAGCGAGTGCGCCGGATCGGCGGCATTCCAGGTTTGCCCGTGGTAGTGCGCCAACATGGCCCAGAAGCGATACAAGGCCGGAGGCGCCGCGGCCAGGCCCAATTGAGGCAGGTCGCGCTCGACCACGGTTCGGATGAACTCGCGCCGCCAGATGCGGCTGGCGGCGTCGCTCGCCGCGGTGAACGAGCGCGGAAATCCGCCGCGCCACCAAAGCGCCGCGGCGCATTCGGCGCCGGTTTCGTCGAGCGTGAAACCACCGGCCTCGATTACTTCCAGCCTGCCCGCGAGCGATTCGCTGGACTGGCGCAGCAATGCCGGCGAGGCACTGCCCAGCAACAGGAAGCGCGCCGGGTTGTCGGGGCGGTCGATCAGCACGCGCAGCACCTTGAACAGCCCGGGCGCGTGCTGCACTTCGTCGATGACGACCAAGCCGCGCAAGTCTTTCAGTGCCATCATCGGTGCCGTCAGCTGCGCTTCGACCTGCGGGTCTTCGAGGTCGAACCAGTTGGGCGAGCCGCTTCCCAACAGGGTGCGTGCCAACGTGGTCTTGCCCACCTGGCGCGGCCCGACCAGGGCCACCGCCGGGCTGCGCGAGAGAGCGGCCTGTACGGTGGATGCGAGACTTGTTCGTTCGAGCATGCCGAATATTACCTTGAAAATCCCGCATGAAATGCGGGATTTTCAAGGTATTTGTAAGGCTGGCAGTGGCAAGAAGTGATCTCTTTCGATGCCAGGCAACAGCAGCCAGCCTGTTCGTGCGCACGAACAAGCTGGCCGCCGCATCTGCCGGCGCGCCTCAGCGCCCGCCGTCGCGCCCGAAGCGCTGCGAGTGCACCTTGCGCGCGCGCCACGATGCCGATTCCTCATCGAGCCCCGCGGTCCGGAAGCCCGCCAGGTGGCGCACCCGGCCATCGGCCACCAGTGCGCCGGCCACCACGTCGGCGCCCTGCAGGCGCACGTCCTCGCCGTCGCCCAGGGCGGCGAAGGTCTCCGCCGATGAGGCCATCAGGCGGGCGATGAAGCCGCGTGCGATTTCCGCCGCCGGCACCGCATCCACCGGTTGACGAACGTCGATCGCATCCAGCGCGAAGCTCTTCAACAGCTTGTCGAAAAAACGCGCGAACGTGGCCGGCGAATCGAACAGTTCCAGCCCGACCACGTTGCCGTCCTGCGCCACCACCGCGCCGGATTGGTCCGGCACCAGCTTGAACGCGGTGACGTAACTGTCAATGCGCTGCTGCTGCTGGGCGTAAACGTCTTCCATCGCGCTGGTGTCGGAATGCGCGCCCAGGCTGGCGGACTTCATCGCGATGTCGCGCCAGATCTCGTGCTGGTCGGAACGGTGGTCGCCGCGACTTTTCATCGACGCCGATACCTGCATCATTTTTCTCGCCTTGGCGCTCGAAAACAGGCTGCTGCGGGAAGACGAGAACGCGCGCGCGCCGGTGTATCCCCAGCGCCCCTGCTCGCAGCACGAGACCGGAATGGTGAGCTTCTTGCCGGCCGGCACCAGGATGCTGATGTTGAGAATGCGGTTCTGGCGCGCGCCGATGAGTTGCTCGCCGTCGACCAGCAGCACGCGTTCGCGGGCGTTGTTCTCGAAGGCCAGTTCCGGCACGCTGCCGCCTTCGGAAATCTCGGTGACCTGGCCGACCTGCTGCAGCAGCGCCTCCTCCAGCACCAGGTAGTCGGGCGCTTCGGCGCGCGCGGTGATCAGGGGGAACAGGGTCATGTTGGCGAAAGACTGGGCCTGGCCCAGGTGCAATTGCGAGAGGGTGGATTGGATCTGGTTCATGTGACACTCCGCTTCTTTCAAACTTCAGGTTCACGCGGTTCCGGCTCACCGAAATGAGCCCCTGCGGGCCGCGCCCCGCAGCCGGGCATGTGCCCGGATTGGTGTTGGTTCAGGCGAGCGCGCGGCCTATTCGTCCGCGCTGATGCCGCTGGCTTTTCTGCACCGCCTGGTGCGCGCGTTCCCTTATTCGCAACAGCAGTTGATGTGTGTCGGGCAAGTGCCCGAGCGCCTGCCGGATTTCGTCGGCCCGTTGCGGTTGCAGCACGACATCGCCTGCGCTTTCTTCGCAGATATGCGCGAGGGCTTGCCCGTTGCGCTCGATGCTTTCGAGCACCTCGATCAGCCGGTCTTCTCGCGCCTGCAGTTCCTTGGCCTGGACTTTCGCCGCGGTGCTCAGGTGCCGGTGCAAGGGGCCAGCGAGAAGCTCCGCCAGCAGGATCGTCGCGATGGCATCAAGGCTGATTCCCAGGTCTTGTGCAGCGTTGAACAGATCATCGAACATGGCGCGGAGTCCGGCGTCGTCAAGCACGGCGATGGGCCCATACGTTGCGAGGCAACGCGGTTCGAGATTGATCAGTTCGAGCAGCAGGTGAAACGGCGGCAAAGGGCCAGCGCTCGGCTCAATCATTTGACGCTGAATCAAGCTATCGTCGGCCCTCTCGAATTGCTGTTCCCTGACGCCGAACATCGCATCGGCGCTGGGCATACTGAAGTAGTCCACGCCCGCGCTCGGTGCGGACACGTACCTGTCGGACTGCACCACCCCGGCACCGCCCCAGCCGGCGGCCAGTGTGTGCGGCACGTTGCGCAGCACCGGGAGGCCCTGCGCCTTTTGCGCATCGGCCCGCTCGGCGATCACCAGCGTGTTGGTCCATGGGCTCATCAGGCGGTAGCGCAGCGCACTGGCCAGCCCGGCTTCGGGTGCCTGGGTTTTGAGGCGCATGGCTGCCGCCAGCCGGGCGACGCTGGAGTGCCCGTCGGCGGCGCCGGCTGCGACCGCAGTGCCGACCGGCAGCGCCTGCCTTGCGATATCGCCTTCGGCGGTTTCGATTTCCAGCACGACCTCGCCCTCGATCACGGCCTCGTCGAAGCGCGCGCTGGCGATCACGGTATCGCCTTCGAACAGCGCGCGAATAGCGCCGGGGTTGAGGTCGGCTGCGCCCTGCGGCCAGTGCAGCGTGGCCCGCCTGGCCTTCGGGGCGCGCATGCGCTCGAAGTGGCGCAGCACCCGCTCGGCCATGGCTTCATTGGGCGACACCAGCTCGCATTCGCCGCCGGTGGCTTCTGCCAGCCCGCGCACGAAGGCTTCCGATACCGCGGCGCCGACGCCGACGGTGAACATGCGATGGCCGGTGGATTTCGCCGCAGCGACCACCGGCGGCCAGTCGCCGACCTCACCGTCGGTCACCAGGAAAATGTCGGCCGCCTCAATCCCGGAGAGGGCCGCGTAGGTGGCCGCGAGTGCCGCGCCGATCTCGGTGCCGCCCATGTCGGCCTGCAGTTGCCTGGCGAAGCTTCCGGCCTTCGCGAGGTTGGTCTTGTTGCACATCAACGGCGTGTCGGCCAGGGTTTTGGTCGTGTTGCCGAAGGCGACCATGCTCACCCGGTCGTCAGGCTTGAGCGCCTCCAGGATGCCATCGAGCGCCTGCCGAGCCTGCGCGATGGAATCGCCCGCCATCGAGCCCGAACAATCGATCACGATCGCCAGATTGAGCGGCCGCGCCGCGCGCAAACCAGGGAAGAAGGGCTGGAAGCTCGCCACCGCGGCCACCCCGGCGCCATCCGCACCGCACATCACGAAGCTGCGCGTCGAGTTCGGCGCCTTCAGGTTCAAAACGAAGTCGCGGTCCATCACCGCACGGGCTTCGGTGAGGCTGAGCATCACCTTGCCTGCGCTTTTGGCCAGGGTCACGGCATGCGACGGGCAATTGAACTGTGCCCCGACCAGGCTGCCGGAAATTTCCAGCTGCAGCGAAAAGCGGTTCTCGACCATCAGGGAAGCTTGCGGCACCTGGTGTGGCTGATGCGGCATGGCGCCATAGCGCGGCGCGATGGTGGTGGGCAGGAAAAAGCGCAACTGGTCGCCGGCCCAGCGGTACAGAAGCGCGTAGCGGTAGGTGATGGCGGCGGTCTCGCGGGGCAACAGGTTGCCCAGGTTCAGGGTATACAGCCCGGGCTCGATCGCCTCGAGCATCACGGCGGCATCACCCTCGGAGATTGCTTCTTCATAGCGTTGCTCTGCGGCCTTCTTTTCCACCACCACGCCTTTGAGCAACCGTTCGCCAATGCACACTTCCAGCTCCAGCAGCACCGCGTCCTGCGGCAGCGGAAAGGTGTAGACGGCCTCGATGTTCACCGCCTCGTCATTGCGGTAGGTATGGGTGATGCTGACCTCGGAGAGCAGGTCGGTGAGTCTGGCTGCGACGGCGACGTCGCACAGGGCGATTTTTTCGCCCCGGGTGCCGGTCATTGCGGATGCCTGCGCTGTCATTTTTTTTCCTCGCTTTCGTGCAACTGTTCGTAAACCTGCGTGACGCCGCGCACAAACGCCCGTACCTGCTCCGGGTTCAAGCCCGCGCGGCCGGGCTCCAGATTGACTTCCACCCCATCGGCCACCACCACGTGGCTCCACACTTCCACCGTGCCGGCGCGGCGCGGCGCCGGCGGCACCGGGGCCGCGGCCCCCTGCAACATCAATTCACGGATGCGCTCAAGCGACAAGCCGGCGTCCTGCCACTTGCGGATGGTGAGGATCTGGTCGACATGGGTCTGGGTGTAATAAGCGCCCTTGCCGATGCCCTGCGGCCGGTCGACCAGGCCATCCTGGATGTAATAGCGGACCGTGCGCAACGACAGGCCGCCCAGCATCGCAAGATCGAAAATGGTGAAGGTGCGGGTGGGTTCCATGACAGAAATACTATACAGTACAACTGTACTTGTCAACTGTCATGAAAACCGGTGAGGCGTTTTGCGGGCGCAAGCAGGCCGATTTCGGCGCACGAGGGCCCAAGTCTTGCGGGCTGGCCGCAGCCTCGAAGTGGCCGAAAAAATGTAAAACATACTCGACATTTTGTGGTTTGTGGCGTAGCATTTTCAACATTGATAACCCGGGACCGAAAATGCAGCTCGCCGAAATCGGCACACTCATCCATGCGCGGCGCCGTGCCCTTGGTCTTTCGCAGGAACAGCTGGCGCGCATGGCCGGGCTTTCGCGCGCTACGGTGAACCAGCTCGAACGCGGCGTTTTGAAAGACCTTGGGGCTGCCAAGCTGATCGCGCTGACAGGCCTGGTCGGAATCACCCTTTCGGCTTCGAGCGGCAACCCGCGTGGCAACGGATTGAGGATGGCGTCGGTCACGGCAGGTGTCAGCCATCGGCGGGAATTGCCGCCGCAGGTGCTGGCGCGCGCGCTCCGCTCGGGCCTGATACCCGCAGGCTACGAGGCGCAAGTGGCGTCGCTTATCGACGAAGCGCCGCTTGAGATCCTGGTCAAGGCCGTCGAGGAATCCGCGCGCGGGGCGGCGCTCCCGGCGAAGAAGATCTGGGCGCATCTCTATCGGTGGGCGCGTGACTTCAAGTCGCCGCGGCCGGCGTGGGGCGTATGACGCATCTGGACATCCTGCCTGGCGCGTGGCAGCGGCTTTTCGGCCACGCCATGCGCCTCGTCGACGATATCGGCGCACATCACATACGCGATCCGGTCTGGACCTTCGGCGGCGGCACTGTGCTGATGCTGCGCCATGGCCATCGGCGCAGCAAGGACGTGGACCTGTTTGTGCCTGACCCGCAGTATCTCGGCCATATGACTCCGCGCCTGAGCGATGTCGCTGCGAGTATCACCGAGGATTACGTGGAAGCGGCTGGCTATGTGAAGCTCATTCTCGAAGAGGGGGAGATCGATTTCGTCGCCGCCCCCACCAGCAACGCCAGTGTGCAGGTCATGCTGTTCGCCGATCGACTGGAGATCTGGAATCCGGGGGAGGCGCTGACCTTGGCCGACCCGACTGCAACTTCAGGAAGCTCTTGGGCTCAAGAACGCGGAGCACTTCCGCAAGGCCTATTTGCAGCCAGCGCTGGAAGCGGGGCTGATCGAAATGACTCTCCCGGACAAGCCACGCAGCAGCCGGCAGAAGTACCGTCGGGCCGCCGGCAAGGGTGGACCGAAGGGCGGAGACGCGTGAGCCGGCCGCATGATTTGCTGGCTTCCGGCCGTGACGCGATTCTCGTCATACCGAAGGACCGGGTACCTACGTTCGGGTCGACTCCGCCAACCAGCGCGCCGCTCACGCGCTGTTGGCGTGTAGGTGGTGCTTCGCACGTGGCGCGACGGTCGACGAGAGCGCCATGCCGGAACTCGACTCTGAAGCAGTCAGCTTCCGAGTGGCATCCGAGTCGTTCGCTGTCGTCCGCCAGTTGGAAAGGCGGCCCATGGAAACTCTTCGCCTCGTGATCCGCACCCTGGGGTGCAAGGGGCAATTCCCGAACCCGCAATCGAACCCGCGTCCCGCCGGCGGATCATGCAGAGGGTTCGGCGGCTGCGTCATTTTCGTCTGCGGGGCCGGTCAGCCGCCGAATCGTCAGGGCGCAGCGCTTTTCAATCAAGGCGACGATCCGTTCAACCAGCGCATTTCGGGCAAAGCTGAAGCGCGCGGCGGATTGGAGTTCGCGCGCGGCGCCTGGTAGTGACTTTGCCAATTCGAGGATGCGCCTTTTGGCCTGGGCCCTGGTAAAGCCGGCGCCAACGGCCAACTGGTCCCAGTGCCGCGCCTGGACTTCGCTGAACCTGTACTTGCTGCCGATCTTCATCGCCATCTTCGGCGTCAGTGCTGGATACACCGCCGTCGACAGCGTGTCGTAGAGCGGTGCCAGAACGGGTGTCTTGCCTGCGTAAAGCAACGAGAAATTCTTGGCGTGCGCATCATGATTGCCGATCAGTGCATTGAAGATCACGTAGTCGAGTAGACGCAGGACCTGCGGCGCATTGGGGCGTGTTGCGCGGCGCACCAGATCAAAACATCGAGCCAGGTCGGGGCCACCTTCATTTTGGTATTTCATTTCAGGCACCACGCCAAGCGCCTGGCAGAAATCCTCTTGATGCAGACGCTGCCGGCGCCCTTGGGCATCGATCAGTCGGTCGTAGCGCTCGACGAGCAGGAATGGGCGATCCGCTACAGCGTGAATTTTCGACTTTGCCGTTTTGAGCTGCATGGCCTCGGCCAGTGCCATGCAAAATCCTTCGTTGACCACACTGTCCGGGGCGGCGTGGATAGCCGGTTTGAGGATGTGGGAACTCGGCGTGCCGTTGCGCGGCAGCCCGATGCGCTCACCATCGAAAGCCACCGGCAATTTGTCCTGGGCGCCAGCCAGGGAAAGCCGCAGGCCGGCTTTGCCCGCCAGCATGGGGCGACGCGGCAATTCATCGAGCATGGCAACGACTTCGTCGTCACTCAGCCATTGAACCTCATCGTTGCCGGCAGGCACCGGCAAGGCCTGCCCCTGCGGGAGGAAGGTCACGGCCCCGGCGCATTCGCCGCCAATGTGGTCGAGCAGCGCAAAGTCGTTCTGCGCAGAAACTTGAAACTGCTGCGCGATCAGGCGGCGCATCTGGCCCTCCGGCAGCAGGCCGGCGAAGAAGGGGCGCGCCTGGCGATCGTCGAACGGCTGCGCCTGCAGGGGCAGCGAAGCGGACAAGGCAATCGCGTCTGGCCGCGACAGCCAGGCGGGTGCGTAGCCAAAATTGACTCGCCCATCGGCAAGCGCCAGGGTGCCGGCACGCTCGGCGAAAAGCCACACCGCCAGCTCATGCGCCAAGGTTGCCACCTTCACGTTGATCGCCTGGCGCAACGGATGGCAACCCGCTCAACTGGATCTCGCCACCCAAGGCATCAATCACCCGCAGCACGTTCTCCAGTCGCAAGGTGGGTTTGCCTGCTTCAAGGTCGACAATGAAGCGCACCCCAACCCCTGCCGCCAGGGCCAACCGGGGCTGGGTCAGTCCGAGCTGCTTGCGAGCGGCACGCAGTGCACGCCCTAGTTGTTGTGGTGATCGTATGGTTGGCATGGTTTGCCTGCTTTCCCGTTCGGGAAATTTTGATCCACAACCAAGCTATGTGCAAGCGATATTTCCCGATCGGGAATGTTGGGGGTACTTGGCCTGTGGTGAGGTCAGTTGTTTACCGATCGGGAAATAAAAGGTGAGGCAGCGCCCGCCAGTTCGCGTCACTGCGGGCCAACGGCCAAGGCCTTTGCCCCCCCCGAACCATGCAACTTGTCATGCCCGCGCAGGCGGGCATCCAGAGCCTTGAATTCCCTCGAATTCAAGGGAATTGGAAATCAAGCGACCCGCAGCAGCGCTTTCAATTGCGCGTAACCCCTTGATTGCTCTCCCGATGTTCCTGGCGAGCCATGCCGAGAAAGCCGGCAGCGGTTTTCTCGACATGATTGCGCGCTGCCGCGAGGCTGGGTTGCCAACACCGGAATTTCGCCAGAGTGGGGGGGTAGTTCTTCCTGACCTTGCGGCGGCTACCGCCTGCGTCGACCCCGGAAGCTACCCCGGAAGTCACCACGGAAGGCCTGTATGATCGCGGCGGCCGACGACAGCAAGACGAGCTTTCTGGGTCGCATCAGCGAGACCACAAGGGCGTTCACAAAAACCAGGCTTGGGGCGCGAGAGGTGAATCATGGGACGCAGCGTTGACGAATTGATCGCAGGCCTGCCCAAGGCAAGGCGAGTCAAGATTGAAGCGAAGTCGCAACAGCTCGCTCGCGAGATGATCGATCACGCCGATTCACTCAGTGAAATCCGCAAGGCCTTGAGCAAGACGCAAGGCGAGATCACACGCGAACTTGGGCCAGGTGGCGGTGGCGAAACTGGAAAAGCGCACTGACCTGTTGCTTTTCCAACCTGCGGCGCTACGTGCGGGCGACCGGCGCTGAATTGTCGCTCGTGGTGCATACCAAGGAAGGCAACGACATCGTTCTGCACGGTCTTGGCGACCTGAATGCGCAGGCGAAGGCTGCGCCCAATCCGAAGCGATCCGCAGCCACCCGGCCACCGCGCAGCAAAAGCGTGAGGCAGATTGCCTGACGCCGCCGGAATTCAAACATTCCGCTTGTGGCTCGCCCTGCGAGCCCGTAGCATGGGACCATCCGTCGCATGTTGCCCGCCAACCCCGTGAACCAGACCGAACGCCTGTACAAGATCGAGCAGATGCTGTCTGAATCCGGCGCGGTGCCGATTGCGACCATGCTGGAACGCCTGGAAATCTCGCGCGCCACTTTCAAGCGCGACCTGGATTACCTGCGCGACCGCCTGCATGCGCCGATTATCTGGGACCGCGGGCAGGGCGGCTACCGGTTCGACGGGTCTGCCGGCCGCGGCACGCGCGCCGGCCCCAAGCACGAACTGCCGGGGCTTTGGTTCAACAGCAGCGAGGCCTACGCGCTGCTTGCGATGCAGCAATTGCTGAAGGAGATCGAACCCGGCCTGCTGGCCGACCAGGTTGAGCCCCTCAAGACCCGCCTGCGCGCGCTGCTCGGGTCCACCGACCATGATGTGGACGAAGTGGAAAAGCGCATCAAGGTGGTGCAGGTCGGCGCGCGACACGCCAACCCGGCCCTGTTTGCCGAGGTGGCCAACGCCGTGCTGTCACGCCGGCAGATCCGGATTTCTTACTTCTCGCGCGGCACCGGTGAGGACACCGAGCGCACCATCTCTCCCCAGCGGCTGGTGAACTATCGCGGCAGCTGGTACGTGGACGCCTGGTGCCATTTGCGCAATGACCTGCGCAGCTTCGCGGTCGATTCGATCCGCAAGGCCGACGTGCAAAACGACCGCGCCCGCGCCGTGGCCGAAAAAGACCTGAAGGAATATTTCGAGACCAGCTACGGCATATTTCGCGGCAAGGCCACCAAGGTAGCCAAGCTCAGGTTCACCCCGGCGCGTTCGCGCTGGGTGGCGGGTGAGACCTGGCATGTGCAGCAAAAGGGCAGCTTCGAGAGAGACGGCAGCTATGTGCTGGAGGTGCCGTATCACGATGACCGGGAGCTGGTGATGGATGTGCTGCGGCATGGGGCGGATGTGGAGGTGCTGGCGCCGGCGGAGTTGCGCAAAGCGGTGGTGGCGCAGGCGCGGGCGGTGGTGGGGCGGCACGATGGCCGGTGACGCGAAGGCGATGAAGGCGAAGGTGGATGGCCATGGCTGAACGCCGCTTACGCTTTACTTCTTGTGGGGTGGCGGCATGGTGACGAAGCGCGCTGCGGGCTCGGCGCCTGCGCTGTTTGGCCGCGTTGCCGAGATTCTCGAAACGGCGCGGGCCAGCGTCGCGCGCACGGTGAACACCACGCAGGTCGTCGCTAATTGGTTGATCGGGCGCGAGATCGTGGAGGAGGAGCAGCGCGGGCGGCGGCGGGCGGGTTATGGGGAACAGGTGGTGCTGCAGCTCGCCGGGCAATTGACGGCCGCCTTTGGGCGCGGTTGGTCGGCGCAGAACCTGTTCTACATGAAGCAGTTCTATGCGACCTATCCGGGCCTGATCGCGGCGGAGAAGATTCTCCACGCAGTGCGTGGAGAATCCGCGGTCAGGGCAATTCTCCACGCGTCGCGTGGAGAAAGTGTCGCGCTGCCCGTAGCGGCGGCGGACTGGCAGCCGGGGTTGCTGCATTCGCATCTCTCCTGGACTCACTACCGCACCTTGCTGCGGGTCGACCGCGCCGAGGCGCGGGGGTTTTATGAGGTCGAGTCGGTCCGAAACGCGTGGGCGGCGCGCGAGCTGGAGCGGCAGATCAATATGACCGGGAACTTGTGATGGATGTGCTGCGGCATGGGGCGGATGTGGAGGTGCTGGGGCCGGCGGAGTTGCGGCGGGCGGCGGTGGCGCAGGCGCGGGCGGTGGTGGGGCGGCACGATGGCCGGTGACGCGAAGGCGATGAA
>JANPGJ010000631.1:0-1673 GCA_031423955.1 Burkholderiales bacterium
ACCGCATCGGTGTTGATGATCGCGACTTCGCGTTCGATCACGCCGGTTTCGCGCAAGCGCTTGATGCGTCGCTGCACCGTCGAGGCCGACAGCCCGAGGTCCGATCCGAGCACTTCGGCGGTGACGGTGGCATCACGCTGCAGCAGGGTCAGCAGGTGGCGATCGTGATCGTCAATCGCCACTGCGCGGCTTTTTCGCATCTACATGCTATTTGTGCGGTTAATCCGCATGATTATGCGGTAAATCTCTGCCCAAGCGCATGCCTGATCCATAATATCGAGGTACTTCAACCAAGGAGAATGTGCCATGGACATGACTGACCTGCAGCAGGACCTTGCATCGTTCTGGATGCCGTACACCGCCAACCGCCAGTTCAAGCAGGCGCCGCGCTTGCTGTCCGAAGCGAAGGGCATGTTCTACAAGACGCCCGACGGGCGCGAAGTGCTCGACGGCTGTGCCGGCCTGTGGTGCGTGGCCGCCGGGCATTGCCGCGAAGAGATCGTCAAGGCGGTGCAGGAACAGGTGGGGCGCCTGGATTTCGCGCCCTCGTTCCAGATGGGCCACCCGCTGGCGTTCGAAACCGCGAGTCGCCTGACCGCCATCACGCCACCGGGCTTGAACCGGATTTTCTTCACCAATTCGGGCTCCGAGTCGGCTGATACCGCGCTCAAGATCGCGATTGCCTACCACCGCGCACGCGGTGATTCGAGCCGCACCCGTTTCATCGGTCGCGAGCGCAGCTATCACGGCGTGAATTTCGGCGGCATGAGCGTGGGCGGTATTCCCGGCAACCGCAAGACCTTCGGCAATGTGATGTTGCCGGGTGTCGATCACATGCCGCATACGCATGATTTGAAGCGCAATGCGTTTACCAAAGGGCAGCCTGCGCACGGCGCCGAAATCGCCGACGAACTCGAGCGCCTGGTGGCCCTGCACGATGCCTCGAACATCGCCGCGGTGATCATCGAGCCGATGGCCGGCTCCACCGGCGTGCTGCTGCCGCCCAAGGGCTACCTCGAGCGCCTGCGCTCGATCTGCGACAAGCACGGCATCCTGCTGATTTTCGACGAGGTCATCACCGGCTTCGGCCGTCTGGGCGGCGCGTTCGCCTATGACGCGTTCGGCGTCAAGCCCGACATCATGACCATGGCCAAGGCGATCAACAACGCCACCATCCCGATGGGCGCGGTGGCGATCAGGCAGGAAGTGCATGACGCGATCATCAATGCCGCGCCCGAAGGCGGCATGGAGTTCATGCATGGCTACACCTACTCGGCCCATCCGGTCGCCTGCGCGGCGGCCAATGCCACGCTCGCCTTGTACGAACGTGAGCAGTTGTTCCAGCGCGCAGCCAGCCTGGCGCCGAAATTCGAGGCGGCAGCGCATGCCTTGAAGGGCGCGAAGAACGTGATCGACATCCGCAACTTCGGTCTCGTGGCCGCGATTGAAGTAGCGCCGCGCGAAGGGCAGGCCGGCAAGCGCGGTTATGAGGCGCTGGTCAAGTGTTTCGGCAAGGGCCTGTTGGTGCGCACCACCGGCGACATCATCGCTGTTTCGCCACCGCTGATCGTCGACGACGCGCAGATCGACCGCATTTTCTCGACCATCTCGGAAGTGCTCGCCAGCATCGATTGAGAGCGTGAGAAGAAATCGTATCGAGCGGGGCAAGACCG
>JANPGJ010000632.1:0-10741 GCA_031423955.1 Burkholderiales bacterium
CTGCGCGCCAGCGCCGGTGATCACCGCCACCCGTGCCCCGTCGTCGGCGCTGAACTCGCGCCAGATCGCCACCAACTCATCGTTGGCCGCGAAGTCCATCGAATTCATCCGCTCGGCGCGGTTGATGGTGATCAGTCTGACGTGCTGATGGCTGGTATAGATAATGTCGGGCATGGCTTGGCTAGAAAGTGATGGTCGAGGATTCGCGTTAGCCGGAGCGCAGCCGGCAGGTTGCCGGCGCGCAGTCCGCCGGCCGTTTCACGGACTGGCGAACCCCGGCCGCACTCCCTGCATCAGGGCGCGCGCCGCCGCCGCCAATTGCGGGCTCTCGATGCGGTACTCGTCTTCCAGCGGCGGCGAATAGGCGACCGGCATGCGCGGCGCGCCGATCCGCCGAACCGGCGCACGCAGGTGCGTATGCAGATGCTCGCCGACCTCGGCGGCGATGTCGTTGGCGAAGCCACCCACCAGCACCGCCTCCTGCGCCACCAGCAGGCGGCCGGTCTTGCGCACCGAGTTGAACACCGCGCCGCGATCCCATGGCCACAGGGTGCGCAGGTCGATCACCTCGACCGAGATACCTTCACCGGCCAGTTCGCGCGCCGCCTGTTCGGCCACTGTCACCATCCGCGACCAGGTCACAATCGTCAGGTCGGTGCCGGCCACGGCGGTTCGCGCCGCGCCCAGCGCCACTACGCCATCGACGCCGAAATCGACTTCACCCTCGATGCCCCACAACTCCTTGTGCTCAAGGAAAACAACCGGGTCATCGCAGCGGATCGAGGCCTTGAGCAACCCGCGCCCGTCGGCCGGGGTGGCCGGCGTCACCACCACCAGGCCAGGCGTATGCACGAACCAGGCTTCATTGGATTGCGTGTGCTGAGAGCCAAGCGCGCGCTTGAGGCCGAGACCCTGGCGGGTCACCAGCGGCACCCGCGCCTGGCCGCCAAACATATAGCGGATTTTCGCTGCCTGATTGACCAGTTCGTCGATCGCGCACAAGCCGAAATCGACATTGCGCAATTCGGCGATCGGCCGGGTGCCGGCCAGCGCCGCTCCCACCGCCGCGCCCATGATGGTCGATTCCGAAATCGGTGTATCGACAATCCGTTTGGTCCCGAATTCATCGACCAGGCCCAGGTACTGCGTGCTCGAGGTGCTGCCGTGGGCGCGCGTCAGGTCTTCGCCCAGCACCCACACATCGGCATCGCGCCGCATTTCCTCGGCCAGGCCGCGGCGCACCGCTTCGGCATAGTTCACGCGTTCCATCGCGGGCCTCCGACATCCTGAACGTCAGTCCATGCGCTTGCGCGGTCCGGAAAAGCCGCGGCCAGCGATTCGGCGATCGCGCGGTCGATCAACGCCCTTGCCTGGGCGCGCACTTCCGCACACCTGGATTGCGCAACCCCTTCGGCCACCAGCCATTTCTCGTAGCGGGCGAGCGGCTCCTTGGCCATCGCCTCCTCGGTTTCGCCGGCGCGGCGGTAGGTCAGCGCATCGTTCGAGATGTGGCCGCGAATCCGGTAGGTGCGCGCATGCAGGAAACGCGGCCCGCCGCCGGCGCGAATCTCGCCCACCAGTTGGCCTGCGGCCGCGTCCACCGCGTTGAGATCGTTGCCGTCGACCGACAGCGATTCGATGCCGAAGGCGGCCACCCGGGCGACGATGCCTGGGCCGGCGAACACTTCGTCGGTGCGGGTAGTCGAGGCATAAGTGTTGTCCTCGCAGGCGAACAGCACCGGCAGCCTGAACACCTTGGCCCAGTTGAGCGCCTCGAAAAACGGCCCGCGATTGGTGGTGCCGTCGCCGACAAAACAGCAGGCCAGCCGGTCCTGGCCCTTGAGCACGATGGCCTGGGCGGCGCCGACGGCCATCGTCAATCCATCCGCGAGAATGCCGTTGGCGCCCAGCATGCCGACCGAGAAATCGGCGATATGCAGCGAGCCGCCCTTGCCGCCGCAGGTACCGCCTGCGCGCCCGAAGATCTCCTTCATCATCGCCACCGGGTCGGCGCCCTTGGCAATCGCATGGCCGTGGCCGCGGTGATTCGAGAACAGGTAATCCTCACGCCGCAGGTGAACACAGATACCGGTCGGCACCGCCTCCTGGCCGGTGCTCTGGTGCACCAGACCGGGCACCGCGCCCCTGATTCTCTCTTCGGCGGCGCGCTCCTCGAACTCGCGGATCACGCACATGGTCGAAAACATGGCGAGCGCGCGTTCGGTGTCGAGCGGTTCGTTCGCCTTCGCTGCCGCTTCAGTGGTCAGTGCCTGCATGTTGCAAACTCCTTTCGATCAGTTCCGCACCGGTGATCAGTCCGACAATCTTTTCACCAGTCGTATCCAGCCGGTTGACGGTTGCCACCCGCTGCCCGCCGCGCATCACCGTGATGCGGTCAGCCATTGAAAACACATGATGCAGGTTGTGGCTGATGACGATCACCGCCATGCCGCACGCGCGCAGCTTTTCGATCACCAGCAACACCTTGCGGGTTTCCTCGACACCGAGCGCCGCGGTCGGCTCGTCCATGATGATGATGCGGCTGCCTTGCAGCAGAGCGCGGCCGATCGCCACCGCCTGGCGCTGACCGCCTGAAAGATTGGCAACCGGCTCATCGAGCGATGGAATACGGATACTGAGCTCATCAAGCACCCGCGTGGCCTCCTCCCGCATGCGCCGCCGATCCACCCAGCCCCAGCGCACCGGCTCGCGGCCGAGAAACAGGTTGGACAGCACGTCGCGCGTATCAACCAGGGCGAGATGCTGAAACACGGTGGTGATGCCGAGCGCCGCCGCATCACCCGGGCGGCGCAACGAAACGACGCGGCCGTCGACCCGCACCGTCCCGGCATCCGGCCGCACCGCGCCGGACATCACCTTGATCATGGTCGACTTGCCGGCGCCGTTGTCGCCGACGATCGCATGCACCTCATTGGCCATCAGGTCGAAGTCAACCGCTTCCAGCGCCCTCACGTGACCGTAGTGCTTGGCTATGCCGTGCAGCGACAGCAGCGGTACCGCGGCACCGGTTGCCGACTGGTCGAAGCGCGGATTCACGCCGATCACCATTGCTCGCGAGAAATCATCATCGACTGCTCATTCCTCGCTCTTCGGTCCACGAATCACCGAGCCGACCGATGCGATCATCACGATCAGCCCGACCGCCACCAACTGCACATAAGAAGACATGTTGATCAGGTTCAGCCCGTTCGAAAGTATCGCCAGCAGGGCCACGCCCAGCATCACCCCGAACAGGCTGCCCTGGCCGCCGCGCAGCCGCACGCCGCCGATGATCACCGCCGCCACCGACAGCAATTCGGCACCGTCGCCCAACGACGGCTGTCCGCTGCTGACCCGCGAGGAAAGGAGAATCGCCGCCAGCGCCGCCAGCGTGCCGCTGATCACATAGATCAGGGTCCTCACCCGCACCACATTGATGCCGGCCAGGCGCGCCGCGGACTCATTGCCGCCGATCGAATACACGTCATAGCCGAACTTGAAACGCGTCAGCAGCAGGTACAGGATCACAAAAACGACGGCGGCGATCAGGGTGGCAATCGGCAGCCCGCCGAGTTGCCCGGTGCCGCCAAGGTAGCCGAACTCATCCGGCAGGTTGAGCACCGGCATGCCGCCGGTCATGATGTAGGCCAGGCCGCGGCACAACGACAGCATGCCGAGGGTGACGATGAACGGCGGCAGGCGGTAGCGGGCGATCAGGGTGCCGTTGACAAAGCCGATGAAGGCGCCAAGCAGGATGCCGATCGCCATTCCCGGCACCAGGCCGACTCCCAGCACGGCGTAGGCGACTACCGCACTGGTCAAACCCATGATGCCGCCGATCGAAAGATCGAACCCGCCTGCCAGCATGGCGACCGCCTGCCCCATTGCCAACAGCGCCGGCTCGGCTGATTGCCTGGAGATGTTGAGGGCGTTGCCGGAATTGAAAAACAGCGGCTGCAGCGACGAAAAGATCACGACCAGGGCGAGGATGCTCGCTGCGACCCCGATTTCCTGGGTGACAAGAAAACGCCACGGCTTGCGCCCGGCGCCCTGTTGGTCCGGCTGGCTCACCTTTGCACCGGCGGCTGTCCGACCGCTGAACGCGCAGTGTCAGGGTTCACGGCTTCCAGCCGGCAGGCGGCAGCGACACCGACCAATCGATGCTGCCGACATTCTCGACGGTGATTTCGCGGATCGGCGGCGCGATCAGTTGCGGCACCGGCTCGCCATTGAGCACCGCCACCATGACGTTGACCGCCATCCGCCCCTGCATCACATTCTGCTGGTCGGCCACCATGTGGATTTCGCCTTTCTTCAGACGGTCGATGACCCCGACATTGGTGCCGGCGGTGGCAATCAGTATCTTGCCGGCGCGCTTGGCGGCGATCGCATCGGCCGCGCCGTCGGCGAGAAATGCGCTGGGTGAATAGACGCCGTTGATCTGGCCGGGAAAGGCCTGCAGCATGTCCTCCATCTGCTTCAATCCTTCCGGCCGGTTGATATCGGAAAAGCGCTCGGCGAGAATTTTCATCTGCGGATAATTCTTCGCCAGCGCCTCCTTGAAGCCGAGGCCGCGCTCGGTCAGGGTCGCGTTTCCGGCCGGCCCGAACAGCATCACCACATTGCCTTTGCCGCCCAGCGTGCGGCCCAGATAAGCGGCCTCCGCCGCACCGATTTCGCGCTGGTCGTTGATCACCCGACTGCTGGTGCGCCCGCTGCTTTCGTACAGGAACGCGTCGACAATCTTGATGCCGGCATCGGCGGCACGGCGCAGCACCGGCGCAACCCCGTCGCCCTGGACGGCACCGATGATGATGCCGTCGACCTTGAGCTGGATGAAGTTCTCGAGTTGCGACACCTGCACGTCGAGCTTGTTGTAACCGCCCGCGTCGGCAATGCGCATGGTGAGACCCTGCTTCTGGCCCTGCGCCTGGGCGCCGTACCAGATCGCCTGCCAGGAAGGATCCGGCATGTTCGGCAACGCCACGCCGATCACATATTTTTTCTTCGGTGCCGGCTCCTTGGTAAGCCAGGCCTTGGCGTCGTCGCCCCGGAGCACATCCTTGAACGAGGACGGGCCTACCGGCGCCGCCGGCTTGGGCGGGGCGGCCTGTGCCACGGCCTGATGTGGAATCAAAAGAACGGTACCGGCAACGAGGAACAAAAGCGCCGACACGACCCTGCGGTTGATGCCTTTCATGTTCGCCTCCGTGATTTGTTGTGGGTATTGCGATTTGTCGCGGGTGTTGCGGTCAAACTCTCCTCACGCGCAAGTCCGGATATGCGACAGCAATGCATCGACCACCGCCTGCGGCCGCTCCAGGGTTGGCAAATGGGCTGCCATCGGCATCTCGGTAAAGCGTGCGCCCGGCACTCTCGACGCCATCTCGCGCATGCGCGCCGGCGTCGACGCCAGATCCTCGGTGCCGACAATGAAGTGGCAGGGCGTGCGCAGGTCAGGCAGCCGGCGCAGCAGATCGACCTGCTTGACAATCCCTTCGATACAAGCGGCGTAGGCCTCGACATCGGTGGCGGCGATCATCTCGCCGACTTCCTTGAAGACCGCCGGCGCCTCGGCCTTGAACGCCGGCGTGAACCAGCGCTCGAGCGAACCCGCGACCACGCTTTGCACGCCGAGCCGGCGCACCTCGACTGCTCGCTCCGCCCAAATGCGGTCGGCCGGCGGCGGCATGTCGGCCAGGGCCGAGATCACCGTCGCGCTGCGCCAGGCGGCCGGTGTCTCCAGCGCGGCATGCATCACCAGCATGCCGCCAAGCGACAGGCCGACCAGATGCGGACGAGTCACGCCGGCCGCGGCGATCACCGCGCGCATGTCGGCGACGAACATCGGCAGCGAATACGGGCCCGGTGCGGCCGGTGAGCCACCATGGCCGCGGTAGTCGAAGCGCAGGGTCGAATAACCTGCCGCCAGCAGCAGCGGCACCTGCAGGCGCCACATGCGGGTGTCCGCCGCCAGTGAATTCATCAGCACGATGCAAGGCTGTGCCGGGTCGCCATCGAAGCAGGCGTGAATCCTGCCGCCAGCCACCTCCACCATCAGGTCACGTGTCATGGCTCCTCCTGTCAGGCGGCAACCGCGAGCGGCGCCGTGCTCTTCTGGAACTCCGGCATCACTTCACGCGCGAACACCCGCAACGCTTCCGGATCGCCGCCGACGTCGAGCATCAATACGTAACCCACGCCCTGCCGTTCGAGCGCCTTGAGGCGGTCGACGATTTCGCCAGGGGTGCCGATCAGGGCCGAGCGCTCGGTGCCGGCACGCATGTCGGCATCATTGGACGGAATCGCCAGTGTGGTGCGGCCACGCGGATCGTTGGTCAGCGCCGCGACATGGCGCAGGAACTGCGCGCGTTGCTGATGCGCGCGCTCGCGCTGCTTCGCATCCAGCGCCACATGCAGGGCGCGCGTCAGGCCGACGGCGGTCGGTTCGAACTTCGCTCCGCGGGCTGTCAACGCTTCGCGGTAGGTGCGGATCCGGCTGCCGGCCAGGTCGGCGTCGCAGAACTGGTCGAGCAGCAGGCGGAAATCCTGGCTGGCGGCCCATTTGATGCCGCCCTCGCTGCCGGCGGCCATCCACATTGGCGGATGCGGCCGTGTCAGCGGTGAAGGTTCGACCACCACATCCTCGAAATTCCAGCGCTTGCCATGATGCGAGAAGCGGCCGCGGCTGGTCCAGGCTTTCTTGATCACCTCGAGCGCCTCGGCGAAGCGCTCCTCGGCCTCTTCAGGCGCGATGCAGAAGCCGGCGAACTCGCTCCAGCGATAGCCCTTGCCTACGCCGAAATCGAAGCGGCCGCCGGATAGCAGATCGAGGGTGGCGGCCTGTTCGGCCAGCAAAACCGGGTTATGCCACGGCAGCACCGTGACGGCCGTGCCCAGGCGCAACACCGAGGTCTTGGCCGCCAGATAGGTCAGCAGGCTGATCGAGGCCGACACCTGGTTGAAGCCGGTGAAGTGGTGCTCGACCAGGAACACGCTATGGAAACCGAGTTGCTCGGCCTCCAGCACGTAGTCGACAAAGGCGCGGTATTGCTGTGGGCTGTCGCTGCCGTCGCCCGCGCCGGCGACGGTGGCACCGCCGAAAAGTCCGAATTTCATCTGTTAGTGCTCCGGTTCATCGATTGCCTGAAAAGGGTTGCGGAATTGGTTCAGGAATGGTTCAGGAATGCGTCACGGCCGTGCGCTCGCGGTTGCCCGCAGCGCGGGGGGCCATCTCGTGTGCCGCTGGTGGCGCGATCGCCCGCCACGACTCTTCGACTCCGGCGATCGAACGCAGGCTGACCCAGCGCTCGGAAATCTTCTTCGATTCCGCCCACAAGAGGTTGGCGATCTGCTGGTGGCGCGCCGGCGGCATGCGCGCCACGATCGCGGTGACGCACAGGGCGGCAATCGGCCGGCCGTCGAAATCCTGCACCGGCACTCCCACGCCGCACATGGTCGGGTAGGAGACGATTCTGTTCAGTGCGAAGTTGCGGGCGCGCGTCTCGTACACCATCTTCAGCAGCTTGGCCGGCGTATAGAGATCCTGCCCGGCCAAGCGCGGCGCGTTGCGCTCAAGAATTTCCTGCACTTCGGCGTCCGGCAAGTAGGCAAGCAGCGGCATACTGAAGGCGCCGACGCCCAGCGGCCAGCGATCGAGGATCGAGAGCATCAGCGTCTTTTCCGGATAGGTGCCTTCCAGCATGCTCAGGCACAGGCCGTCATAGCCGCTGCGAATCGCCAGATAGACCGTGTCTTCGGTGAGCTTGCGAATCCGCTCCATCGACTCAAGCGCGATGCCGCGGATGTCGAAACGGTCGCCCATGCCCGCGGTCAGCGCGAACATGCCAAGCCCGAGCCGGTAGTTGCGCGACAAGCGATCCTGCTCAAGCAACTTTTCAGCGCACAAGGCCTTGAGCATGCGGTGCGCGGTGGGCTTTTCCAGGCCGCTGGCCTTGACCACTTCGGTCAGTGAGGCGCCGCGGCCGGCGAATGCCGCAACCAGCCGCAGCACTTCGGCGGCGCGACGAATGCTTTGCGCACCAGCCGCCTTCTGTGGCGCCGCCGCCGGTGCCCTGGCCGCCATGATCTTCAACCGCGTCCCCGCTTGCGGGACAGGACCCTCATGTACGGTGAATCCCGGCGGCTTCTTCGACCACCGCACACACCGCCGCCGTATCCTGCGCGCCGCGGCCGTTGTTGAGCGCCGAAAAATACTGCTGGGTCGCGACCCCGAACAGCGGCATCGGGCAACGCAGGTCGAACGCGAATTCGCTGATGATGTCGAGATCCTTCATGTACATCTCGATGCGCGCGGTGGGGTTGTCGTAGTCGGACTTGACCATCATCGGCCCGCGCACCTGAAACATGCGCGACGAGCCCGCGCTGTCTTTCAACACATCAAGCACGGTCTGCAAATCCATCCCGGCACGGCCAGCCAGGGCGAAGGTTTCGGCTGCCGCGACGTTGTGGATGTTGACCAGCACGTTGGCCAGGTACTTCATCTTGCTGCCGTTGCCGAAGTCGCCGAGGTAATGCTGCTGGCGCGACATGCCAGCGAAGATGTCGCCCAAGCTGTCGCAGGCGGCACGATCGCCGCTGGCGAACACCACCAGGTCCTTGTTGGCCGCCTGCGCGCCGGTGCCGCTGACCGGGCAGTCGACCATGGTCTTGCCGGCCGCCGCCAGCAGCGCCCGCATTTCTTCCTTGATGGTCAGGCGCATGGTGCTCATTTCCACCACCAGCGGATTGGCGCGCGCCGAGGAGATGCCGCCAGGGCCGCCAATCGCCGCCCGCAACGCCGCTTCGGTCGGCAACGAGGTGATCACCACGCGCGCCTTCTCGGCGACCGCGGCCGCGCTGGCGGCGACGCTGCCGCCCAATGCCTCGATCCGCCGCAGGGCATCTGCCGATATGTCGTACGCAAGGACCGGAAACCCGGCCTTGCGCAAATTCGTCGCGAACGCGTTGCCCATGATGCCTACACCGACGATTCCAACCAATTCTGTCTTCATTGTGCCGCCCTCTGGATAAGTGCCGCTTGTTTTTTGCACAGTGTGCCTGCCTGCTAAGCACCGGCCTGCGGACGCCGACGCCTGAGACGGGAATTGTAGGCACGAATGTGGCGAAAAAGCACCTTGCCATGCGGCAAAAAGTCCACTATGTGGATTTTCGATCTCGCGCATCAAGGCTTGCAAACTGCCTTGTCTTGCGCCCTTCAGTTGCGGGCGAACTCCGCAAAACTATCATGTGGTCAGTCTCGGCTTAATCGACATGTAGCATCGAAGCCGATATTCGCGCGGTCGGCGCAGGTGATCGCGATAGGCGTCTATAGTCCATATTATGGATTTATTGCGGCATAGCGAGATGCGTGGCCGGGATGCTTACCCCTACAATCACCGCAAGTCCCGGCTACAGGAGCACATCAATGATGCCGCAAGCGCTGCCACCCCTACCACCCCTACCGCCGCCCAATCCTTCGGTGGCGGCGATCGTCGCCGCCG
Organism: Burkholderiales bacterium; assembly: GCA_031423955.1. GTDB lineage: Bacteria > Pseudomonadota > Gammaproteobacteria > Burkholderiales > JAEUOS01 > JAEUOS01. Next base: position 9,504 of record JANPGJ010000632.1, read on the forward strand.
CCAACGAGATTCCGACCCTCGACGCCGGGCCAATGCTGCGAGGCGAGGCTGGCGCGTTCGAACAGATGGCGGCCGACGTGCGCCTGATCATGGGCCGGCTCGGCTTCATGAGCATCGTCAACCATGGCGTGCCGTGGTCACTGGTGGACGACGCGGTTGCACAAACCTTCGAACTGTTCCATCTGCCCGAGGAAGAACGGCTCAAATCGCGCGCACACCATCACCATCAGGGCTACTGGCCATCGGGGGCCGGGCGCAACAACCGCACCTTCGAACAGGAAACCGCGCGCAAGTCCTACGGCTCGGGCTGGGCCTTGTTTCGCGAGCGCGCCGACAACGACGCCGATGCGCTGGCCGGCAAACGCCATCGCGTACAAAACATCTGGCCCGACCCGGCACTGTTGCCGCGATTCAAGCCGGCGCTGCTCGCCTATGCCGATGCGATGCAGGCCCTGAGCCTTGCGATGGTGCGCGTGTTCGCACGCACGCTCGACCTTCCGGCCGAGCATCTGGATGGCATGTTCGCCAAACCGGAACACCACATTCGCCTCAACTATTACCCTAGCGGCCGGCGCGACGACGCGGTACTGGCGGCTTCGGCGCACTATGACCACAGCTTTTTCACCCTGCTGCCGATGTCGCCAGTGCCCGGTCTGCAGGTGCAGAAGGCGGGCCGCGAGATCGCGTGGATCGACGTGGCCCACGTCAGGGAAGCGATCCTGGTCAATACCGGCGAATGGCTCAACCGCCTGTCCAACGGCCGCATCCTGCCGACCCCGCACCGGGTGGTCAACCCGCCGCTGGAACGGGTGACCGTGCCGTTTTTCATGAACACCAGCGACGACATTGTTTGCCACCCTCTGCCGAATTGCCTGGCGCCCGGTGCGACGGCGAAGTTCGAGGCAATCACGTTCCACGACTTTTTCGAAGCCTATCTCGACGGCAGCTACATCAACCGCGGCTGAATGATGCGCGCGGCAGGTTTTATCGATTGCGTTTGTGTTTGACCACGGGCGCAAGCAGAAATGCCGGCTTGGCACTCTTCGGCAATTGACGGATCGCGTATTCGGCGCGCGCCGCGGCCGAGCGGTCCGGGTAGGCGCGCGAGCCGACCAGGCGAACCGGCGGATTGGCGCGCGTATAGCGGGCTCCGCGCCCGGCCGCGTGTTGCGCATAGCGGCGCTCGAGGTCATTGGTAATGCCGGCATAAAATGCGCCGTTGCGGCATTCGATCAGGT
>JANPGJ010000633.1:0-4893 GCA_031423955.1 Burkholderiales bacterium
TACGAGCGCTGGTACTGGAGCCACATGGAGGATTTCTCCACGCTGCTGTTGGGTGAAACCGGCACCGGCAAGGGCTCGGCCGCCGCCGCCATCGGTCGCTCCGGATTCATTCCTTTCGATCCCCGCACGCGCCGCTTTGCGCACAGCTTCAGCGAGGCCTTCGTCGCGATCAATCTGTCGCAGTATCCGGAGACGCTTATCGAGTCGGAACTCTTCGGCCACCGCAAGGGCTCGTTCACCGGTGCGGTCGACAACCACAAGGGCTTGCTCGAATCGTGCCGACCCAATGGAACGCTGTTCCTGGACGAGATTGGCGATGTCGGCATACCGACGCAGATCAAGCTGCTCAACGTGCTGCAGGAGCGCACGTTTGCGCCGTTGGGCGGTCATGACACGCTGCGTTTCCACGGCCGCGTGGTCGCCGCGACCAATCATTCAATCGATGACTTGCGCAGCCGCGGCAGTTTTCGCGAGGACTTCTACTACCGCCTCTGCTCCGACGTGATCACCCTGCCGACATTGCGCGAGCGGGTTGCGGAAGCACCGGCGGAACTCGAGCAGCTGGTCACACCCCTGGTGGCGCGCTTGACCGGCGGCGCCAGGCCGGAACTCACTGCAACCGTGCTTGCGGCACTGGCGCGTGATTTGCCGCCTGGCTACGCCTGGCCCGGCAATGTGCGTGAGCTCGAGCAGGCGGTGCGGCGGGTGCTGGTCAAGGGCCATTACAACGGCCATCTGACCATGCAATCGCAGGGCGCACAGGCGCGACTTCGGCAAGGCATCGATGAAGGGCGGCTCAATGCGGCCGATCTGGTAGAGGGTTACTGCGCGCTGTTGTACGAGCGCTACCACAGCTACCAGGAGGTGGCGCGGCGCACCGGGCTGGATCGGCGCACGGCAAAGAAGCATGTGCTCGCCGCGGGCGCCGCGGCGCTGCGAAGACTTTGAAACTTTGCGCCGCGCGTTCCGACCGCAGGCCGGCGTCGCTGGTCGCGCGCTTCGAGGTCATCCGCGTTCGCCGCGGCGTGCCTTGCCGCTGGCCGACGACGGTGTGTCCGCCCGGCACGGGGTTATTCGGCCTCGCTCGCCGGCGCGGACACCATCGGCGTCGCATGCCGCTGCAGTGGCACGCGCTTGCGCAGCATCAGTAGAACGGCCAGCAGGCCGGTTGCCGCCAGCAGGTGTTTGAGGGAATGGCCGCTCAGGATATTGGCCGAAAGCGCGAAGATCTCCCGATCAAAGACCTCGGCGAATTTGGCCAGCACATAGCAGCCAAGCCCGAGCAGCAGCCAGCTCGCATGGGAGTACCTGGCCGGGAACAGCAGCATCACGCAGGGGATGCAGGCCAGAGACGTGAACTGGACCGCAAAATACGGCCGCAGGTCGCCGGTCACGTACCACCAGACGACGCTCGTCAGGCCAATGATCACCGCGGGTGCCAGCACACGGATCTCGAGTCGCGGATCGACATACTCGCTGAGCAGGGCCACCAGCAGTCCCATGAACGCCACAGTCATCGGCAGGCGATCCCACACCAGGGTCGTGTCGCCCGGAGCCCAGTGGTAGCAGGCGGAACCGAACGCCACCAAGGCGCTGCCGCCGAAAACGGTACACCACGCGAAGGCACTTGCAGGTCGCCGCCGGCCGGTGCAAAAGGCAATGCCAGCCACACCGATCAGGAGGAACGGCAGGTTCGATGCGACGTCCAGCAGATTGGGCACACCAAGCATTTGGCGCTGGTCCGCGAACCCGTGATACGCCGGATTCTGCGCGATCGGCGCGCGCCCGATGAACGCGGCGAGCAGCGATAGCGCGATCAGCACCAGTGCGCCGACACGCCAGGCGGGCGCGACGCGAGTGAATAACAGATTCTGGACTTTCATCTTCTCTCCCTGGAATGTGGGATGGTGCAACCGGACCTGAAAAGAAAACCGCGCGCAGGCCAAGGGAATGAGCGCATCCGACAAGCGCGGCGCGTGGTCGAGCTGCACGATCTGAACGGGTTTGCGACAGGCTTTCCGCTTGGCGTAATGCAACGCGTGTGCCACCAAGCGCGGGTTCAGTAACAAATTGTTTTCAAACGGGTTCGTCGCAGTCGATCGAAATTCGCGAGCTACCAGATCGGCATGGAATGATCATTCCACATGCAATTCATGGACACTGGCAAGTCGAACAGTTGAGTCGACCGCACGCGGCGCCTGCATTGGTACCAGAACCTGAAAAGTTCACTGCATGAAAGCGCACCTGCGCCCCAGGGTTTCGTTGCACATCCTCGCCATAGCTTCAGCTATGGCTGCGGTTTGCGTCCGGACCCTGAAGTCAAATCCATCGTTTTCCATGATGATGTGCTCAAATCTTCAGGTCACGAAACTAGCGCATTGCCGAATCCGCCGCACGTACGCCGGCGAAATGCGCTTCCTCGAACAGCGGCAGGCCGGACAGGTCAGAGTGGGCGAACAGCAGTGGCCCGTCGCTGCGCGCCAGCATGCGGCGAATCGGCAGGGCGCGAAAGCCCGGCGTTGGTCGCGGCATGGCGTGCGGCCAGCGCCACAGGTCGAGGCGCTGCAAGCGGGCGCGCAAGCCCGGGTGGGGTTTCGACAATTCGTCAAGGATCGGCATGGCCCATTCGCGCCAGGGCGCAGTGGCCAGGCGCGCGCGCGCCTGCGCTGGCGCCATGTGGGCCAGCGGCAGGTAGTAGGTGAGAACCGTGGGACCCGGCCGCACCCGGATTGTCTGGTGCGTTGCCACCACGTAGCCGAGCGCATGGCTGTCGTAGAGCACATTGTCCCAGGCCAGGGCCGCGGGACCTGCATCTTCCGGTGCGGCGTCGAGCGTCAGGTTGGCGACCAGCCAGGGGCTGGTGTGGATGGCATTTGCTGCCGCGGAAAAGCCCGCTGGCGGGTTGGCCCAGGCGCGCGCCAGGGCAAACGCCGGCGCCGCCCAGATCAGGCGTTCGGCGCGGTAGCGCACGCTGCGCTGCAAGCCGGCGTGATAGACATCGAGCAGCACATGACCCGGCGCGGTCTCGACCCGGGTGCACAGGCTGCCGGTGCGCACCGGCGCCACGCCGCGCGCCGCCAGCCATGCCAGCATCTGCCGCACCAGCCAGCCGTTGCCCTCGGGCCAGGTCAGCACGCTGTGCGCGTCGGCATGTTCGGCCTTGCCGATGCGGCTGGCGAAGTAATGCAGCCCGGCCCACGCGGAAACCTCGGTTGCGCGGGCGCCGTAGTCGTCGCGGCAGGCGTAGTTGACGCTCCAGTCGAGCAGTGGCGAATCGAAGCCCTGGGTGCGCAGCCAGTACTGCATGCTGCCGCCATCGAGCAGGTCGCTTGCGGCATGCCGCCCCGCCAACAGGCTGGGGATCGCGAACGCGCGCCGGCGCTCGGCGCCGCGCTGTTCCCTGAATTCGCCGATCAGGGCGTCGAAGCGCTGCATCTGTTCGACATCGCGCGCCGTGGCGGCGGCGCGCGGAAACAATCCTTCATGCCACAGGCCGCCGTGATAGAGGCGCTCCTGCGGCGCATGTACCAGGTAGCGTTCGTCGTAGCGCGGCGATGCCGCCTGTGGATCACCGATCAGTACGCCAAGGTCGGCCAGCAGGTCGCGCAGGTCGGCAGCCTCCGGGCCCGGCAGCGGCAGATAGTGCGCACCCAGCGGATAGGGGGTGACGGGGTTCTCGCCACTGCGCGCGTTGCCCCCTGCGGCGGCTTCGAGTTCGAAGATGGTGGTGTCGGTCACGCCGCGCCGAGCCAGTTGCCAGGCGGCCGAGAGCCCGCCGATGCCGGCGCCGACGACTGCGATGCCGATGCGCTTTTCCTCGGCAGGCGGCGGCAGCGCGCCGTCGCGCAGCAAATGGCCGAGTGCCATGTCGGGGCCCTGCAATTCACCCGCCGGCAGCAGTGCGCCGTCGCGCACCTCGCACGAGGCGATGAGGCCGCTGGCGGCGGCGGCCAGAAACGCCCGCCGCTTCACAGGCACCGGCGGCAACCGGACAGCAGAGCCTGCCTCATCGGATCACGCGCCGCCATTCCTCTTCAAACGTGCGCACCAGCGCCTGGTTGTTGAGGCGGTTGACCTCGGCCGGCACGCGCGTCATGTCGACCGGGAAGTCGAACATCAGGCGCTGTGTCTCGACACTCAGAAAACGCATCGGCACCGGGTAGCTGGCGGCGGCGACAAACGGGCGGCGGCTGCCGATGATGTAACCCCATTCGCCGAACGAGGGCACGTAGGCGTGGTAGGGCGCGGTGGCGAAGCCGGCGTCTTCAAGGGTGGCGACCACCGACCAGAACGACTTGCGCGCATAGAACGGGCTGGTGGCCTGCACCACCACCATGCCGTGCGCCGCGATGTGCTTGTCGAGCAGGCGGTAGAAGGCGGAGGAATACAGCTTGCCCAGCGCATGGTTCGACGGGTCGGGGAAATCGATCAGCACCAGGTCGAACACATCGTCATTGGCCTCGAGCCATTTGAGCGCGTCGGCGTTGGCGATCGCAAGTTTTGGATGATCGAGCGCGCCGGCATTGAGTTGCCTGAGCATCGCATTGGTACGAAACAGCTCGGTCATGCGGCGGTCGAGGTCGACCAGCGTCACCGCCTCGACGTTCGGGTACTTGAGCACCTCGCGCGCCGCCAGGCCATCGCCGCCGCCGAGAATCAGCACCCGGCGCGCACCCGGCAGGGCGGCCAGCGCAGGATGCACCAGCGCCTCGTGATAGCGATATTCGTCGCGCGAGGAGAACTGCAGGTTGCCATTGAGAAACAGGCGGATATCGTCATGCCAGCGGGTCACCACGATGCGCTGGTAGGGTGTGCTCTCGGCATGGATGATGCGGTCGGCGTAGATGCCTTCCTCGGCCAGCGAGGTCAGGCGATCGGCGCCGATCATGCCGG
>JANPGJ010000634.1:0-20862 GCA_031423955.1 Burkholderiales bacterium
CAGCACGCCGGCGAAACCGATGAGGGTGGCGAGCCAGCGTTCCCGGCGCATCGCTTCGTGAAAAAAGCAGCGGTGCCGGCAGTCGACGTATCATGCGTGTCGACGCTCACGTCGGCACCCCGCCAGCCGACGCGGGCCACATGGAAGCGGCGTCTCCGGCACCACTCAACCAACAACAAGCGACCCCGCGTTCCAGTGTTGCACCCGATACGGTCTCCCTCCTTCGCCCCCTTCCAGGTCCGCAGTTTCCGCTTCCAATGGCCTGCCGATCTGGCGATGTCATGGGCCTTCGAGATGGAAACCCTGGTACTGGGCTGGTACGTCCTGGTCGAAACCGGTTCAGTGAGCCTGCTCGCCTTGTTCGGCGCCCTGCAGTTCTTCGGCGCGCTGGTCTCGCCCCTGTTCGGCGTCGCCGGCGACCGCATCGGCCACCGCAAACTCCTGTGCATCACGCGTTCTTCCTACCTCGTGATGGCCGCGTTCCTGACGGTGCTTGCGTTCACTGGCGGGTTGACCCCTGCGATCGTGCTTGCCGTCACCGCCGTCGCGGGGCTGATCCGGCCTTCGGACATGATGATGCGCAACACGATCATCGCGCAGACGATGACGCCAGCGCTGCTGATCGGCGCACTTGGCCTGTCGCGCGTGACAACCGACTCCGCGCGCATCGTCGGCGCATTGGCGGGTGCCGGTTTGGTCGCGGCATTCGGTATCGGACCTGCCTACGCGATGATCCTGTGCCTGTACGGACTCAGCTTCGGACTCAGCTTCGGCATTTCGCGCGCGCGTCGACCGGATGTACTGGCGCTGACACACGCCGCGCCGTCCCCTTGGAACGACCTTTGCGACCTGTTCGTCTACGTGTGGCGCAAGCCGGAACTGCTGGCCGCCACCGGGATCGCGTTTCTCGGCAACCTGCTGGCCTATCCCTTCGTGCTCGGCCTGTTGCCTTACGCGGCACGGGAGGTCTACCAGGTGGGCCAGCTCGGGCTCGGCGTCCTCGCCGCCACCTTCGCCGCAGGTTGTCTTGCGGGTTCGATTTTCGTCATCCTGAACCGCACGCCCTTGCGTCTGGCCCGCACCATGCTTGCCGGCGCGGCGATCTGGTTCCTCCTGATCCTGGTATTCGTCCACTTGCGCAGCGTCGCCGCCGGCGCGATTGTGTTGGCCTTCGCGGGCTTTGCGCAGACCATGTGCATGGTGCCGCTGGCGGCGGTCATGCTGCGCAATTCCGGCGAGGAGATACGCGGTCGCGTCATGGGCATACGCATGCTGGCCGTCGGCGGAATGCCGCTGGGACTGCTGCTGGCCGGCCCGCCGATCGGCCATATCGGCTTCGCCGCGACCGGGTCGCTATATGCGCTCCTGGGGCTGGCGTCCACGCTGTGGATCGCGATGCACTGGCGATACCATCTTTGGCGGATTGACGCGCCGGCGAACCGGCGCATGTGAACGGTGGCGGTACCGACCTTGCGCATTGCAAAACCATGCAGCGTCGACATGTGGTTGGTACAGTACGATTCCGCGCGGTCCGATCAGGATGCGCACACCGTTAACCTCCGCGCTTCAAGCCTGTTTTCGCGGTCACTTCCCCAAGGATCAAATGAACGAGTCCTGTTTTGAGGGCCACATCGGCCGCACGGTTGCCGAATCGACCCCCTGGTGGCCGCCACAGCCGCGCCCGCGCGACGGCGCGCCGAACGTCGTGATCGTGGTGTTCGACGACGTCGGCTTCGCGCACTTCAACAGCTACGGCTCGACCATCGCCACCCCCAGCCTCGACCGCCTGGCGAAAGGCGGCTTGCGCTTCACCAATTTTCACACCACCGCGCTGTGCTCACCCACCCGCGCCTCGATGCTCACCGGGCGCAACCACCACGCGGTTGGAATGCGCGCGATCTCCAACTTCGATACCGGTTTTCCCAACATGCGCGGCGCCATTCCGCGAACCGCTGCCACGCTCTCCGAGGTGTTGCGCGCCGCCGGCTACGGCACCTACATGGTCGGCAAGTGGCACCTGGCGCCGATGCACGAGACCGGACCGGCGGGGCCCTTCCACAATTGGCCGCTGGCGCGCGGCTTCGACCGCTTCTACGGTTTCCTGCAGGGCGAGACCGACCAGTTCCGGCCCGAACTGGTTGAGGACAACCACTACATGGACCCGCCAGCCACGCCCGAAGCGGGGTATCACGTCACCCCCGACCTGATCGACCGCGCCATCGGTTTCGCCCACGACCATGTGTCGGCGGCGCCGGACCGGCCGTTCTTCACCTACCTGGCCTTTGGTGCCTGCCATTCGCCGCACCAGGCGCCGCAGGCGTTTCTTGACAAGTATCGCGGCGCCTTCGACGAGGGCTGGGACGTGGTGCGGGCGCGCTGGTTCGCGCGCCAGAAGGAATTGCGCGTCGTGCCGCCGGATACCACCCTGCCGCCGCGCAATCCGGGCGTCAAGGCCTGGGACGCACTGACGGACAACGAGCGACGCTTCGCCGCGCGCCTGATGGAAGCCTTCGCCGCCTTCCTCGAACATACCGACCATCACCTCGGGCGCTACATCGATGCGCTCGAGCGCCTCGGGCAACTCGACAAAACGGTGTTCATCGCCATGTCGGACAACGGTGCCAGCCAGGAGGGCGGGCCGGTCGGCGTGCTGGACGAGATGCGCTACTTCAATGGCCTGGCCGAGGATGTCGATGCGGCCGTGGCGCGGCTGGACACCATCGGCGGCCCCGACAGCCACACCAACTACCCGTGGGGCTGGGCAATGGCCGGCAACACGCCGCTCAAGCGCTACAAGCAGAACACCCATGCCGGCGGCGTGCGCGACCCGTTCATCGTGCACTGGCCGGCGCGCATCCGCGACCGCGGCGCCATCCGGCCGCAGTTTCATCATGTGACCGATATCGCGCCGACCGTGCTCGACCTCCTGGGTCTGGCATTCCCCGACAGTTTCAACGGCGTGGCGCAAATGCCGGTGCACGGCAGCTCAATGGCCTATGCGCTCGCCGACGACGCGGCGGCCTTGCCCAGCCGCAAGGGCGCGCAGTATTTCGAGATGTTCGGTCACCGCGCCATCTGGCACGATGGCTGGAAGGCGGTCTGCTTCCATGAGTCCGGCAGCGACTACGACAGCGAAGCCTGGGAGCTGTATCACGCTGATGTTGACGCCTCCGAGGCGCATGACCTGGCCGTCACCCATCCGGCGAAGCTCAGGCAGCTGATCGAACTGTGGTGGCTGGAAGCGGGGAAGAACGGCGTGCTGCCGCTCGACGATCGTCGCGGCGGCGCCTTGTTCAAGAGCGCGCAAGCACGCGGCAACACCTTCCGCCGGCTGGAATGGAAGTTCTATCCACCGGTATCGCGTTACTCGGCCGATACCGCACCGCCCACCGGCAACCGACCGTTCACGATTAGCGCCGACCTCACCCTGGGCCAGGCAAGCGCCGGCGCCATCGTCGCGCGCGGCAGCGCCAATGGCGGCTATGTGCTGTTCGTGCAGGATCGGCACCTGGTGTTCGACTACAACTATTTCCACCATCACACCCAGGTGCGCTCGACCCGCCCCTTGCCCGCCGGCGACTGCGTGGCCGGCGTGCGCGTGACGCGCGACGGCAAGCGCGGTACGGCGACGCTATTCATCGACGGTGCCGATTGCGGCCAGGTCGAGATTCCCGCGATGGCGACCATGGTGTCTTCCACCGGCATGGATGTCGGGCGCTCGATCGCGCCGGTGTGCCACGACTATGCGCCGCCGTTCGCCTTCGAAGGGCAATTGCGTTGCGTGAGCTTCGACATCGCCACGGCGAAACCGGCAGAGGCGCGCCGCGAGGCGCTCATCGAGGAGCGTGCGACGCAGGGGCGGCAGTAAGGCGGAGCCTTGTCACCCTCGCGTAAGCGGGGGTCCAAGCCATTACTACGCAAAAAACCTGAATTGCCGACTACTCGGCAATGACGAAATTCACAGGTTGCCTGTAGTTTTCTGCTTAAGCCAATGCCATTCCAGTTCAGGCGCGTGTAGCGCTGGACTTCACGCCGGATCGGACGCGTTCGCGCAGCGAGTCGAAATAGGACTTGTCCACCGGCACGGCTGCTTTCGAGATTGCGCCCTTCAGCAACAGGTTGCGCAAATGCAGTCGATCGTGATCCTTGCGGATCAGCTCGCGCACATATTCGCTGCTGGTGCCGTAGCCGCGCCGGACTACCTGCTCGTCGACGAAAGACTTGAGTGTGTCCGGCAGTGAGATGTTCATTGTGCTCATCACGCAAGCCTAGACAGTTTGGCAAACTTTGGAACGTCTGCAGACATTCATCCATCACCTTGCACTACTACGAACTCACACTGCCTGCCATCGCTGACGCCGCCGGGAAACCGCCAGCGCGCACAGGCCAAGGACGAACAACGCGGCAGTCTGCGGCAGCGGCACAAGAGTGACATTGATCCCGACGATCGGCGTCAGGCTGGCACATTCACCGATGGTCGTGATGCAGCGCGCCTCGGCCTGCGCAAAATCGTAGCTGCCCAGCGGGTCATCGTAATAGCTCACCAGGCTGATATCGGCGAACGGATTGACCGCCTCGAAGAAGAACGCGAAGAAGTTCTGCTCGCCCTGGGCGTCGAGCGCTTGTCCCAGCAGATAATGCAGCGACACCACGCCGTTGATGTTGTCGTCTGTCAAGGTGGAAGTCGAGCCGGCCAGCGCCAACCCGGGAGCGAAGCTGGAGTCGTCGGGCAGCGATTCCACTTCGAAGCTCCCGAGCTGAGCATTCGCCGGCGGGCAGCCGCCGGTGGAACTGAAGGCGCACAGGAACCCGCTGTCGCCCGGACGGAAAATCCAGCGGCTCGGATCGTAGTGCAGGTCCATGTCGAGTTCGGTGATGCCAAGCGCTGGCGGATCGGCGTAGATGCTGATGCCGGTGCAATTGTTTTGCCCGCGATAGGTTTTTCCACCGCAGCGTTTGTATACGGACAGGCTGAAGGTCTTGGACCTTTTGCCGGTTGACGCGACACTTGTCAGTCCGTCCCAATACAGCGCATTGGCGGACCCCGAAAAGCCCGCGGCGGCTACCACGCCACATAACAGTGACAGCTTGAGTGTTCGCATGAAAATCGACATATTTGTTCTCCCGAATCAAAGGTTGCGTTTGCGGGTTCGCAAGGCGCCGGAACCGGAACCCATTGGGCGCCTGTAGTGTCGCGCAACACAAGTGAATTTTCGTTAAATCCGCGCAAATCGCTGGACTATTGACGCGCCTCATGCTTGGGCATCGACCCCCGCTCGCGATTGCCATCAAAGCCGCCAGCCCCACCTTTCCGCCGCTGCAGGCATCGCCGATCTCGACGCTGGAATCGGCTGCCTTGCGCACGCAAGGCGCGGCTCGCCTGGCCCCGCGGCTAAAATTCCCACCGGCGCCGCAGCCGCGTCGCCACCCATGCTGCCCGGCGCATTCGCCCGCACGAACACTGGCCTGGAAAGAGCAGACCCCGATGAAAATGACCTTCGCCCAACGCATCGCCCTGATGAACGCGATGTACCGCCTGCCGGCCCACGAACGACCGACGCTGCCGGACAACACCGCCGAGCGCCTCTTGAAGTTCAAGGCGACGCTGATGGACGAGGTGCACGAGATCGACGACATCGCCGCGCAAGTCGCCGGTGGCGCCGATAGCGCCGAAGTACTGACCGCGATCGCCGACCTGCTGGGCGACGTGATCGTGTACTGCCGCTCCGAGGCGCTCAAGTACGGCCTGCCGCTCGAAGATGTGCTTGACGTCATCATGGACAGCAACGAGAGCAAGCTGGGGGCGGATGGCAATCCGATCTATGACGCCAACGGCAAGTTCCTCAAGGGGCCGAACTACTGGAAGCCGGAACCGCGCATCAAGGCCTTGCTGGAATCCAGGTAGCAGATGCCGCGGCGGCGCTTACACACGTGCGCGCGCCTTGCGGCAGATGCAGCTTGCATCGCGTGGATCGCGAATGCACAATCTGCAAATGAGCTACGAAGACACCCGCGCCGCACGCGCCGAACTCGCCCGGCATGATGAGCGCCGACTGGCGCTGCACGCGCGCATTCTGCCGATCATGGACGAGCCGATGCGCGCACGTGCCGCCGCCGTGGTCGACCTGTGGGAGCGCGAGCGCCTATGCAGCCAGGTCTATATCGATGCCTGGCGCGAGCTGCTGGCAATGCCTGCCGACGAGGCCGTCAAACGCCTCAGCGATCCGCAGGCACGGGTCCTGCGAGTCAATTCGCCGCTCATGTGCATGGAGCTGCCGGCATGAAACTCGAACAGATCGAGGACATACTGCTGGCGACGGCACATCTGACGAACCATCGAAATTTCGTGGTGGTCGGCAGCCTGTCGGTATTAGGCGCGGTGCTGGAACCGCCGGAACGCATGGTCGCGTCGATCGACCTGGATTTTTTCCTGAAATTCGACCCGGAGCGCGTATCAGACATCAATACGCAGCTCGGCGAGTCGAGCGCATTCGCACGCGACAAGGGCTATTTCGCCGACGCGCTGTCACCAGGTGTTCTGTCCCTCCCCGAGGGCTGGGAAGCACGCTTGATCCAGTTGCCCCTCAAGGGTGGCCTGGTCGCCTGGTTCCTCGATCCCAACGATTGCGCCTGTTCCAAGCTGATTCGCGCCAACCCCAACGATGTCGACTGGGTGCGCGCCGGCCTCGCCGCACGCATCCTTACCGAACCGGTGATGCGTTCGCGGCTTGGCCGGATGCAAAACGTGATGGACGATGATGTCGCCCGCGCGATGACCGCGCTCGCCGCAAGCCTGACGTAGTTCGAGCGTTGGTCGCTTGATGCCGGCATTTGCATTCAGGCGACAGCCAGTGCTTCCTGACGCCGCCGGAAAGTCTGACCAAATTCCCGCGTAGTCGCATACACCTCGGGCAGCGGCCGACCGTTGGGCAGCGTCATCCAGATGCGCAGCAGCAGGCGCCGCCGCTCGGGCGCCGGGTCATCGACGTAGGAGGTGCGCGAATGCAGCACCGAGAAGTTGTTGCCGATCTGGATGTCGCCCGGCCGCATGTCGAATGACAGATGCCACGACGGGTCGTTGCAGATCTCGTCGATCATGTCGAGCACCTCGATCTGCGGCGTGGTCAGGCGCGGCACTTCGGGAAAGCGCTGCGCGGTCTCGATATAGCGGCGCTTGTGCAGCACGTTCATGCGCCCGGCATGCCAAGTGAGGATCGGCACGCTCTGCACCTTGATGTCGGCCGCATTCTGGGCGCGCGAATCGAAATGGAACGGTTGCTGCACCACGCGCGCCAGGTCCGGCCGGCGGCGCAGGATTTCGTTGAACAGGGCGCCGGTGCTCATCAACTTGCTCGTGCCGCCGGTCCGCGCGGTGCGCATGCACAGGAGCATGAAAGCATCACCGCCGTCGTTGTGGAACATCAGTTCGTCATTGGTTTCATAGCCGCGCGTGCTGTTGTCGCCTTCGACCCGTTTGCCGGTGTCGGTGACCTGATGCATGCGGTTGCCGGCGCGGTCCTGGCCTTCGGCCGTGCCCACGTGACCAGCCAGCCCCCAGAACAGCAGGCGCGCCTCATCGATCGAATAGCGCTCTACCGGCAATCCGCGCAGAAGTGCGAAACCGCGGCCGTCGGCCACCTCGTCGCGAATGGTGGCCAGGCGCGACGCCAGGGTCGGCAGCGGAAAATGTTCCGGCTTGATGTCGAACAGCGCGATGCCGCTTGCCTTGGCATGGGCCAACGCGGCATCGATTTCCTCGATATCCTTTTCACCGAGCGCCACCATCCAGTCGCTTCGTCGGCACATCTGCTCGCCCTTCCAGACGCCCGGACCGGTGACCTGCTGCAGAAGAATCTCGCTCATTGTCGTCTCCTGGTTGTGATTCGCTCGATACTGTCCGGCCGCGGCCGCGTCAAGGCTTCGCCATCCTACGCCTGACTTCAATTGGCCGGCGATATCTTCAGTTCGCGCGCCAGGCGCAGCGCATCCTCGGTATCGACTTTCAGGCGCGCCGCCAGTTCTTCCGGGGTGCTGAAGACGATGTCGGAACCGATCGCCCGCTGCTTTTCGACGAACTCCGGATTGGTGAGCACCTTGCGTGACGCCTCCGACAAGGCGCGCACGATCTCGCGCGGCAGGCCGGCCGGGCCATGCAGCGAATACCAGCCTTCAACCCGGTAGCGCGACTCGCCGGATTCGATGAAGCTCGCGACCTCCGGCAGGGCACCCGAGCGCCGGACGGAGGTCACGCCGATCGCCTTCAACTTGCCGGCGCGTATCTGCGGCAGCATCACCGGTACCAGCGCGGCGGCCATGTCGACCTGACCGGAAATCGCGTCGGTCATGGCGGCGGCGCCGCCCTTGTACGGAATATGCAGGATGTCGACGCCGGATTGCGCATTGAGCAACTTCGCCACGTATTCGAGCGAGGCGGTGGCCAGGGTGATGCGCCCGGGCCGCGCGCGCGCCGCCGCCAGCAGTTCGCGCACATTCGAGAACGGCGCCGCCGGATTGGCGCACACCACATAGGCCATGGTGTTGACCATGGATATCGGCGCGAGCGTCTTCTGCGGATCGAACGGCGGCACCGGCCCGGTGGCGAAATTGGTGGCCATCACCGACGAACCGAACAGCAGGGTGTAGCCATCCGGGGTGGCGCGCATCGCCTGCTCGGTGCCGATGTTGGTGACCGCGCCGGGTTTGTACTCGACGACGATCTGCTGACCAAGCTCACGCCCGAGCAGGTCGACGAAGGCGCGGGCCACGATGTCGGTGGTGCCGCCGGGCGGGAAGGGGACGATCAGGCGCACCGGGCGCGTCGGATAGGCCTGCGCCCGCAGTGCGCCAGGTGCGGCGATCGTCGCCGCTGCCAAGCCCGTCCGCAGCAGGCGCCGCCGAACCTCGAAATGCAATAGACCAGCCATCCGCAAGCCTCCCTCTTCACAGCATACGCCACACCGTCACGGCAGCACCCGAACACACTAGATCATATTAGCGCCGCCCTGCCACCCTGCCACCCTGCCACCCTGCCGGCTTCCGGCGCAGCGGGCTGACCGCGGTGGCGCGGTCGATGCCGGGCGATCGCACGGCCGACGAGCGCGGTGCCGGGCTCCCTCAGTTCGCAGGTGCCTGCAACAGTCGCTGAACCACGTTGCAGAATTCCTCTGCCGCGTTGGCTTTGAAAATAACCTGGCGCACACCGGCGGCGGTCGCCTGCGACTGCAATTCATCGGTAATGAAACCCGAGGCGATCACCACCGGCAAGTCGGGCCGGATGTCGCGCACCTCGCGCGCGACATCCAATCCGGAAATGCGCGGCATGTTGTAGTCGGTCACCACCAGATCGAATCGTGCCGGATCCGTCTCGAGTTCGGCCAGCGCCGCAGCCGGATCGACATGGCCGCTCACCCGGTAGCCGCGGCGTTGCAGCAGGCGGGAGACCAACAAGACCAGGGACTCGTCATCGTCGATGTAGAGCACATGGCGCCCCTGACCCGCGGCTGCCAACGGCGCCAACGCCGCCGGCACGGTGACGATGCCCTCGGCCACGGGCAGATAAACATCAAACCGGCTGCCCTTGCCCGGCTCGCTGGCGACCGCGATCGCGCCCTGGTGGGCGCGAACGATGCCATCGGCCACCGCGAGGCCGAGGCCGGTGCCTTGGCCCACCGGCTTGGTGGTGAAGAAGGGTTCGAAAATGCGCTCCCTGGTCGCATGGTCCATGCCATGGCCGGTGTCGCTGACGCTGAACACAACAAAAGGCCCCGGCGCCAGTTGGTCGGACACGGTGCGCAACGCGACGCCATCGAGCACCGCAGTCCGTACATCGATGTCGATGCGGCCCGCACGCCCGGCCATCGCCTGTTCGGCATTCACGCACAGATTGAGCAATACCTGTTCGATCTGCGTCATGTCGGCGAGGATGTTGCCGGTATCGGGTGCGACCCTTGCCTCAACCTCGATTCTCGCCGGAAGGGTCGAGCGCAGCAGGCGCACCACTTCGCCAGCCACCGCACCAGGCTCGATCAATCTGAGGGCGGTGGGTTGGCGCCGACTGAAGGACAGGATCTGCTGAACCAGGTCGCGCGCACGGATGCCGGCCTTGCGAATCTCCGCCAGGCTTTGTTGCAGCCCAGGGTTGGCCCCGGCATCGTCATGCGCCAGTTCGACATTGCCCAGGATGGTGCCGATGATGTTGTTGAAATCATGCGCGATACCGCCGGCCAGGGTGCCGATCGCCTGCATTTTTTGCGATTCACGCAGCTGCGATTCGAGCGAAACCCGTTCGGTCTCGCTGCGCTTGCGCGCGGTGATGTCGCGGGTGATGCCCAGCAGGGTGTCGATGCGCCCGTCGGCGTCGCGCATCGGCGCGGCGTGCGTTTCAAGCCAGCGCCGCGTGCCTTTCAGGCCGATCACCTCGAACTCGAGGGTCCCGGTCTCGCCGTTCATCACCCGCTGGTGAAGCGCGATGAAGGCCGGGCGGGCCTCCGGCACGATGTAGTCGAGCAGCGGCAGCCGCTGCACCGCTTGCAGCGAGTCGGCCTCCAGCATGATCAGGCCCGCGGCATTCATCTCGATCAGGTTGCCGGCACGATCGACCACCTTGACGCATTCCGGTTCTGTGTCGATGATGGTGCGCAGACGGCGCTCGCTGTCGTGCAGGGCCTGGCGCGCGCGGTACTGCTCGGTAACATCGGCGAACACCAGGACCACACCGGCGATAGCGCCAGTCCGGTCGCGGATCGGCGCGGCGCTGTCGGCGATCTGGTATTCGATGTCATTGCGCGCAATGAGCGCGGTGTGGTTCGAGAGGCTCACGACCTCGCCCCGTTCGAGCACCCGGCGCACCGGGTCCTGCGCCGGCAAGCGGGTATGCGAATCGACGATGCGAAACACCTCGCCGAACGGACGGCCGCTCGCGCCTGCCTGTGACCAGCCGGTGAGCCGTTCGGCAACCGGGTTCATGCGGCTAATGCGACCATTCGCATCGGTGGCGATCACCGCGTCGCCGATCGACTGCAGCGTGATGGCAAGGTTTTCCTCGCTGGCGCGCAGCGCCGCCTCGCTGCCGTCCCGCGCATCCAGCATGCGGTTGAACATCTCCGCCACCGCCCGGATCTCGGATGGTCCGGTCACCCGCGCCCGGGTGGCGCTGTCGCCGGCGGCGATGCGCTCGGCCACCGCGGCCAGACCGGCGATCGGCCGCACAGTCGCGCCGCCGACGCGCCAGGCCAGCCACAAAGCCAGCACCAGCACCCCCAGGCCGATGCCGAGCGTACGTCGACGAGTGTCATGGTAGTCGGCATAGGCCGCGGTCTCGGCGATGCCGGCCACGACTCTCCACTCGATTCCCGGAATGGTCAGGAAAGTGTACAGGCGCTGCACGCCATCCGGGCCCTTGGTGGAAATGAATCCTTCCCGCAGATCGCGGGTGGCTGCGTATGCCTGCGGCGGCGCCGCGGTGCCGACGAACGCGGCTGCGTCCGCCGAACGCAGCAGGATCATGCGCTGGCGGTCGGTGACTGTCACGGTGGTGTTCGCCGGTACCGATCCGAGCACCTGCTCGCCCAGCTTGAGCAAATCGACAGGCAGCGTGAGCAGGCCGACCAGGGTACCCGCTTCATCGCGTACCGGATGGGTCAGCACTGCCACCCAGCGGCCGACCTGGCGGCCGCGGAACGCGTTGCCTGCCGTGAATCTTCCACTGCGCAAGCCTTCCTCGAACCAGGGAAAATCCCGCGTGTTCAGTTGCCTGATCGGGTTCTGGATGTAGCTGCAGACGATGTTGCCCTGCAGGTCGCGCAGTCCAAGGGTGGTGAACTCCGGATGCAGGGTGACGTAATTGGCGACGATCGGATCGCAGTTGCCGGGATCCATCGCCTTGACCAGGGGTCGTGCGGCCAGCCGCCCCAGGGTCGCTTCGGCCTCGCGCAACCGGCGCTCGATCGCGGCGGCGGTATTGGCGGCCAGAATGCCCACTCTTGCGTGGGCATCTTCACGGGCACGCTCGGCATCGGCAACCAGGAACCAGGTCAGCAGCCCGGCCACCGGCAGCATGATCGCCAATGCCAGCAGGAACAGGCGGGCGCGAATGGATTGGAGGAAGTGTGCGAATTTCACTAGGGCGCGTCGCGGCAAACCGGGACCCTTGAGGATAGACCAAAACATCCGGTAGCCGCGCGTCGGCGCGCTATCCAACGCCGAGCCAAGGCTGCCGCCCCGGGGCCTGCCGTGGGACTGCGGCCGAAACGCGAGCGCGGCAGTATTCGCGGCGGCGCGCATACCCCCGCATCACCGCACCGTGCGACGGCCCGCCGAACCGCGGGCGCACGCCGATCAGACCAGTGCCGCGTAACGCTCCAGATGATGATCGGCGTCGCCGAAGCGCTGCGCGATGGTGGTCAGCCGGCGAAAAGCGTGCGAGACCTTCATCTCCTCGGTCATGCCCATGCCGCCGTGCAACTGGATCGCCTCCTGGCTGATCTTGCGCGCGGCATCCGCAATCCGCACCTTGGCCGCCGACACCGAGCGCATGCGCTCCTTCGGATCGCTGGCGGCATCGATGCGGCAGGCTGCGAGGATCGCCATCGAACGCGCCTGCTCGCACTCGATGAACATGTCGACCATGCGGTGCTGCAAGGCCTGGAAGGCGCCGATCGGCATGCCGAACTGCTTGCGGGTCTTCAGGTATTCGAGCGTGGTGTCATTGGCGAACTTCATCGCGCCGACCGCGTCAGCGCACAGCAGCGCGGTGGCGAAGTCGAGCGCCTCGTCGAGCGCCGCCTGGCCACCGCCTGCCGCGCCGAGCAGCGCATCGGCGCCGACGGCGACCGCATTCAGTTGCACATCGCCGGCGCGCTGGCCGTCGACCGTGCGGTAGGCGTTGATGGCAAGGCCCGCGGTGCCGCGTTCCACCAGGAACAGGCTGGCCCCCGCCTCGCCCGCGTCACCGGCGGTGCGCGCTGAAACCACCAGGTGGCTGGCCAGCGGCGCCCCCACCACCACTACTTTTTCGCCGTCCAGTTGCCAGCCACCGCCGGCTTTCGTGGCTACCGTGGTGGCCGGCGTGGTTTCATAACGCCGGCCGCGCTCGAGATAGGCCAGGCCGATCCGGTGGCTGCCATCGATCACGCCGGGCAGCAGCGCAGCGCGCTGCGCGGCCGAGCCCGCCCTGGCCACCAGCCGACCGCCGAGGCCGATCGCATCGAGCAGGGGCTCGACCACCAGCGCTTCGCCGCAGGCTTCCATCGCCGCCATCAGGTCGACCGCGCCGCCGCCGAAGCCGCCGTCGGCCTCGGCGAACGGGATCGCCATCAAGCCCATGTCGGCGAATGCCGACCAGGCCTCATCACTGATGCCGGACGCGGAATTGATGGCCGCCTTGCGCGCCTCGAAATCGTATTCGTTGGCCAGGTATTTGCGCAACGAGTCCGCCAGTTGCTGCTGTTCGTCGCTGTAGTTGAAATCCATGTCGTTGTTCCTTTTCGCTCACAGGCCGAGCGTCATCTTGGCGATGATGTTGCGCTGGATCTCGTTGGAGCCGGCGTAGATGCTGGTCTTGCGGTAGTTGAAATAGCGTGGCGAGAAGCGCGAGGTCAGCGGATCGACCTGGCCGCCATCCACGCCCATGAATGGCTGCGCTTCAGGGCCGGCGGCCTGCATCATCAATTCGGTGATCGCCTGCTGGATCTCGGTGCCGCGGATTTTCAGCATCGACACATCGGCCCCCGGCGGCTGGCCGGTTGAGCGCATCTTGTCGAGAAAACGCATCGAGGTGAGTTCCAACGCGTCGAGTTCGATCTCGGTACGCGACAGGCGGTCGCGAAAGCGCACGTCGTCGATCAGCGGCCGGCCGTTCTTTTCCTCGCGCGCCGCCAGCGCGCGCAATGAGGCCAGCTCGCGGCGCGAGGCGCCGACGCTGGCGCTGCCCATGCGCTCGTGCCCGAGCAGATACTTGGCCACCGTCCAGCCCTTGTTTTCCTCGTAGACGATGTTCTCCAGCGGCACCTTGACATCATCGAAAAAGATCTCGTTCACCTCGTGACCACCATCCATCAGGATCAGCGGGCGCACGGTGATGCCCGGGGTCTTCATGTCGATCAGGAGGAAGCTGATGCCTTCCTGGCGCTTTTCAACCGTCGGGTCGGTGCGCACCAGGCAGAAAATCCAGTCGCCGTAGTGGCCCAGGGTGGTCCAGATTTTCTGGCCGTTGCACAGGTAGTGGTCACCGCGCCGCTCGGCGCGCATCTTGAGCGCCGCCAGATCCGAGCCGGCGCCGGGTTCCGAATACCCCTGCACCCAGAAGTCCTCGCCTTCGCGAATGCGCGGCAGGAATCGTTCCTTTTGCGCCGGCGTGCCGAAGCGCAGCAGCACCGAGGCACACATGTTGGGGCCGAACGGCGGCAGGTTCGGAGCCCCGGCGATACCGAACTCTTCCTCGAAGATATAGCGCTGGGTGATATCCCATCCGGTACCGCCCCATTCGCGCGGCCAGTGCGGCACCGACCAGCCCTTGGCCGCGAGAATCTTGTGCCAGCGAATGAAGTCCTCGCGCGACAGGCCGCGGTAAGTAGTGACCTTTTCGCGGATATCGGCCGGCAGGTTGGCGGCCAGCCACGCCCGCACCTCGTTGCGGAAAGCGGTTTCATCGGCAGAAAAACTCAAGTCCATGGCAAGCTCCTTTGGGGGGGTGATCGCATTTGCCGCGACCCGGCCGCCGCACGCAGGTGTCGTGGCCGGCGAAAACGCACAATGTTAGCGATTCAGGGTGGCCTGCGCCATCGCCATTTGGGCAAATCCGAGCAGGGCTGCGCAAACCTGCCGCCCTGACAACATCGCCAGGCGAAGTCAGCGCCGCACCAGACCTTCAACTGCCCAGGCGGTTCGGGTCACGCCAGGCGCGCTCGAATGGCAGGCGCCAGGCGCGCGGCGCGACGAGCTGGTGAATCGCATTCGGCCCCCACGATCCGGGCGCATAGAAGCGCACCGGCGGCGGCGCCTCCAGCAAGGGCGTTGATACCTGCCACAGGCGCTCGATGCCCTCGGCTGTGGTGAACAGGGTGCGATCGCCGCGCATCGCATCGAGGAACAGCCGCTCGTAGGCCTCGAGCACGTCGCCGACCAGTCCGGTGTCATGCATGGCGAACTGCAGGCTGAGCTTGTCGAGGCGCATGCCGGGACCGGGCCGTTTGCCGTAGAACGACAGCGACATCTTGGAGGCATCCGCGAGATCGAAAGTCAGGTGGTCGGGGCCCTGCGAGCCGATCCCGGAGCCGGGTGGGAACATGCTCTTGGGCGGTTCGCGAAACGCGATCGAAATGATGCGCTGCCCTTCGGCCATGCGCTTGCCGGTGCGCAGGTAGAACGGCACGCCGGCCCAGCGCCAGTTGTCGATCGAGCATTTGAGGGCGATGAAGGTCTCGGTATCGGACTCGGGGTTCACACCCTCTTCGGCGCGAAAACCGGTGTACTGGCCGCGCACCACATCGGTTGTCGCCAGCGGCAGCATGCTGCGGAACACCTTGTTCTTCTCCTCGCTGATCGGCGCCGGTTCCAGCGAGGTCGGCGGCTCCATCGCCATGAAGCCGAGAATCTGGAACAGGTGGGTCACCACCATGTCGCGAAACGCGCCGGTGGCCTCGTAGAAACCCGAGCGCTTGCCCAGGCCCAGGGTCTCGGGAACGTCGATCTGCACATGGTCGATGAAATTGCGGTTCCAGATCGGCTCGAACAAGCCGTTGGCGAAGCGAAACGCGAGAATGTTCTGCGCCGGTTCCTTGCCCAGGAAATGGTCGATGCGGAAGATGCGCTCCTCATCGAACACCTCGTGCAGTTTGGCGTTGAGCGAAACCGCGCTCGCCAGATCGGTGCCGAAGGGCTTTTCCATGACGATGCGGGCACGTTCGACCAGGCCGGCTTCGCCCAGCATGCGCACCGCCGACAACGCGGCGCTCGGCGGCACGCTCAGATAGTGCAGCCGCCGGCTTTCGCCACCGAGCGAAGCCTCGGCCTTTTCCACCGCCGCCTTGAGCACGGCGCCACCGGCAGCCAGGGGTACGTAATCCAGATTGGCGGCAAATGCGTCCCAGTCGGCATCGACCCTCTTGCGGCTCGAGAACTCGTCAAGCGCGGCGCGCGCAAACCTGCGAAAACCGTCAACATCGAGTTCATCGAGCGACACCCCGATGATCCGGCAGCCGGGAATGAAGCCGGCACTGACCAGATGAAACAAGCCGGGCAACAGCTTGCGTCTGGACAGATCACCGGTGGCGCCGACCAGAACCACCACCTGCGGATATGCAGGCCCTACCCCGGGAGGAATCTTTGCCATGGCATGCGCGCCTCAAGCATCAACCAGCAAGGGTTGCAGCATACGCGAAGCGCTGTGGCGACCACCGCAAGCCTGGCGCTCAGGCAGCGCGTCATTCAATCACCCGATTGGCGCGGATCAGCATCGACTGTGGAACCTTGATGCCGAGCGCCGCGACGGTCTTCAGGTTGATCACCAGTTCGAACTCGGTCGGCTGTTCCATGGGAATCTCGGCAGGTTTGGCGCCGCGCAGCACGTTGGCCAGCATCTCGGCTCCGCGGCGCCACATTTTTTCGAAATTGAAGCCGTAGGACATCATGCCGCCGGCCTCAGCCCACTGCGCCTGATGAAACACCGTCGGCAATTTCGCCTTGAGCGCCAATTCCGGAATCAGCCGGCGCGCCGGTACCCATAGCCCCGACCCGGTGACGAAAAGCGCATCGGCATTGGCACGCGCGGCGTCGGCGAAACCCGCGGGATAATCAAAAGGCGGGCGCTTGAAATCGACCACATGCAGTGCAAGACCGATCCGCCTTGCCGTCCCCCGCACCAGCGCAAGCTGCGCCGTGGTCTGCTCGTTG
Source organism: Burkholderiales bacterium (assembly GCA_031423955.1). GTDB lineage: Bacteria > Pseudomonadota > Gammaproteobacteria > Burkholderiales > JAEUOS01 > JAEUOS01. Next base: position 16,891 of record JANPGJ010000634.1, read on the forward strand.
GTGAACACTGCGACCCTGGTCATCGCCGGGAACATCTCTTTCAAAAGCTCGAGCCGCTTGGCCGGCAACTCGGACTGGACCGCGGTGACGCCGGTGACGCGCCCGCCCGGCCGCCCCAGGCTCGCCACGTCGCCAGTGGCGACCGGATCGAAATCCACGGCGACAAACACGATCGGCGTATCGCGGCTGGCTTGCGTGAGCGTCGCCAGCGTGGCTTCGCCGCCACCGCCAAAATAGGCATCGCATTTCAGTTTGCCGATTTCGGCAGACAAGGCCGGCAACCTCTCGAGATTTCCGGCGCTGTGGCGCCTTTCAAGCGTGAGGTTGCGCCCCTCGACGAAACCCAGTTCCGCCAGGCGCTGGACGAACGCCAATGTGTAGGGTTCCTTGAAGGAGTCGGTTGCGGACATCCAGCCGACCCGGTAGTTGCGCCCGGCGGTCTGGGCTGCGCTTAAGCGTGGCCCGGCGAGCATGGCGGTGCCAGTCGCAAGCAGAAACTTCCGACGCGCAGTCATGCAAGCACCTTTTCCTTATATAACGCAATCACCCTGTCTCCTGCCCGAATACCCGAAGCACTGAAAATGATAACGGTTTTCCTGTGGAAACAGGCTCGCACAAATTCACGCCTGTGGGTGTGAGGTTTTTCAACAAGGGCCATCGACTACCGATAGGCAAAATGCGCTTCATGGCATCGGTATTCTGTGCCCCGGGCCTCGGCGGGGCGACCTTACTCAATCACGTTTTCCGCCTGCAGCATGATCGAATGCGGAATCGTGAGGCCCAGCACCCTGGCGGTTCGCAGGTTGACGGCCAGGTTGAAGCGCGTCGGAAATTCAACCGGCAGTTCAACCGGCTTGCGGCCCTTGAGTATCTTGTCGATATAGGTGGCCGACTTTCGCCAAAGCTGCCCGAAATCCGTACCGTAGGCCAGCAGCAGCCCTTGCGCCGCCCACTCCCCGATCGAGCCGATCGTCGGTAGCCGCTGCGCGATCGCCAGATCCGCGATGCGTCGCTCCTGGCCGGCGGCCCAGCTTGGATCAGGCGCCAGGATCAGCGCCTGAATCCGCTGCTTGCGCATGGCCTCGAACGAACGCTCGATATCGTGCGCGCGCTCGACCTTGATCGGCATGATCTTGTATCCCCGCTCCTTGGCCGCCGCTTGCAGCAACTCCACTTGCCGCGCGGCATGCGCGGTGAGCGGATTGAACAACACCCCGAAGCGCGACGCGGAGGGAACCGCTTCCTTGAGCAAGCCTAGGCGCTTGGGAGCAAGTTCCGCGTGACCGTCGGTCAGGCCCGTGATATTGCCCCCGGGCCGCGCAAGGCTGGCGATGATGCCGCTGCCGACCGGGTCGGGATGCCCCAGGGTGACAATCGGAATGCCGGTGACCAGTGTCTTCAAGGTCGGCAGTATCGGCGCGGCATAGACAAGCATGAGCGCGACATCGCGCCGCAGCAGATCGCCGGCCGCCTCCATGGCATGCGCCGCATCGTTTGGCGCATGCCTTTGTTCGAGAACATACTTTTCGCCTTCGACGTATCCAAGCTCGCGCAGCCCCTCGCGCAGTGCCGCCACCCATTGCCGGTCGCGTTCGGGCGAGGTCATCGAGAGATAGCCAATCCGCACCGGCCTGGTTGCCGGCTGCGCACGGACGGCGAACGGCATAGCGTTGGTCGCAGCGAGGGCAAGCAAGGCGTCACGCCTGTTCATCGGTTCCTCTGTGCGCGCCCATCGTGGTGAATGGCATGTCCGGGAGATCCGGGTATACCTCGGTTATTCCTTGTACCTTCAGCCATGCCTCGCCTTGCTCAAAATGTTTACTCGATCACCCGATCGGCACGCAGCAGAAACGTTGGCGGAAAGCTGACGCCGAGCAGCTTGGCGGTCTTGAGGTTGACGACCAGGTCGATTTTTATCGGCTGCTCGATCGGAAGTTCCGCCGCCTTCGCGCCTTTGAGCAGCTTGTCCACGTGCCCTGCGGTGCGGCGGAAAATGTCCGCGAAGTCAGGCCCATAGGACATCAGGCCGCCGCCCTCCGTAAACGCTTTGTTGTCGTACATCGTCGGCAGTCGATTGCGCGCTGCGAGTTCAACCAGCCGCCTGCGCTCGGCGGTGAATCCCGCGTCTCCCATGACCAGAAGCGCGCCGACGCGCGCTGCCTTCATCGCCGCGAACGCGTCTTCGAAATCTTCAGCGCGCCGCGATTCCACGAACAGTAGCTTCAAACCGAGTTTTCGCGCCGCGTCCCGCATTTCGTTCACACGGGCCTCTGCGTTCGGACCCGAGGACCTGGTGAGGACGGCGGTATTCGTGACCATGGGCAGTCCAGACTTGAGCAATTCCAGCCATTTGCCGTCGAATGCCTCTCCCATGGCGGACATGCCGGTGATGTTGCCACCGGGTCGTGCAAGGCTCTTTGCATACCCCATACGGACCGGGTCATTGCCGAGCATCATGACAATAGGAATCGTGCTGGTGGCGGCTTGGGCTGCCAGGATCGCGTCGTGGCCGCCGGCCAAGATCAAATCGACCTTGAGGCGAACCAGTTCGGCTGCCAGCGCGCGAAAGTTCTCGTTATCGTCAGACCAGCGGTACTCAATGACAATGTTGCGCCCATGTTCGTAGCCGCGCTCGCGAAGGCCTTGCCGAAATGCCTCGTCAAGATCAGGAATAGGACGGGGGCGCAGCATCCCGATGCGCCAAATCTTGCCTGGCTGCTGGGCAATCGCGGTCAGGGGCGCCGCGCCCAGCGCGGCTAAAGCAAATACGGCATCGCGCTTGTTCATCTGATCCTCGTTGGTCGAGACACGCCCGTGTACTCCGGTGTCACCCACGAACCTGCTATTCGATCACGTGATCGGCACGCACCAACACCGATTTCGGCACCGCGATGCCGAGTGTCCTGGCGGTCTTGAGATTGATCATCAACGTGATATCGGTCGGTAGTTCAAGCGGAATCTCGCCCGGCGGCTTGCCGCCAAGAATGGCGGCCGCGATATCGCCGGCCCGCGCGATATGCTTGTCCAGATTCGCGCCGTAGTAGAAAAGAATTTCACGATCTCCGTAAGTGTCCGCGCCAGTCGTCGTCGGCAGCCTGTGTCTCATCGCCAGATCAAATATCTTGTCGCGTTGATCCAGAAATGCCGGCGATGTCAGGACGATCAAGGCACCGGCCTGCGCGCCACGACCTTTTGCGAATGCGGCTTCGAAGTCATACGGCGGGGCGCCGAAGCTTTCGACGACCAGTTCCACCCGCAACATTCGGGCCGCCTCGACGCTGAATTCGAGCTGGGATTTGGTGAAATTGTCGCTCAGCACAAGATAGCGACTCACCTTGGGCAGGATCTCGCGCATGAATTCCAGGCGTTTGGCGTAAAGTGCAAGCGTCTCCCCAACCACACCGGTCACCAAGCCACCCGGCCGCCGCAAGCTGGACACCACGCCCGCCCGCACCGGGTCATAGTCGATCGCGATCAAAACCACCGGGATACGGGTCTTGGCGTCGACTAAGGCGCGCGCCGCCGCCTCGGCGCCGACCGCGAAGATGAGGTCGCATTTCGCTTCGATCAATTCCCGCGCAAGCGCCGGAAAGCGCTCCGGCAGGCCGTCGGCAGAACGGTAGATCAATTCAAGGTTCCTGCCTTCGACGTAGCCCAGTTCCGCCAGTCGCTTGAGGGCGCGCGGCAAGAACACCGAGTTTTTGCGCGGGCCCAGAGCGCCGATGCGCACCGTGCGCTTCTGCGCCAGCAGAATCGATGGCGCTGTGCCGAGCGCGAGTATTGCAAGCACGGTGTCACGTCTGTTCATCGGCTCCTCCACGCGCGAACATCGGGTCGATTCGCATGTCCACAATCTCCAGGGTCACCTCGGTTATTCCTTGAACCATTGGCCCTGCTTCGACGTGCTCGAAAATGTTACTCGATCACCTGATCGGCACGCACCAGCACCGATTTCGGTACCGTGATGCCGAG